>JASLZL010000040.1 GCA_030754885.1 Rhodospirillales bacterium | reverse complement strand
TGTCCGCAAGCTGGGCCACCTACCCAAACCGCTGACGCGATCCTTGCGCGCCGGCATGCTGTCGGGCGAGCCGGGCCAAGAAGCGGCGGCGGCGCTGAGGCTCAAGACCCTGGCCGATCATGACCCGGCGCTGATCACAGCCATCCCCGAGGCCGAACGCGCCCGCGCGGCGGCCATCGCCGAGTTCGCCGAGCTGGGCCTCAAGCCCGAACGCGCTGTTGAGTTGGGGGAGATGAAACTGGCGGATGTGGGTGACACGCTTGACGAGCAAGCCCTCGACCTCAGGGGCCGCCGTTTCGACGGCACCAACCCCAGCACGGAAGAAGATGTAGTCATTGGCGGCGTGAACCACGACGAATTGGAGACGGGAAGCGATGACCCAACTCCCAGGGACTTGAACCGCGAGGATACGGTCCAGGACGCCGAGTTACGCCAAGCCGTGCGCGACAGGGCTGAGGCACCCGAGGACGAGGGCGACGCAGGGAGCGAAAAGGAACCTGACTTTCTGCCCAAACCGTCGCCAGAGGAGCAAAAGGCACTGGACGAACTAACCAAACGGCTCGGAGAAATGTCGAGGGACGAACGGACCGAGGAGTTGAAGAAACGCGGCATCACCAACGCCGGCGAAATGGCGGAGCAAGACCCTGAAGCGGTAGCCAAGCTCATGACCTTTCTCGACGAATCGGTAGAAAGAAAATTCAAAAAAACGCCTGAAGATGAACCGGAGTCGAAGGACCCGGGAATGCAGGAGTTGGAACTCGAAATTAAGAGTCTCTTCGGCACGGAAAACGAGGAGGCCTTGGACAAGGTTCTCGACAAGATCGAAAAGACGGTCGAGGAATCAGACCAAAGAGAAGAACTAGAAACTTTTGCTCGCCGGTCAGCCGACGGAAGCCAAAAAGTTCCAACTAAGTTTCGTTCAAACGAGAGTATTGCAAAGGAACTTGAGGGGCTGGAGTTATCCATAACTCGAAGCAATATCTCTAAAGCGGCTGGCCATAAATTCGATGGCGTAAAAGACGCTTTATACGAGTGGAGGGTAAATCGTATCGAATATCTCAAGAGTGTTCAGGAACATCGATTGCAACAAAGAAAAAAGAAACGAGCCGTCGCAAAACCGAAACTCTAAGTGCCTTGTTGTTGGCGGCGATTATCGATAGAAGAATGGGTGCCCCGTGCACGTAATGGTTCATAAGTTAGTAGGTTATCTGTCTTGACACGGTTGAACGTTTTCCGCGTCGGGGTAATGGCGAGCATCGCTCTCGTCATTGTAGCGGTATGGGTCGCACCGCTAATCGAAAGAGAAAGAACGTGGCACTTCGTGCGTCAAGTTCTTCTCACATCCGATGATGGCCTCCGCACACAGGTCATCATGCGGTGGAAAAAATCACCGACCATCTCGTCGGTGTTTTCCAATCCGGAAACCATGGCGATATTCAATTCAGTGGTAGAGGAGGTCAACAACGCGTTAAGCAAAACGAACATTTCCCTCATACCCGTCGAACGTCGAGAAAATATCTTGGTTCTCATCTGTGACCACGCCTGTGGGAAAAGATGGTCGGAGGTTCCAATTTGTTTCTATTACGTAAAGTCTAACGGATATGGCTGCACATCATCGAACGATGATTACGCGTTGATCGATTCGCTAGTCTGGGTATTGAAGGATTTACCCAATGATCAGCGCCGAGCGACGCTTCTTGAGGAAGTTGTTCAAGTTCTTGGTCTCTATGCCGACTCGGCAATATACCCCGATAGCTTGTTTTTCGAGTTTTTCGGGTATTCTTCGTCAGGAAAGACTCTTTCACAGCTCGACCGGAAGCTCATTTATTTCCTCTATACGTACTTAGAACCCGGCGACCGCGAAGAGGACGTGCGCCAGGCCTTCGATAAACACTGGTACAGCATAAATATCCAATAGCTCCACCCACCATGGGTCAGTCCGGAAACTCGGCGAAAGGGTCGTCTTCGTCGTGTTCCTCGAAGCCCAGGAAGCGCCATGTGTCGCGCATGTGGCTCGGCAGGGGCGCCTGAACATCAATCATGCCGCCCCCGGGCGATGCGATGCGGAGTGCCCGGGCATGGAGATGAAGGGCGCGGGCGAAGTCACCGCCGGCCAGGAAGGCGTCCTGCCCGCCGTACTTGCCGTCGCCCAGGATGGGGGTGCCGAGCCCGGTGCAGTGGACGCGAAGCTGATGGGTGCGCCCGGTGAGGGGCTCAAGCGCCAGCCACGCCGCCTTTTTGCCGGCCCGCTCGACAACCCTGTAAAGGGTCGATGCGCGCCGGCCGCCCTCGGCCAGCGGCGTGACCCGTTCGCCGCGCTGCCCGGCAACCTTGCCCAGGGGCTGGTCGATGCGGCCCCGGGCCGGCTTCGGCACGCCGACGGTTGCCGCCCAATAAAGCTTGCGCGTCTCACCGCCGCGAAAGGCGGCGGCCAGGTGAGCGGCGGCGGTGGCACTGCGCGCCAGCACAAGCACGCCCGACGTGTCTTTGTCCAGGCGGTGGACCAGGCGCGGCCGTTCCTTGGCATCGAAGGTGAGCGCGTCCAACATGGCGTCGAGGTGGCGGTGGGTGCCGCTGCCGCCCTGCACCGCCAGGCCCGCCGGCTTGTTGAGGACTAAGACGTGGGCATCGCGGTAGAGGACGCGCTCTCTCAACGCCTCGGCGTCGGCCGGATCGACCCTGGCCGGAGACGGCCGGGGCTTGGCTTTGGCTTCGTTCCCCATCGGCGGCAGGCGCACCACCTCGTCCGCCGCCAGCCGCGCACCTGCCTTGGCGCGCCGGCCACCGATGCGGACCTGGCCGGTGCGCAGCCATTTCTGCAAGCGCCCGTGGGGGACCTCGGGACAGTGGCGCCGAAGCCAGCGGTCGAGGCGCAGCCCGTCTTCCTCGTTGGTGACGGTTACCATGCGGACTTCGCTCATTTTCCTCTGCCACTGCCTGTGTTAAGGGACCACACCCCGGTCGGCCCATGCTATCATGGCGCGACAATAGGGTACGCCACGATTTGCAACGACCGGGCGGCGCCGGCGGGTTTGAACAAGGGAGGGGCCGATGCCCGAGATCAGCGGATTTACCACTTTTGCCATCGCCATTCTGGTTCTCGCCGTGGTTCTGGTCCTGATGGGCGTCAAGGCGGTGCCCCAGGGCATGGAGCTGACGGTCGAACGGTTCGGCCGTTATACGCGCTCCTTGCACCCAGGACTGCATTTCATCATGCCCATCATCGACCGCATTGGGGCACGGATGAACATGATGGAAAGCGTGCTCGACGTGCCCGAGCAAGAGGTCATCACCAAGGACAACGCCATGGTCACCGCCGACGGCGTCGTTTTCTACCAAGTCCTTGAATCGGGCAAGGCGGCCTATGAGGTGACCAATCTGGAATACGCCATGCTCAACCTGGCCCTAACCAATCTGCGCACGGTGATGGGCTCCATGGACCTTGATGAGTTGCTCTCCCAGCGCGATCAGATCAACGCCCGGTTGCTGATGGTCATTGACGACGCGACCAACGCCTGGGGGGTCAAGGTCACCCGCGTCGAGATCAAGAACATCGCCCCGCCGCGCGACATCGTCGACGCCATGGGCCGCCAGATGAAGGCCGAGCGCGAAAAACGCGCCAATATCTTGGAGGCGGAAGGCTTTCGCCAGGCCGAAATTCTCAAGGCCGAAGGCGAGAAACAATCGGTTATCCTGGCCGCCGAGGGGCGCCGGGAGTCCGCCTATCGTGACGCCGAAGCCCGCGAACGCGAGGCCGCGGCTGAGGCCCAGGCGACCCAATTGGTCTCCGACGCCATCACCAAGGGGAACGTGCAGGCGATCAACTACTTCGTCGCCCAGAAATACGTCGACGCCCTGGGTCAGTTCGCCAGTTCGCCCAACCAGAAAATTCTGTTCATGCCCCTGGAAGCGTCGAGCGTTATCGGCGCCGTCGGCGGCATCGGCGAGATCGTGCGCGAGGCCCTGGGTAAGGACGCCAAATAATGGAAATGCTTGAAATGCTGGAACGCATAGAGTTCTGGCACTGGTGGGTGTTTGCAGCGGCGTTGATCGCCATTGAGATATTCGCGCCGAGCACGGTCTTTCTGTGGCCCGCCGTCGCGGCAGTGATCGTGGGTTTTGCCCTGCTCGCCCTTGAAGGCATGGGCTGGCAGTATCAAGCCCTGTTGTTCGCCGCCCTCTCGGTAATCAGCATCGTCGCCTGGCGCGCCTATGCCCGCACACAGCCGCTCGAATCAGACGATCCGACCCTCAACCGCCGCGCTGAAAAGCATATCGGTCGAGGCGTCACCCTGAAGGACCCCATCGTCGACGGCCGCGGGCGAATCACGATTGACGGCATTGCCTGGACCGTTGAAGGCGAGGACATGGAGGCCGGATGCGGCATCAAAGTTGTCGGCGCCGACGGCGCCATCCTCAAGGTCGAGCGGGCTTGACGCCGACGGGTCGTTCGACGCCAACGCGCCGTCATCCGCAATCGCTCGGAACCGCCCAATGATCCCCATCCGCACCTCCGTCGAGGTCCATGACATCCCGGGCGTGGTGATTGGCCTGATCGTGGCCAACGTGACGGTGTTTGTTTATCAAATCGGCCTGCCGGGTGACCTTGCCAAGCAGTTCATCTTGCACAACGGGTTGCTCCCGGCGCGCTATACCGCCCCCGACGTCGCCCAAGCACTGGGATTTGCCCGCTACAACGTGTTGCCGTTCCTGACCCACATATTCCTGCACGGCGATTGGCTTCACCTAGGCGTCAATATGTGGACGTTGTGGTTGTTCGGCCGCGCCATCGAGGAACGGCTGGGCGCGCCGCGCTTCGTTTTGTTTTATCTTACCTGCGGTCTCATCGCCGGCCTTGCCCATTTCGCCTTTAACCTGAATTCCGGGGCGCCGGTCCTCGGTGCGTCCGGCGCCATTGCCGGGGTGCTTGGTGCCTACACCGTGATCCATCCGAAGGCGCGCATCGCCATCCTGACGCCGATCTTGTTCTTCCCCTTTGTTTTCCACCTGCCGGCGGTGGTCTATACGGGACTATGGTTCGCCTTTCAGGTGGCGCCGGCCATCACAGAGTTCTCCGCCCACGGAGGCGCCGCCGGCGGTATCGCCTGGTGGGCCCATATAGGCGGCTTCGTAGCCGGCCTGGCGCTGATCGGGGTTTTCAGCAAGCAAAGACGCCGCGTCCGCGAAATTGGCGGCATAAGGCCGGGCATCCGCGAAATCGGTGCGCCGCGTCCGCGCACCATCGCCTTAAATGTCCAGACGCGGCGCCGTCCCCTGTCCGCCGCCGCCCTGGGCTTGACGCAACGGTTACGATCACGGGCCGCCGAGGCCAGAACGCGCAGGGCGTCTCCGGACCAAGCCGACCCCGTTCGCCGTCCTGCCAAGAAGGGTCGCTCGGTCATCCCTCAATCGGGCTCGTAGGGCCGTTACGCCAAAACCTGCCTGAGAAGATACATTCCCAAAAACAGGGCCACCACGGAGGTAACGACCGACAAGACGGCGTAGGTAGCGGCGCCGGCCATGTCGCCCCGTTCCAAGAGGAAGATAACGTCCATGGAAAAAGTGGAAAAGGTCGTGAAGCTTCCCAGCACACCAACGACGAGGAATGCCTGCATCTCCCGCCCCGGCGACCAGGTCAACGCCAGAACCTCAATCAATGCGCCGAGGACGAAGGAACCCATGACGTTCACGCTCAAGGTCGCGATCGGCGCAAAATCGCTCAACCAGCGACCAACCCCGCTCATCACCAAATACCGTCCGACGGCGCCGAGCGCGCCTCCCAAGGCGATGAACAAAAGCATTTTCATATTCTTATGTCGGGGAGCTCTTGGGGTTGGCTGGTATCCGAACCTCAGTATCTCCCCTTCCCATCAGCCAATGCAAGGTGATCAATTGCCGTCATCCGTCTTGTCACGGCGCAGCTTGTTCCAATAGGTCAGCCGTTTGGTGATTTCGCGCTCGAAGCCGCGGTCGCCGGGTCGGTAGAGTTGCCGGCGCCCCATGTTTTCTGGGAAATAATCCTGTCCCGAGAAGCCTTCCTCGGTGTCGTGGTCGTAGACGTAATCCGCCCCATAACCGAGGTCCTTCATCAGGCGCGTTGGTGCGTTGAGGATGTGCTTGGGCGGTGTCAGCGAGCCCGTCTCGCGAGCCAAGGCGAGGGCCGCCGAAGCGGCCTTGTAGGCGGCATTGGACTTAGGCGCCGTGCCCAATTGTATAACGCATTGGACCAAGGCCAGCTCGCCTTCCGGCGAGCCCAGGCGCTCATAGGCCTGCCAGGCGGCGAGGGATTGGACAAGGGCGTCGGGATCGGCCAGACCGACATCCTCGACGGCGAAGCGCACTAGGCGCCTGGCAATGTAGCGGGGATCCTCGCCACCGACGATCATACGCGCGAACCAATAGAGCGCGGCGTCGGTATCGGAACCCCGCAACGACTTGTGGAGCGCGCTGATGAGATTGAAATGGCCTTCTTGATGCTTGTCGTAAAGCGGCACCCGGCGCTGCACCACCTCGGCCAAGGCTTGGCTGTCGAGAAGCGGCTCGGCGGGCAATTCGAACAAGACCTCGGCCATATTGAGAAGATAGCGCCCGTCCCCGTCGGCCATGGCACGCAGGCCGATGCGCGCGTCCCCCTCAACGGGGATCGTTCGCCCCTCTTCGCCCTCGGCGCGGCTCAGCAATTCCTCCAGGGCCTGGTCGTCAAGGCGGTTGAGGACCAGCACCTGACAACGCGACAACAAGGCTGCGTTGAGCTCAAAGGACGGATTCTCGGTTGTGGCGCCGACCAAGATGACGGTGCCGTCCTCCACGTAGGGCAGGAAGCCGTCTTGTTGGGCGCGGTTAAAACGGTGAATCTCGTCAATGAACAAGAGTGTACCGTTTCCCATTTCCCTTCGTTTGCGCGCTGCGTCGAAGATTTTGCGCAGATCGGCGACACCCGAGAAGACCGCCGACAAGGGCTCAAATTCAAGTTTGGTGTGATGGGCGAGCAAACGCGCGATGGTGGTTTTGCCCGAACCGGGCGGACCCCAAAGCACGATCGAGGCGAGCCTTCCCGAAGTCACCATGCGCCCGATGGGCGCTTCAGGAGAAAGCAGGTGCGCTTGGCCGACGACCTCATCTAGACCGTCTGGCCGCAGGCGATCGGCAAGGGGCCTAGGCGCCTGGGCTTCGAACAGCGTGCTCACCGCTCAATGATCCTCGATAGCTTCTTTCCGTTGCGCCGGATAGAGATACGCCAGCGCTTGGCGGGCTTGGCCATTACCGCCTTCATGTGGCGCACCGATTCGATCTCGATGCCGTTTACCGATGTCACCATATCGCCAGCCTTAAAGCGCAGGCGATCGCCGGTACTGCCGCGGCGCAGTTGCAGGATAATAACCCCTGCCTCGAACCCGTCCCTTCCCAATTCAACAGCCAGCGCAGGCGACATGTTGGCCACCGTTGCGCCCGAGAAAGGATGGTTGCCGCTCAACTCGGTAACCTCGCTCGGTGGATCCTCAGGTGCCGCCATCAGATCGACGAATAGCCGATGTTCGCGTCCCTTGCGCAATACACTGAGCTCCGCCGTCCCCCCGATACTCAGGGTGGCGATGCGAAACCTAAGCGCCTCGTCGTCATCCACCTTCTTGGCGTTGACCTCCAAAACAACGTCGCCGACCCGAAGCCCGGCACGGTCGGCGGGGCCGCCGGGAAAAACCTTGCTGACGAGCACACCCTGCGGCCGGTCGAAGCCGAGAGACGCGGCGATCTCCGCCGTGACACCTTGTCCCAGGGCGCCAAACCAGGGGCGGACTAGGCGTCCGCCATTGGTAACACCGTCAATCACTGAGCGCACCATATTGGCGGGGATTGCGAACCCGATGCCGAGGCTGCCGCCGCTCTTGGAATAGATGGCTGAATTTACACCGACCAGGGCACCGTCCATGTCGACCAGAGCGCCACCCGAGTTGCCGGGGTTAATGGCGGCATCGGTCTGGATGAAAAAGCTGAGATCCGAGATGCCGACTTGGGTGCGCGCCAGGGCCGACACGATGCCGCTGGTCACCGTCTGGCCAACACCGAAGGGATTTCCAATGGCAAGCACCAGATCGCCGACCTTGAGCGCGTCCGAATCTCCGAACCGCAAAAAGGGCATGTTTTCGCCGCCCGTATCGAAGCGAAGAACGGCGAGGTCCGTGCGTTCGTCCGAACCCACCAGCTCGGCGTCGAATTCGCGCCGGTCGGAGAGGACCAGCGTAATCTCGTCCGCGCCCTTGATGACGTGGTGATTGGTGACGACCAGGCCGTCGCCACGCACGATGACTCCGGAGCCTAGCGAGTTCTGTACGCGCTTTCGAGGCGCGCCTAGGCCAAATCCTTCACCGAAAAATCGGCGGAAGAACGGATCGTCAAACAGCGGCGAAGACGATCGGGTACGCCGAACCTTGCGGGTATAAATATTGACCACGGCGGGCGCCGATTTCTCGACCAGCGGCGCAAAGGAAAGTTGCATTTCCACCTGGGAGGTGGGCATGCGCGTGTCCTGAGCTCGGGCGCCGCCCCCTGCCACAACCAACAAGACGGCCACAATAAAGGCCATCCGGCGAAAACATTCGCTCGCACCCATGCTTCCCTCCTCGACCTCGGCGCCGCCAGGAGCCGGTGGGAATACTAAAGCGTGTAACGTTTGGATGGAACCATTCGGAGCAACGGCGTGACGCCTAGTCGGCTTCGGCGGCCTCCGCTTCGTCCTCGGCGGCGATCCGCGCCCTATCCCCGGCGCCCTTGGCGGCGGTATCCCGATCGACAAGCTCAATGACCGCCATCGGGGCGCTGTCGCCATAGCGGAAGCCTGCCTTAAGCACGCGCGTGTAACCGCCGCCACGTTCCTCGTAGCGAGCGGCCAATACGTCGAACAGCTTGCTCACTGTCGAATCGTCCCTCAGAAAGGCAAAGGCACGTCGCCTGGAATGGAGATTGCCGCGTTTGCCCAGCGTGATCATGCGGTCGGCGACGCGGCGCAGTTCCTTGGCCTTGGGGAGCGTGGTGGTGATCTGCTCATGGGTCAACAAGGCCACCGCCATGTTCGAAAACAGGGCCTTACGGTGACTTGATGTCCGGTTGAGCTTGCGTCCACTTAGGCGATGACGCATGGCGGTATCTCCTCGTTCTTCGCCCCGACTAAGGGCTCCGGCGGCGCGGGGCCCTTAATAGGGCTCCTCCAGTTTCTTCACCAGGTCCTCAATGTTCTCCGGCGGCCAATCTTCGATCTCCATGCCCAGATGGAGGCCCATCTGGGTGAGGACCTCTTTGATCTCGTTCAAGGACTTGCGGCCAAAGTTGGGCGTGCGCAGCATCTCGGACTCGGTCTTTTGGATCAAATCGCCGATATAGATGATGTTGTCGTTCTTCAGGCAGTTGGCGGACCGCACCGAAAGCTCCAATTCGTCAACCTTGCGCAAGAGGTTCTTATTGAAGGGCAGCTCTTCCCTCCGCTCTTGCTCATGGGTTGCCGGCGGTTCCTCAAAGTTGATAAACAACTGCAATTGGTCCTGAAGGATACGGGCGGCCAGCGCTACCGCGTCATCAGGCAGAACCGAGCCATTGGTCGTCACTTCGAGCGACAACTTATCGTAGTCGGTGACCTGACCGACGCGGGTATTGTCGACCTTATAGGTGACTTTGCGCACCGGCGAGAAGACGGCGTCGATGGGAATCATGCCGATCGGGGAGTCCTCGGCCCGGCTCTGGGTCGCAGGCACGTAGCCCTTGGCCAGTTCAACCGTCAGCTCCATGGATATCTTGGCGCCGTCGTCGAGCGTGCAAATGACCAGGTCGGGGTCCATGATCTCAATGTCATGGCCGGTTTCGATCATTTTGGCCGACACTTCGCCGGGCCCCTCGGCCTGGAGCGTCATCCGCTTAATCCCCTCGCCGCCCATGCGTAGTCCCATGGACTTAATGTTGAGGACGATGTCGGTGACGTCTTCGCGAACACCGGGAATGGACGAAAACTCGTGCAGGACGCCGTCGATCTGAACCGACGTCACCGCCGCTCCTTGCAACGCGGACAAGAGGATGCGGCGCAGCGCATTGCCAAGAGTGAGACCAAAACCACGCTCCAACGGCTCGGCGACGATGGTCGCCCGCCTTGACGGGTCGGTGCCGGGCACGACGTCAAGTTTCACGGGCTTGATCAATTCTTTCCAATTTTTCTGAATCACGTGTGAAACCTCATGGTCACAATGCCAATCCATAGCCCCGCGAACGGGGTTCCTCGATCACAAATTTGGCGACGCCGGAAACCGGGTTGCCTGAGATTCCTTAGACGCGCCGCCGCTTGCGCGGGCGGCATCCGTTGTGAGGAATCGGAGTAACGTCACGGATAGCCGTGATATCAAAGCCGACAGCCTGTAGGGCGCGCAAGGCTGATTCGCGGCCCGATCCCGGTCCTTTGACTTGGACTTCCAATGTTTTCATACCGTGGTCCATCGCCTTGCGTCCAGCATCTTCAGCAGCCACCTGCGCGGCGTAGGGAGTGGACTTGCGAGATCCCTTGAATCCCTGACTGCCGGCCGAGGACCATGCGATGGCGTTGCCCTGGGCATCGGTGATCGTGATCTTTGTGTTGTTAAAGCTCGCGCTCACATGGGCGACGCCCGAGACGATGTTTTTGCGCTCGCGGCGACGCGTGCGCTGGGTGGTTGCCTTAGCCATGCTCGCCCTCTCGTAACTCTACCTAAGCACTTTTTTCTTACCGGCAATCGCCTTGGCCGGCCCCTTGCGGGTGCGCGCGTTCGTGTGTGTCCGTTGTCCCCTCACCGGCAAGCCGCGGCGGTGGCGCAATCCACGATAACAGCCAAGGTCCATCAGCCGTTTGATGTTCATCGCGACTTCGCGACGCCGGTCGCCCTCGACCTGGTAATCGGCGTCGATGGTCTCGCGGATGCGCATGACCTCTTCTTCGGTCAGTTCGCTGACGCGGCGCTCTCGGGGGATGCCCACTTTTTGGCAAATCTCCGTGGCCTTGGTCCTGCCGATGCCCAGAATATAGGTGAGGGCAATCTCGGTCCGCTTTTGGGTCGGAATGTTCACGCCAGCAATACGCGCCAAAGCTGGTACTCCTTTAACCTTGGTTCTAAACGAGTATGGAATCCGCCAAGTGTGGATTTTTGGACCGCGCCGGCCGCGGAGCGGCGATTATAGGCACAATGCCCCGCAAGTCAACACGTTCTCGCCAAACGAGAAACCCGTCCTCGACGCCCCATCTCCGCTTAACGATTTCCCAATCCTGGATCAATCCAAGACCTCTCTCAATTGCCGCGTCACGTCGTCGATGGCAGCCATGCCGTCGATGCTCAACAAGTTACCCTTCTTCTCGAAATACGAGATAAGGGGTGCCGTCTGGTCGTGGTAGGCCTGAAGGCGCGCCCGCACGGTTTCCGCGGTGTCGTCGGCCCGGCGATCGAACCGGGCTCCACCACATGCGTCGCATACCCCGGCCACCTTGGTCGGGTTGAATTTCTCGTGGTAGTTGGCGCCGCAGGACACGCAGGAAAAGCGTCCGGTGATGCGCTCCACCATGGCTTCGTCATCGGCGCGCAATTCAATCACCCGGTTCAACTTCAACCCTTTGCCCTCAAGCATGGCGTCCAAGGCCCGAGCCTGGGGGATGGTACGTGGAAATCCATCGAGGATGAATCCCGCCTTGGCGTCGGCGGCGTCGATACGCCCCGAGATCATGTCGACGATCAGCGCGTCGGGAACCAGTTCGCCGGCTTTCATGATGTCTTTTACCTTAATTCCCAATGTACTGCCCGAGGCCACCTCGGCGCGTAGCATGTCGCCGGTCGATAATTGAACCAAGTGGTAGGCCGCCTCCAGGCGCTTCGCTTGAGTTCCCTTGCCGGCTCCGGGTGGACCGAACAAGACCAGGTACATCAGCGTCTTCCTCTTAGTTTCGCCTTTTTGACCAACCCCTCATATTGGTGGGCCAGCAAGTGGGATTGCACCTGAGCCACGGTATCCATGGTCACGGTTACCACGATCAAAAGGCTGGTACCGCCGAAATAGAAGGGAACGGAAAATCGTGAAATCAGGATCTCGGGCAAAAGAACAACGGCGGCAAGATAGGCGGCGCCGATCACGGTTAGCCGGGTTAGCACGTAGTCCAGGTACTGGGCGGTATTTTTACCGGGCCGGATGCCGGGCACGAAGCCGCCATACTTCTTTAAATTGTCCGCGGTCTCGGTGGGATTGAACACAACCGCCGTGTAGAAGAAGGCGAAAAAGACCACAAGCGAGATATAGATCAACAAATATACTGGCTGACCGCGCCCCAAATAGGCCGCCACCGTACTCAGCCATTCCGGTCCCTGGCCGGCGGTGAAGCCGATCAAGGTGACGGGCAGTAACAGGATCGAGCTGGCGAAGATGGGCGGGATGACACCCGCGGTGTTGATCTTAAGCGGCAAATGCGAATTTTCCCCGCCGACCATCCGATTGCCCTGTTGGCGTTTTGGGTACTGCACCACGATGCGTCGTTGGGCGCGCTCGATGAAAACGATGAAGAAGATCACCCCCACCGCCATGGCCAACAAGAAGACTATAAAGACCGCCGACAGCGCCCCCGTGCGTCCCAGTTCCAAGGTGCCTGCCAGCGCACCGGGCAGGTTGGCGACAATGCCCGAAAAAATAATCAAGGAGATGCCGTTGCCGACCCCGCGCGCCGTGATCTGTTCGCCCAGCCACATCAGGAACATGGTGCCGCCGACCAGGGTGATCACCGTGGTGAAACGGAAGAATACGCCGGGATCCATGACCGCCGAGCCGCCGGACGAATTCATGCCCTCAAGGCCGACAGAGATGCCATAAGCCTGTAAGGCTGTGATCACCACAGTACCGTAGCGGGTGTACTGATTGATTTTCTTGCGCCCCGTCTCGCCTTCTTTCTTAAGGGCTTCCAAGCGCGGAGAAACCGCCGTCATCAACTGCATGATGATGGAGGCCGAGATGTAGGGCATGATATTGAGAGCGAAGATAGTCATGCGGCTTAGCGCGCCGCCCGCAAACATGTCGAACATGCCAAGGATGCCGCCCGACTGCTGGTCGAAAATGTCCTTGAGGACTACCGAATTAATGCCCGGTAGCGGAATGTACGTTCCGAGCCGGTAAACGACAAGCGCACCCAGGGTGAACCAAATCCGCTTCTTCAGTTCAGTGGCCTTGGCGAAGGCCCCGAAGTTGATATTGGCGGCAAGCTGTTCGGCCGTGGATGCCATTTAGGATTTCCCGTCGCCCTTGCCCGCTCCGTCTTCGCCGGCGCTCTTCGGTTTGGGGCTATCGCCTGCGGCAGCTTCGGCGCCCTTGGCTTTGGCTTTGGCTTTGGCGGCAGCCTTCTTACCTTCCTTGGCTGGCACTTTCTGTTCAGGCAGGACGAGCTTGCCGCCGGCCTTCTCCACCGCCTGGGCCGCCGCCTTGGAGGCGCCGGCCACTTCGATGGTCAGCGTCGCCTTGAGATCGCCCTTGCCGAGCAGCCGGACGCCGTCATAGCGCCCATTGACGAGCCCCGCCCGGCGCAATGCCTCTTCGTTAACCGGCTTGTTAGCGTCGATCTTTCCCGCATCGACGGCTCGTTGAAGACGGTCCAGGTTAATTTCGGCGTAATGCTTGCGAAAGAAGTTGGTGAAGCCGCGCTTGGGCAATCGCCTATAGAGCGGCATCTGGCCGCCCTCGAACCCAAGGAGACTGACGCCGCTACGAGACAGTTGTCCCTTGTTGCCCCGGCCTGAAGTCTTGCCGGTGCCCGAACCAATGCCCCGGCCCACCCGCTTGCGCGCCTTGCGGGCCTTGGGATTGTCGCCGATTTCGTTGAGTCTCATCGCTTCACAAATCCTTTAATCGGTATTTATTCGGCCTCGACGACCCGCACCAGGTGGCGGACCTTGTGGATCATGCCGCGAATCGATGGCGTGTCCTCAAGCTCACTCGTGCGCCTGATTTTGTTGAGTCCCAGCCCGATCAAGGTGGCCCGCTGATCCTTCCTGCGGCCGATGGGGCTGCCGGTCTGGACCACCTTGAGCGTCGCTTTATTGGTTTCGGCCATGACCTACTCCCTTGCTTCCACCGCGCCGCCGGTCCGGCGTGACACGATGTCCCCCACCTTCAGCCCCCGCCGGGTGGCCACCGAACGGGGCGAATTACAGTTGTCCAAGGCGGCGAAGGTGGCCTTGATCATGTTGTGGGGATTTGAGCTGCCGATGGACTTGGCGACCACGTCCTGCACGCCCATGGTCTCAAAAACAGCACGCATGGGGCCGCCGGCGATGATGCCGGTACCCGGCGGCGCGGCGCGCAGGATCACCTTGCCGGCGCCGTAGCGCCCTTGCACGTCGTGATGAAGGGTGCGTCCCTCGCGCAGCGGCACCCGCACCATGGTGCGCTTGGCCTGCTCGGCGGCCTTGCGAATGGCTTCCGGGACCTCACGTGCCTTGCCGCTGCCGAATCCGACGCGGCCGCGGCCGTCGCCAACCACCACCAAGGCGGCAAAGGAAAATCGCCGACCGCCTTTCACCACCTTGGCCACGCGGTTGATGTGGACCAGTTTGTCCACGACCTCATTTTCTTCGCGCTGACCACGATCCCGAGAATTTTCCCGGGGCGATCTGGAAGACCGGGGTGACCGGGGTGACCGGGGTGACCTGGGTGCCTGTGCCATCGTTCGATCTCTCCTAGAAACTAAGGCCGCCTTCGCGTGCCGCATCGGCCAGGGCCTTGACCCGACCGTGGTAGCGATAGCCGCCCCGGTCGAAGACGACATGGGAGACACCCGCTGCGACGGCGCGCTCGGCAACCAGCTTGCCCACTTGGCCCGCCGCCTCGACGGACGCCCCGCTCTTCATCTTGGCGCGCAGATCCTTGTCCAAGCTGGAGGCGGCCGCCACCGTGGCGCCCTGGCGGTCGTCGATAATCTGTGCGTAGATGTGCTTGCCGGAACGGAACACCGACAGCCGCGGCCGCTCTCCGGCCCGCTTGCGAATGGCGCTTCGGGTTCGTCGTACCCGGCGCTCCAGCAATTTTCTCGAGTTGGCCATGACCTACTTTTTCTTGCCTTCCTTGCGCAGAATATATTCATCGGCGTATTTGATGCCCTTGCCCTTGTACGGTTCGGGCGGCCGCTTGGCGCGAATATCGGCGGCCGTCTGGCCGACTTGTTGCTTATCCGCGCCGTGCACCGAAATATGGGTCTGATCGGCGCACTGTATGGTGATGCCGTCGGGTACGGGATAGCGCACCTCATGGCTATAGCCCAATTGCAAGACCAGGTCTTTGCCCTGAACCTGGGCTCGGTAGCCGACGCCGTTGATCTCCAGGTTGCGGGTAAATCCCTCGCTGACGCCGGTGACCACGTTGTTGACCAAGCTGCGCATGGTGCCCCAAAATTTGTACGCGCTCACGGTTTCTTCGCGCGGGTTCACCCACACCTTGCCATCTTCGACCTTGGCCTCAACCTCATTGACCAGGGTCAGGCTAAGCTGGCCCAATTTTCCCTTGGCGGTCAACGCACTTCCCTGGATGTCGACATCGACGCCTTGGGGAATATCGACCGGGTGCTTACCAACGCGCGACATGACACATTCCTCGCTTATGCGCTCTCAAAAGATCCGACACAGGACTTCGCCACCGACGTTGGCGGCGCGTGCCTCGGCATCCGACATGACGCCGCGCGGCGTCGATATGATCGAAATGCCCAAGCCGTTGTAGATCCGTGGCAGGTCCTTGATCTTCGAGTAAACCCGACACCCCGGCGTCGAGATGCGCTTTATCTCGCGAATAACCGGATCGCCTTCATGGTACTTGAGTTCGATCTTGATCTCGCTGATTCCGGGCCGGGTCTCAAGTTCCGAATAGCCCCGGATGTAACCCTCGCGCTTGAGGACCTCGAGCACGCTGCTGCGAAAACGCGAGGACGGCGCGACGACGGTATTTTTCCGCGCCCGCTGGCCATTGCGGATCCGAGTCAGCATGTCGCCCATGGGATCGCTCATCGACATTCGATTGTCCCCCTCACCAGCTCGACTTCACCATCCCGGGGATATGGCCCCGAGATGCGAGTTCGCGAAGCGCGATGCGCGACAACTTGAACTTGCGGTAATTGCCGTGCGGGCGGCCAGTGATCAAGCAGCGCATGCGGATACGCACCGGTGCCGAGTTGCGCGGCAACTCGGCCAGCTTGAGCCGTGCATTAAAACGGTCCTCGGGCGAGGCGTCCTCGTCCTTGGCCAGGGCCTTCATCCGGGCACGCTTGACGGCGTACCGCTCTGCCAGGCGCATCCGCTTTAGGTTCCTTTCGATGGCGCTTTTCTTAGCCATTCCGCTCCTCTTCCTTACCTGATTCGCCGGTCAACGGCATGTCGAAGCCCCGCAACAAGGACCGGGCCTCGGCGTCGGTCGGTGCGGTCGTGCATATCACGACGTTCATGCCACGCACTTCGTCCACATTGTCGTAGTCAATTTCGGGAAAGACGATCTGTTCTTTCAGCCCGAGGGCGTAGTTGCCACGCCCGTCGAAACTTGTCCCCGGGAGGCCGCGAAAGTCACGGACCCGGGGCAAGGCAATGTTGACCAAACGGTCAAGAAACTCATACATCCGATGACGCCGGAGTGTGACTTTGCACCCCACCGTCATACCGTCACGCAGCTTGTACGCTGCAATCGATTTCTTGGCCAACGTGATCACCGGCTTCTGTCCACTGATAATCGCCATTTCGCCAGCCGCCGCCTCGATCTTCTTACGGTCCTGGGAAGCTTCGCCGACACCCATGTTGATGACGATTTTTTCCAGTTTCGGCACTTGCATGGGATTGGTGTACGAAAATTCTTCGGTCAGCGCCGGTCTGACCACCGTTTCGTAGTGTTCGAACATGCGGGTCATCGTCTACCCCTACCTATCAATGACTTCCAAGGAACGCTTGGCAAAGCGCACCTTGCGGCCGTCATCAAGAACCTTAGAGCCGACCCGCGTCGCCTGGTCCGTCTTGGGATCGATGTGGGCCAGATTCGAGAGGTGGATCGCGGCCTCCTTCTCGACGATGCCGCCAGCGCCCCCGGGACCGGGACGGGTATGGCGCTTTATCATGTTGACTCCTTGCACAAAAGCGCGGTTCCGCTTTACGAGAAGGTGCAGGATCTCGCCTTGTTTGCCCTTGTCGCGGCCGGTGATAACCACGACGCGGTCGCCCTTTTTCATCTTCAACTTACCCGCCATCACAGGACCTCGGGAGCGAGGGAAATGATCTTCATGTAATTCTTGGAGCGCAGTTCGCGGGTCACCGGACCAAAGATGCGCGTACCGATGGGCTCGCCCTGGGCGTTGATAAGCACTGCCGCGTTGTGGTCGAACCGGATAGCGGAGCCGTCTGAGCGGCGAACTTCCTTGGCCGTGCGCACCACGACAGCACGCGTAATTTCGCCCTTCTTGACGCGCCCGCGCGGGATCGCCTCTTTAATGGTGACGACGATAACGTCGCCCACCGAGGCAAATCGGCGTTTCGATCCTCCAAGCACCTTGATGCATTGCACCCGCCGGGCGCCTGAGTTATCGGCAACACTGAGGTTTGTCTCGGCCTGAATCATCTCGGTCTTCCTTCGCCGCTCATCACCATTTCCTTCAGGCGTTCTCGCTCAGAACTTCCCAGTGCTTCCGCTTCGACAGAGGCCGGCATTCGCGGATCCGCACGATGTCGCCGATCTTGGCGACGTTGGCCTCGTCGTGTGCGGCATACTTCTTGGTCCGGCGAATGAACTTCTTGTAAAGCGGATGCTTAATCTTGCGTTCGATCTTGACAATGATGGTCTTGTCCATCTTGTCGCTGACCACCACTCCTTGCATGATGCGCCTTGGCATAATCCCAAATCCTCTCTACGACACGGTCCGTTGGCGCTCGACGAGGGCGGTTTTGATGCGCGCCACGTTGCGACGGACTTGGCGCACCCGCGCCGTGTTCTCCAACTGCCCGCTGACCACCTGGAAGCGCAGGTTGAATGCTTCCTTATTGAGGTCCAGGAGTTGTTCCTTCAATTCATCGTCGCTCTTGGCGCGAAGGTCGGCCGCTTTCACCGTTTCAATCCTCCTCGGCAATGCGCGATACGAACCGCGTCTGAAGCGGCAGCTTAGCCGCCGCCAACTCGAATGCGCGCCGTGCCGTCGCCGACGGCACACCATCTATCTCGAACATGATGCGGCCGGGCTTGATCCGACAGGCCCAGAATTCCGGCGTGCCCTTGCCCTTACCCTGGCGCACCTCGGCCGGCTTTTGGGAGACCGGCACGTCTGGAAATACGCGGATCCAAACACGGCCAAGACGCTTCATGTGACGCGTCATGGCACGCCGCGCAGCCTCGATCTGACGCGCCGTAATGCGGCCCGGCGAAATCGACTTCAGCCCAAAGGAGCCGAAGTTGAGCGACGCCCCCCCCTTGGCCTTGCCGTGGATGCGGCCCTTGTGGGCTTTACGGTACTTTGTGCGTTTCGGACTGAGCATTGTCTTGCTTCACTCTTCCTGATCTCAGCGGTTCGGCTGCTGTTCCATGGCCAGTTTGTCCACCGCCATGGGGTCGTGGGCCATAATCTCGCCTTTGAATACCCACACCTTTACGCCACAGCTGCCGTAAGTGGTCTTGGCCGTTGTGGTGCCGTAGTCAACGTCGGCGCGCAAAGTATGCAGCGGCACCCGTCCCTCGCGGTACCATTCCATGCGCGCGATCTCGGCGCCACCCAGGCGCCCGCCGCAGTTGATACGGATACCCAGGGCGCCGAGGCGCATGGCCGATTGAACAGCGCGCTTCATGGCGCGGCGGAAGTGCACCCGGCGCTCCAACTGCTGGGCGATGTTCTCAGCGACCAGATAGGCGTCGATTTCGGGTTTGCGGATTTCGACGATGTTGAGGTGCACCTCGGAGCCGGTCATCTTTGCCAGCTCGGAGCGCAGCTTCTCGATATCGACGCCTTTTTTGCCGATAACGACGCCCGGCCGCGCCGTGTGAATGGTGACACGCGCCTTCTTTGCCGGCCGCTCAATGACGATGCGCGACACGCCGGCCTGGGAAAGGCGTTGACGCAAGAATTCGCGGATTTTGAGGTCCTCGTGAAGAAGCTCGGCGTAACCGTCCTCCGCATACCACCGCGAATCCCATGTGCGGTTGATGCCCAGGCGAAAGCCGATTGGGTTGACCTTCTGTCCCATTTACTCGGTCTCCCCAGTTTCGCGGACCACGAGCCGCAGGTTGCTGAACGGCTTTTGTATCCGGCCCGTCCGGCCGCGCGCCCGTGGACGCCACCGTTTCATCACCAGGCCGCGACCGACCGTCGCCTCGGCGACGACCAAGCGGTCAACATCCAGTTGGTGATTGTTTTCGGCGTTGGCGATAGCGGACTCCAAAACTTTCTTTACCTCGCCCGCGATGCGCCGGCGCGAAAACGTAAGGTGAGCGACGGCCTTCTCGCAGCTCAGGCCGCGGATGTCCGACACCACCAGGTTGAGCTTCTGCGCACTGGTCCGCATATTCTTGGAATAGGCCATCGCCTCATTGTCGGCGAGGCGGCGTTCGGCTGATGATTTGCCCATGCCCTACTCCCTTTTCGCTCGTTTGTCGGCGGAATGACCGTAGAACGTGCGCGTCGGCGAAAACTCTCCGAACTTGTGGCCAATCATGTCTTCGGTCACCAGAACCGGAATGAACTTGCGCCCATTGTAGACGCCGAAGGTGAGACCGGCGAACTGGGGCAGGATCGTGGACCGCCGCGACCAGCTCTTGATGACCTCATTGCGACCCGAGGCACGGACTGCCTCCGCCTTCTTGAGAAGGTAGCCGTCAACAAAGGGTCCTTTCCAAACGGAACGAGCCACGCTGATCCTCCTTGCCTTTCTACTTCTTACGGTGACGGCGGCGCATGATTAGCGCGTCCGTCCGTTTGTTCTTACGCGTCCTCTTACCCTTGGTCGGCTTACCCCAGGGGGTTACCGGGTGGCGGCCGCCCGAGGTCCGCCCCTCGCCGCCGCCGTGGGGGTGATCGATCGGGTTCATAGCCACACCGCGCACCGAAGGACGCTTTCCCAGCCAGCGCTTGCGCCCCGCTTTGCCGAGCTTGATGTTGGCCTGATCGGGGTTCGAAACGGCGCCGATCGTGGCCAGGCACTCAGCCCGTACCATGCGTAGTTCACCTGACGCGAGGCGCAACTGGGCATAGCCCTGGTCCTTGCCCACTAACTGGACGTAGCCGCCGCCGGCACGCGCGATCTGGCCGCCCTTGCCCGCCTTCATCTCGACGTTGTGAATGATCGTGCCGACCGGAATGTTTTTTAACGGCGCCGCGTTGCCGGGCCGGATATCGACCGCTTCGCCCGAAACCACGGTATCGCCGACCGCTAGGCGCTGCGGCGCCAAGATGTATGACATCTCGCCATCCTCATAGCGCACCAGGGCGATAAAAGCGGTGCGGTTGGGATCATATTCCAGCCGCTCGACGGTTGCCAGCACGTCGAACTTGGCGCGCTTGAAATCGACGAGCCGATAGCGCCGTTTGTGTCCACCGCCGCGGCGACGTGCCGTGATGCGGCCCAAGTTGTTGCGCCCGCCCTTGCCGATCATTCCCTTCGTCAAGGCCTTGAGCGGCTTGCCCTTCCACAGGCCCGAACGGTCGACCTGGACGAGGCCCCGGCGTCCGGGCGTGGTGGGCTTGAACTGCTTTAGTGCCATTGCTCAGACCCCCGTGGTGATATCAATCGACTGTCCCTCGGCGAGGGTGACGATTGCTTTCTTGGTGTCCACCCGCTTGCCGGGGCGGCCACGAAACATCTTGACCTTGCCCTTTTGGCGCAAGGTGTTGACGGCCGTCACCTTGACGCTGAACAACCCTTCCACGGCTGCCTTGATCTCGGGTTTGACGGCGTTAAGCGGCACATGGAAACTGACTTGATTGAATTCCGACAGAAGGGTTGCTTTTTCGGTAATGACCGGCGAGCGGATAATCTCGTACATGCGCTCTTGGCTCAGCTTCACGGCCTTGGCGGGAGACTTTCTCATTTCAACCGCTCCACCAGTTTTTCGATGGCGTCCGTGGTCAGCACCAAGGTGTCGCGCCGCAAAATGTCGTAAACATTGGCACCGCAACTGGGCAACACGTCCAAGCCGACAATATTAGCCGCGGCGCGGGCGAAATTGGCGTCGATATCCGCACCGTCGATGATCAGGGCCGACGACCAGCCCAGCTTGGTCAATTTCTTGGCCAGGCCGGCGGTCTTGGCGGCCTTCAGCTTCGCCGAGTCCAAAACCACCAGTTTGCCGTCCGCCTGCTTGGATGACAGCGCCGTCTTCAAGGCTAGCCGCCGCACCTTTTTGGGCAGGCCGTGGGCATGGCTGCGCACGACCGGGCCGAAGGTGACGCCGCCGCCCCTAAATTGGACCACGCGAAGGGTGCCGTGGCGGGCCCGGCCGCCTCCCTTCTGTCGAAATACCTTGCGTGTGCTGCCCTGTACTTCCGAGCGGGTCTTGACCTTGTGGTTGCCGCCGCGGCGCTTGGCCAACTGCCAATTGACGGCGCGCGCCAAGATGTCAGCGCGCACGGTGACGGCGAACACCGCCTCGTCAAGATCGACGGCGCCGGTCTTCTTGGCATCCAGATTGATGACATCGCACTTCATGGCCACTTAGTCCTTGGTCTCGGCTTGTTCGTCGGATGGATCGCCCGCCTCGGCCGACTCATCTTGCGCTTCCGGCACTTCCGGTACTTCCGTCTCCTCGGGCGGCGCTTCTTCGGCGGGGTTGGCGGTCGGGAAAGGCACGTCGTCAGGCAGCGGCCTCTTTACCGCGTCGCGCACCAAGACGATACCGCCCTTGGCCCCCGGCAACGCCCCTTTGACCATGATGAGGCTGCGCTCGCCGTCCGTCGCAACCACTTGCAAGTTCTGAACGGTCTGAATAACGCCACCCATCTGGCCAGCCATCTTCTTGCCTTTGAATACCTTGCCGGGGTCCTGAGAATGACCCGTGGAGCCGAGGCTGCGGTGCTTGATCGAAACGCCGTGCGACGCCCTGAGGCCCGCGAACCCATGGCGCTTCATGCCGCCGGCGAAGCCCTTGCCGATTGTCGTGCCGCTGACATCGACGAACTGGCCGGCGACGAAGTGTTCGGCGCTAAGCGACGTCCCGACATCGAGCAACGCATCGGGAGTGACCCGAAACTCGGCAAGCCGCCGCTTCGGTTCGACCTTGGCCTTGGCAAAGTGGCCCCGCATGGCCTTGCCCACGTTTTTTACCTTGGCCGTGCCAAGGCCCAATTGCATGGCGGTATAGCCGTCATTTTCCTCGGTCCGCTGGGCGACCACCTGACAACCCGACACATCCAGAACGGTGACGGGAACGTGGCTCCCATCGTCTTGGAACAGACGGGTCATGCCAAGTTTGCGGGCGATGAGTCCGGTGCGCATAACGTACAATTCCTAGAGCTTGATCTCGACGTCGACGCCCGCCGCCAGGTCGAGCTTCATTAAGGCATCGACAGTCTGTGGCGTCGGATCGACAATATCCAAGAGCCGCTTGTGGGTGCGGATTTCGAACTGCTCACGCGACTTCTTATCGATGTGCGGTCCGCGCAGCACGGTGAAGCGCTCAATACGTGTCGGCAGGGGAATGGGACCACAGACCTGTGCTCCGGTGCGCCGCGCCGTGTTGACGATCTCACTCGCCGACTGATCGAGCACACGATGGTCGTAGGCCTTCAAGCGAATGCGTATGTTTTGATTTTCCATATTCCGTTCTCGTCCAGCCTACGCCGTCCCCTTTATTCGATGATCGAGGCGACGACGCCGGCGCCCACAGTGCGGCCGCCCTCGCGAATGGCGAAGCGCAGTCCCTCGTCCATGGCAATCGGCGCGATCAACTCAATCTCCACCGAAATATTGTCCCCCGGCATCAC
>JASLZL010000039.1 GCA_030754885.1 Rhodospirillales bacterium | reverse complement strand
CCGCACCGCCCGTCTCCGCCAGGACCTTCGTGATCGCCGCCGTCAGCGTCGTCTTGCCGTGATCAACATGGCCGATCGTGCCAACGTTGCAGTGCGGCTTCGTACGCTCAAATTTTTCTTTCGCCATGCCTGCCAACTCCTCTTCGCAATAATCCGTCTAACCGGCCATTCGCGTCCGAACCTCTTCGGATACCAACCGGGGCACCTCGGCGTAATGGTCGAAGTGCATGGTGAATTGGGCCCGCCCCTGGCTCATGGAGCGCAGCGAGTTAACGTAGCCGAACATAGTGGCGAGCGGCACCATGGCCGTCACCACCCGCGCGTTGCCGCGCTGGTCCATGCCGCTGACCTGGCCGCGCCGTCCGTTGAGATCGCCGATAATGTCGCCCATGTACTCCTCGGGCATCACCGCCTCAACGCGCATGACCGGCTCAAGAAGCCTGGGGCCCGACTTTTGCATGCCTTCGCGGAAGGCGGCACGGGCGGCGACCTCGAAGGCCATGACGCTGGAATCGACATCGTGCGAATCACCATCGTAGAGCGTCGCCTTGAAATCGGTAACAGGAAACCCGCTTAACACGCCAGACTCGCAGCTCCCCTTGAGTCCTTTTTGCACACCGGGGACGAACTCCCTGGGCACGGCCCCGCCGCGAACGCCGTTTTCAAACAAAAATCCCGAACCCTGGGCAAGTGGTTCGAAGCGGATCTTGACACGTGCGTACTGGCCGGCGCCGCCGGTCTGCTTCTTGTGGATATAATCGATTTCGGTGGTCCGCGAGATAGTTTCCCGATAAGCAACCTGCGGAGGGCCGACGTTGGCATCGACACGAAACTCGCGCTGCATGCGATCGACCAGCACCTCCAGGTGCAGCTCTCCCATACCTTTGATTACCGTTTGGCCGCTCTCCGGATCGCTGGAGACGCGGAACGACGGATCCTCGGCGGCTAGCCGCGTCAGCGCCGTCGCCATCTTTTCCTGATCGATCTTGGTTTTCGGTTCCACCGCGACCTCGATGACCGGATCGGGGAAGTCCATGCGTTCCAGCACCACGGGGTTGCCGGCATCGCAGAGCGTGTCACCGGTCGTCGTGTCCTTGAGGCCGGCCAACGCCAGGATATCCCCGGCGCGCGCCTCCTTGACGTCCTCGCGTGAATTGGCGTGCATGAGGAGCATGCGTCCGACGCGCTCGCGCCGCCCCTTGACCGAGTTCAGGATCTGGGTGCCGGTTTGCACGACACCGGAATAGACGCGAATGAACGACAAGCTTCCGACGAAGGGATCGTTCATTATCTTGAAGGCAAGAGCCGAAAAGGGTTCATCGTCGGAGTTGTTGCGCACGATGGCTTCGTCGGTATCCAATTTTAGGCCCTGCATTGCGGGCACATCCGTGGGCGCCGGCAGGAAATCCACGACGGCGTCGAGGAGAGGCTGCACGCCCTTATTCTTAAATGCCGAACCACACAGCACGGGGACAAAGGCGCCGCTGATGGTCCCGGTTCGAATGCACGCCTTCAACGTCGCCGCATCCGGGTCTTGGCCATCCACATAGGCCTCCAAGGCGGCATCGTCATGTTCGACGGCCAGTTCAACCATTGTCTCGCGCGCCTGAGCCGCCTGCTCGGCCAGTTCCGCCGGAATGTCGCCATAGGCAAATTCGGCGCCCAGGGTCTCGTCTTTCCATATGACGGACCGCATATTGATCAAATCGACGACGCCGACAAATTCCGATTCCGCGCCGATCGGCAGTTGCACGACCAAGGGCTGTGCACCGAGGCGATCGACCATCATGGTGACACAGCGATGGAAGTCGGCTCCGATACGGTCCATTTTGTTGACCAAACAGATGCGCGGCACTTCGTATTTGTCGGCCTGGCGCCATACCGTCTCGGACTGGGGCTCGACGCCGGCCACGCTATCGAAGACGGCTATGGCTCCGTCAAGAACGCGCAATGAGCGCTCGACCTCAATGGTGAAGTCGACATGGCCGGGGGTGTCGATAATGTTGATACGGTGGTCGTTCCAATTACAGCTGGTGGCGGCCGAGGTGATCGTGATGCCGCGTTCTTGTTCCTGCTCCATCCAGTCCATGGTGGCGGTCCCGTCATGGACCTCACCGATCTTGTACGAACGGCCGGTGTAGAAGAGGATGCGCTCTGTCGTCGTCGTCTTACCAGCATCAATATGGGCCATGATGCCGATATTACGGTAGCGCTCAAGGGATGTGGTGCGGGCCATGACCGTCGTTGATCCGTATGCCTACCAGCGGTAGTGGGAGAAGGCCTTGTTGGCCTCCGCCATGCGGTGCGTGTCTTCGCGCTTTTTCACTGCGGCGCCACGATTGTTGGCGGCGTCGATGAGTTCCGCCGACAAGCGCCCGATCATCGTGTTCTCGGAGCGCTTGCGGGCAATATCAACGAGCCACCGAATGGCCAGGGCCTGGCGGCGCGCGGTACGCACTTCGATGGGCACTTGATACGTGGCACCACCGACGCGGCGCGAGCGCACCTCGACGGCCGGCTTTACGTTCTCAATGGCCTCGTGAAACGTCTTCAGGGGATCCTGGCTCGTCTTCTGGGCGATCTCATCAAAGGCGCCATAGATAATCTGCTCCGCCACCGAAAGCCTGCCGTCCAGCATCAGGCCATGAGTGAACTTGGTGAGCAAAGTATCGCCGAATTTGGGGTCCGGCATGACTTCACGTTTCTCAGCAGCGCGCCGACGGGACATCTCACTACCTCATTTGGGACGCTTGGCGCCGTACTTGGAACGGCGCTGGCGACGGTCGGTGACACCCTGAGTGTCTAGGGTGCCACGGATGATGTGATAACGAACCCCGGGCAAGTCCTTGACCCGCCCGCCTCGGATGAGCACCACAGAGTGCTCCTGTAGGTTGTGGCCTTCACCCGGGATGTAGGAGGTCACCTCGAAGCCATTGGTAAGGCGCACGCGGGCCACCTTGCGCAACGCCGAATTGGGTTTCTTCGGCGTCGTCGTATAGACACGCGTACAAACGCCCCTTTTTTGGGGACACGCTTCCAACGCCGGCACCTTATTGACACTGGTCGGTGCCCGGCGCGGCTTGCGAATCAGCTGGTTGACCGTCGGCATTGCGTCTTTCGCTCCACTAGCGTCTCGTTGCCCATCGGCCTTTGGCGCAGGCCACACGTGTTCCGGCCCCAACCTTACCCACACCACAGCTAGCTACACCCAAAGGTGCAAAAAGCTCCCGTCGACGGTCGTTGATTACCGCCTAGGCGGGGCGTCGGAGCCGAATTTTCAAATCCCAGAGGGGACTGCGTCTGGACCGGACGGCCCACCACCAATCCCCCGGTTAAGAACGCCGCATACTAGTGACGCGGTTTCCACCCGTCAAGCAAAACAATGGCCGATTCCCTAGGCCTAGCCGCGGCCATCCGGCACCCTTCCGACGCTCTCGCAGGCCTTTGTCACTCGACCTCGGCGGGGACCCCTTCCTCGACTGCCGGCAGAGCGTCGGCGGCGCCCTCATCCAGTGCTTCCGCCGCTGCGGCTGCCGCCAGTTCCGATAACTCGCGGTCGCGGTCCGCTGCGATTTGGCGCACCTGGTTCATGATCGCGCCGGTGCCCGCCGGAATCAGGTGCCCGACGATGACGTTCTCCTTGAGGCCGGTCAGATGATCGACCTTGCCCGAAACGGCGGCCTCTGTCAGCACCCGCGTCGTCTCCTGGAAGGAAGCCGCCGAAATGAAGGAGTTGGTCTGCAGGCTGGCTTTGGTAATGCCTTGCAGGACTGGGGAAGCCTTGGCCTGTTTGCCGCCTTCCTTCTTGGTCTTGGCGTTGATCTCGTCAAACTCAGTCCGGTCGGATTGCTCGCCGACCAAGAAGGTAGTGTCTCCCGGCTCGGTGATCTCAACTTTCTGCAACATCTGGCGGACGATCACCTCAATGTGCTTGTCGTTGATCTTGACGCCTTGCAGGCGATAGACTTCCTGCACTTCGTCGATCAAGTAGTTGGCCAGGGCCTCGATACCCAACACCCGGAGAATATCGTGCGGCACCGGGTTGCCGTCCATCAGTGCGTCACCCACTTCGACGTGATCCCCTTCTTGGACGTTGATGTGCTTGCCCTTGGGGATGAGAAATTCGCTCGGCTCCTCCTTTTCGCTGGCGGGGACGACAACGATGCGCCGTTTCGATTTGTAGTCCTTGCCAAACTCGACGGTCCCGGCAATTTCGCTGATGACCGCATAGTCCTTGGGCTTGCGTGCTTCGAATAGCTCCGCCACCCGCGGCAAGCCGCCCGTGATGTCGCGGGTTTTAGCCGATTCTCTGGGAATACGCGCCAAAACGTCGCCGGCGTGAACTTGCTGGCCCGGTTCCACCGATAGAATAGCATCAACCGACAGGAAGTAGCGGGCCTCCAGGCCCTTGGTCAATGTCACCACTTCGCCCTTCTTGTTGCGCAGGGTAATACGGGGCTTAAGTTCGGCGCCTTTTGGTTGTTGCTTCCAGTCAATCACCACCTTGCTGGCGATGCCGGTGGCTTCATCGACCTTTTCCGTCATGGACAGGCCTTCCACCAGATCCATGTAATTGGCGATACCTTCCTTCTCCGTAATAATGGGAAGCGTGTAGGGATCCCATTCCGCCAGCTTGTCGCCGCGCTTGACCTTGGCTTTCGCCTTGACCGTGAGTTTGGCGCCATAAGGGATACGGTGGCGTGCCCGATCGCGGCCCTGGACATCGACCAGGACAAGCTCAGTGTTGCGGTTCATCACCACATGGACGCCTTCGCTGTTCTTCACTGTCGAGCAGTTGCGGAGATCAACCTTGGCGTCGTGAGAGGCCTCTGCCTTGGACTGCTGGGATCCGCGCTGCACGGCACCGCCGATATGGAAGGTGCGCATTGTCAATTGGGTGCCCGGCTCGCCAATCGACTGGGCGGCGATGACGCCGACGGCTTCGCCGATGTTGACCCGCGTGCCGCGTGCCAGGTCCCTGCCATAGCAGGTGACACACACGCCACCAAGGGTCTCGCAGGTCAGCGGCGACCGTATCTTGACGGATTCAAGATCACAGTCATCAATGCGCTGGGCCTCCACTTCTTCGATCAACTGACCGGACTTGACGATGACTTTGCCGGTTTCTGGATCTACCACCCTCTCGGCAGCGCTACGCCCGAGCAAGAGCTCGCTGAGCGGCGTCATTATGTCGCCGCCCTCGACCACGGCGCGCTTGGTAATGGCAAGCTTGGTGCCGCAGTCCTCCTCGACGACGATTGAATCCTGTGCCACGTCGACCAGACGCCGGGTGAGATAACCGGAGTTAGCTGTCTTCAAAGCGGTGTCGGCAAGCCCCTTGCGTGCACCGTGGGTAGAGTTGAAGTACTCAAGGACCGTTAGTCCCTCCTTGAAGTTCGATATGATGGGCGTTTCGATGATCTCGCCCGAGGGCTTGGCCATGAGACCCCGCATCCCGGCCAGTTGCTTCATCTGGGCGGCCGAGCCACGCGCTCCCGAGTGAGCCATCATGTAGACCGAGTTCACGGGCTTGCCGGGCTCGGTGGTCGAAATGTGCTTCATCATCTCGTCGGCCACTTGATCCGTGCAGTGCGACCAGGCATCGACCACTTTGTTGTATTTTTCGCCCTGAGTGATGAGGCCGTCCTGATACTGTTGCTCGTATGACTTGACCATGTCCTCGGTGCCCGTCACCAAAGCCTCCTTGGTCGACGGCACGACCAGGTCGTCCTTGCCGAACGATAGTCCCGCCTTGCAGGCGAAACTGAAACCCATCGTCATCAGGTGGTCGGCAAAGATCACCGTCTCCTTCTGGCCGCAGTGGCGGTAGACGATGTCGATGACGTTGGTGATTTCCTTTTTGGTCAGAAGCTGATTGATCAAATCGAGAGGCACCTTGGGATGACGCGGCAGAATCTCGGCCAGCAGCATGCGCCCGGGTGTCGTCTCGATGCGCTGGGTGGCCAATTTGCCGTCCGCGCCCATCACCTTGCAACGCGCTTGGATCTTGCTGTGCAGCGTTACCGCGCCGGCATCCAAGGCTTGTTGTATCTCGCCGACATCGGTGAAAATCATGCCCTCGCCGGTCGAGCCTTCGCGATCCATGGTTAGATAGTAAAGTCCCAGCACGATGTCCTGGGACGGCACAATGATCGGTTTGCCATTGGCTGGACTGAGGATGTTGTTGGTCGACATCATCAGCACGCGGGCTTCCAGTTGGGCTTCCAACGACAACGGCACATGGACCGCCATCTGATCGCCATCAAAGTCGGCATTGAATGCGGTGCAGACCAAGGGATGGAGCTGGATCGCCTTGCCTTCGATAAGAACCGGCTCAAAGGCCTGGATGCCGAGCCGGTGCAGGGTCGGCGCCCGGTTGAGAAATACCGGATGCTCGCGTATCACCTCTTCGAGGATATCCCACACTTCGGGGCGTTCTTTCTCCACCATGCGCTTGGCCGCCTTGATCGTTGTGGCCATGGCGTACAGTTCGAGCTTGGAATAGATGAACGGCTTAAACAGCTCCAGGGCCATCTTCTTGGGCAGGCCGCATTGGTGCAACATGAGCTCGGGACCGACCACGATCACAGAGCGACCCGAGTAGTCGACGCGCTTGCCCAGCAGATTCTGGCGGAAGCGGCCTTGCTTGCCCTTGAGCATGTCGGAAAGTGACTTCAAGGGACGCTTGTTGGCGCCTGTGATGGCGCGGCCGCGGCGGCCGTTGTCGAATAACGCATCCACTGATTCCTGGAGCATGCGTTTCTCGTTGCGTACGATAATCTCGGGCGCCCTTAGCTCAATCAGGCGACGCAGCCGGTTGTTGCGGTTAATCACCCGGCGGTAGAGATCGTTGAGGTCCGAAGTGGCGAAACGTCCGCCGTCGAGCGGCACCAGCGGCCTCAGCTCCGGCGGGATGACCGGGACGACTTCAAGGATCATCCATTCCGGCCGCGCCCCTGATTCCATAAAGGTCTCAACCAGCTTGAGCCTCTTGACCAGCTTCTTGCGCTTGGCCTCGGAGTTGGTCTCCTTGAATTCAACGCGCAGGGTTTCGCGCTCTTCCTCCAGCTCGATTTCAGAGAGCATGTCGCGGATCGCCTCGGCGCCGATACCGACCGAAAAGGTATCCTCGCCATATTCGTCAACGGCCTGCTGGTACTGATCCTCATTCAACAGCTCGTGTTGCTTGAGAGGCGTCAGACCCGGCTCCACGACGACATAGTTCTCGAAATAGAGGATGCGTTCCAAATCCTTGAGCGTCATGTCGAGGAGAAGGCCGATGCGCGACGGCAACGACTTGAGAAACCAGATATGGGCCACCGGCGAAGCCAATTCGATGTGTCCCATGCGGTCGCGTCGGACCTTGGCCAGGGTCACCTCGACACCGCATTTTTCACAGGTAATGCCTTTGTACTTCATGCGCTTGTATTTGCCGCACAGGCACTCGTAGTCCTTGATGGGACCAAAGATGCGGGCACAGAACAGGCCGTCGCGTTCCGGTTTGAAGGTTCTGTAGTTAATCGTTTCGGGTTTCTTGATTTCCCCAAATGACCATGAGCGAATGCGCTCCGGACTGGCTATGCAGATGCGGAGTTGGTCGAAACGCTGGGTGCCGCTGACCTGGCCGAAGATCTTCATGAGTTCGTTCATTGGGACATCTCCTTCACCGACTTCGCGGCCGGTGGCTGACTTTTATGTGAGCTCCACGTTCAGGCCGAGCGAGTGCAGCTCCTTGACCAGAACGTTGAACGATTCGGGGACACCGGCCTCGAAGGTATCGTCGCCACGCACAATGGCCTCATACACCTTGGTGCGGCCGGAAACGTCGTCGGACTTGACCGTCAGCATCTCTTGTAGGGTATACGCGGCGCCATAGGCCTCAAGCGCCCACACCTCCATCTCGCCGAAACGCTGTCCGCCAAACTGAGCCTTGCCGCCCAACGGCTGTTGGGTAACCAGCGAATACGGTCCGATGGAACGTGCGTGTATCTTGTCATCGACCAGGTGATGGAGCTTCAGCATGTAGATGTAGCCCACCGTTACCTTGCGGTCGAAAGTAATTCCGGTACGTCCGTCGGTCAGCGTTTCTTGGCCCGAGACGTCGAGGCCGGCCTTCTCCAGCATGTCAACGATGTCGGCCTCGTTGGCGCCGTCGAAGACCGGCGTCGCAATGGGGATGCCGTTCTCCAGGTTACGTACCAAGTCGATCAGATCTTCGTCACTAAGGGAGGCGATCTCCTCTTTATACGTTTGAGCACCGTACCAATTCCGTAGGTTGCTCTTAATCTTGTTCAGATCAGGGCCCTTGTCCGAGGCGTGCAGCAGCTCATTGACCTGACGCCCCAGGCTTGAGCAGGCCCAACCCAGATGGGTTTCCAGAATCTGGCCGACATTCATCCGCGAGGGCACACCGAGCGGGTTGAGCACGATATCCACTTGGGTGCCATCATCAAGGTACGGCATGTCCTCGATCGGCACGATCTTTGATATGACGCCCTTATTGCCGTGCCGGCCGGCCATTTTATCGCCCGGTTGCAGCTTGCGTTTCACGGCGACGAAGACTTTTACCATCTTCATCACGCCGGGCGGCAGCTCGTCGCCGCGCTGCAACTTCTCGATCTTGTTCTCGAAACGCTCAAGAAGCCGCGAGATGCCTTCCTCGAATTGCTTCTTGAGGGATTCCACGTCCTGCATCACTTTGTCGTTGGCGATGACGATTTGGGCCCACTGACCAGGTGTGAACTGGGCCAACGTGTCCAAGGAGAGCTTGGTGCCCGCAGCCAGGCCCTTGGGACCGCCAACCGCCTTGCGGTTCAGCAGAAGCGCCTTGAGCCGCGTGTTGAAGTTGCGCTCCAAGATGGCGCGCTCATCGTCGCGGTCCTTGGCCAAGCGTTCGATCTCGGAACGCTCGATCGCCATGGCGCGCTCGTCCTTGTCAATACCACGGCGCGAGAAGACACGCACCTCGACGACCGTCCCCGAGACTCCGGGCGACAGTTTGAGCGAGGTGTCGCGCACGTCCGAGGCCTTCTCGCCGAAGATAGCGCGCAGAAGTTTCTCTTCCGGCGTCATTGGGGATTCCCCTTTCGGGGTCACCTTGCCGACCAGGATATCACCCGGTTTGACCTCGGCGCCGATGTAAACGATGCCCGCCTCGTCCAGGTTCTTGAGCGCCTCTTCACCGACATTGGGGATGTCGGGGGTAATTTCCTCCTGGCCCAGCTTGGTGTCACGGGCCATGACCTCGAACTCTTCGATATGGATCGAGGTAAAAACGTCGTCGCGCACGATGCGCTCGGAAATGAGGATGGAATCCTCGAAGTTGTATCCGTGCCAAGGCATGAAGGCGACCAAAACGTTGCGCCCCAGCGCCAATTCACCAAGATCAGTGGACGGCCCGTCGGCGATGATGTCACCATCCCTGACCCGGTCCCCCACCTTGACCAACGGCCGCTGGTTGATGCAGGTGTTCTGGTTGGAACGCTGGAACTTCGCCAAGTTGTAAATATCCACGCCGGGCGCCGAATGGGAGGTTTCCTCGGTGGCACGCACGACAACGCGGGTGCCATCGATTTGATCGACGGTCCCAGAGCGTCGGGCGACGATGGAAGCGCCCGAATCGCGCGCCACCTTCTCCTCCATGCCGGTGCCGACTATGGGCGCTTCAGAACGGATGAGGGGAACCGCCTGGCGCTGCATGTTGGAACCCATCAGAGCCCGGTTGGCGTCGTCGTTTTCGAGGAACGGAATGAGCGACGCCGCCACCGAGACTAACTGCTTGGGAGAGACGTCGATGTATTCGATCCCTTCGGGACGCGCCATGGTGAAGTCACCGCCACGACGGCAACTGACCAGGTCCGAGGAGAAACGACCCTTGTCGTCCAACACGGCGTTAGCCTGGGCGATGGTGTAACGGCCCTCTTCCATGGCCGAAAGGTACGCCACCTCACTCGACACCCGACCCTTTTCGACCTTGCGGTAGGGTGTCTCGATGAAGCCGTACTTGTTGACCCTGGCATAAGTGGCGAGAGAATTGATGAGCCCGATGTTGGGGCCCTCCGGTGTCTCGATCGGGCAGATGCGGCCGTAATGGGTGGGATGAACGTCGCGCACCTCGAAGCCCGCACGCTCGCGGGTCAGGCCACCCGGCCCAAGGGCCGAAAGGCGCCGCTTGTGGGTGATCTCGGCCAGCGGATTGGTCTGATCCATGAACTGGCTAAGTTGGGACGAGCCGAAGAATTCGCGCACCGCCGCCGCCGCCGGTTTGGCGTTGATCAGGTCGTGCGGCATGACGGTATCGATGTCGACCGAGCTCATGCGCTCGCGGATGGCGCGTTCCATACGCAGGAGACCGATCCGGTACTGATTCTCCATAAGCTCGCCGACCGAGCGCACGCGCCGATTGCCAAGGTGATCGATATCGTCGATATCGCCCCGGCCGTCCTTCAACTCTACCAGGAACTTGACCACGTCAAGAATGTCCTGGTGTCTGAGAACGCGCACCGTATCTTCGGTCTCGAAGCCTAGGCGAGCGTTCATTTTGACGCGGCCCACCGCCGAAAGGTCATAGCGCTCAGGGTCAAAGAACAAGCCGTGGAACAGTTTCTCCGCCGTCTCCAAGGTGGGCGGTTCGCCGGGCCGCATAATCCGGTAAATATCGATAAGGGCCTCATCGCGCCGCGTGTTCTTGTCGATGGCCAACGTGTTGCGGATGTATGGTCCGACGTTGATGTGGTCTATGGCCAGGACCACGATCTCATTCACGCCCGCCCCCTTCAACTGCTCGAGGACAGCCTCGGTAGCCTCGTCACCGGCTTCGATGAAGATCTCGCCCGTTTCCTCGTTGATCATATCTTGGGCAATGTAGCGGCCGATCAGATCCTCATCCGGCACCAACTGCTCCTTCAACCCCTTTTCCTGGAGTTGGCGCGCCAGACGTGGCGTCATTTTGGTCCCTGCCTCGACCATGACACGTCCGGTTTTGGCGTTGACCAGGTCGGTCGTCAGCTTGACGCCGCGCATGCGATCGGGCTCGAAGTCCGTCTTCCAGCCCTTCTTGGTCTGCGTATAGACGACCTTGTCGTAGAAATAGGAAAGGACCTCCTGAGGCGACATACCCGTTAACTCGGCACCATCAAGCTCCTTGCCCTCTTTCTCACGCTTAACCCTGAGCGCTGCCGTCGCCGCACTGTCGAGCGCCATCAGTAGCGTCGTTACCGGAAGCTTACGCCGGCGGTCGATGCGCACGTAGACCAGGTCCTTGGCGTCGAATTCAAAATCCAGCCACGAACCGCGGTAAGGAATGATCCGCGCCGCGAACAGGAATTTGCCGGACGAATGGGTCTTGCCCTTGTCATGATCGAAAAAGACGCCCGGCGAACGATGCATCTGGGAGACAATGACCCGCTCGGTACCGTTAATGACAAAGGTCCCGTTTCCCGTCATCAGGGGCAGATCGCCCATGTAGACGTCTTGCTCCTTAATGTCGCGGATCGAGCGCGCGCCCGTTTCTTCGTCGATGTCCCACACTACAAGACGCAGGGTGACCTTCAACGGCGCGGCAAAAGTTATGCCCCGTTGCTGGCATTCCTCGACGTCGTACTTGGGCTCCTCGAATTGGTACTTGACGAATTCCAGCGTACCGCGCTCAGAGAAATCCTTGATTGGAAACACCGACTTGAAGACTTCCTGCAAGCCGCTTGATTCCCGTTCCTCCGCCACCACGTCCATCTGTAGAAATTTATCATAGGACGTCTTTTGGACCTCGATCAGGTTGGGCATGGGAGCAGCCACCGCCAGGCGGCCAAAGCTCCTGCGAATTCGCTTGCGACCCGTAAAGGATTTTTCCACTAAAGTTCCCCACGACTGTTCGTTAGTTTCTGGTCACTCTCCGTCCGTCCGCCGCGGCGGATCGAAGGGACCGCAATACTAATTGCTCCCCGCATACCCGACCTTCGGGTCATAGAACCCGAACCGTAGAGTCACACGAGGCTGTCGCATCCACTTTCCCGGCCGCGGCAAGGCCATTTCTGGTGGATGCAGAACTTGGGCCGAACCAGACAGCGGCTCCGGACGGTCCGGAGGCGCAGCCCAAGCCGGCACACAATTTCGTTCCTCTCAGTTTCCGACGCAACTGCGGAGACCTACTTGATCTCCACGGTGGCGCCGGCATCTTCCAATTTCTTCTTAATTTCTTCGGCCTCTTCCTTTTTGACACCCTCCTTGACGGTTTTGGGGGCGGACTCGACCAGATCCTTGGCCTCCTTAAGGCCGAGCGCGGTGATGGCGCGGACCTCTTTGATGACGTTGATCTTCTTTTCGCCGAAGGCGGCTAGGACGACCTCGAATTCGGTCTGCTCCTCAGCTGCCTGGGCACCCGGGGCGGCAGCCGGTCCAGCGGCGACAGCCACCGGTGCAGCAGCGGAAACGCCCCATTTTTCTTCCAACAACTTGCTTAGCTCCGCCGCCTCGATAACGGTGAGGCTCGACAGGTCGTCTACAATTTTTTCTAAGTTAGCCATGTCTCAATACTCCATAAACGTGAACTGCTGGGATCAGAATTTAGCCTTAAGCGGCCTTATCCGTTTCGGCATAGGCACCCACCACCCGGGCCAGCTGACCCGCCGGCGCCTGAAGGACACCGGCAATTCTTGTCGCCGGCGTCGACAGCATGCCGACGATCTTGGACCGCAACTCGTCGAGGGATGGCAATGACGCCAAAGCCTTGACACCGTCGGGGTCCAACTGGTCTTCATTGAGGGCGCCGCCAAGGACAACCAGATTGCGGTTGGTCTTGGCGAAATCCACAGCCACTTTGGCGGCGGCCACCGGATCGGCGGAGAATGCAATCGCCGTCGGTCCAGTGAACAGCGCGTTCAGGGGCTGGAACTTTGTGCCTTCAAGGGCGAGACGGGTGAGTCGGTTCTTGATGACCTGGAAGCTGGCACCCGCTTCGCCCATCTTGGCCCGAAGCTCGGTCATATGGGCGACCGTCATCCCCGAGTAATGGGTGACCACCACCAACGCCGTTTCATCGAACAAGCGATGCAGCGAAGCAACCAGTTCTTCCTTTCTTTTTCGATCCACGGATCGTCTCCAGTCTTAGGCCCCGGCCACCCTTTGAGGCGGTTCCGGCGCCGTTGGACAAAATGGCCCCCCGGGTTCCCCGAGAGGGCCGGTTCGCCTGTCCAGTGCAGCAGTTCAAGCCAATCCCGGGCGTTCCTTAAAACACCCGATAACGGTTTGCGCACTGTCTATGTAGGCGGGTATCCCCTTTAAGCCGCCACCCCATCGTATTCGGGCGGCGGCGCCCACAGTCTCGGACAGGTTGGGGGCGGTTACGCCGCCCCCCTTGCCGTTCCCGCCCTCACGGGTGGGATCGGTTCTTCGTCCGGCCTGGTGTCATCCCACCAGACTGGAAACATTCAACTTCAAGCCGGGTCCCATGGTCGAACTCAGGCTGACCCGCCCCAGATAGGATCCTTTGGCGCCACCCGGCTTGGCTTTATTGATGGCCTCGATAAAGGCGCGGATATTCTCCTCCAAGGCCTCATCTGAGAAGCTCGCCTTGCCGACACCGGCATGCACGACACCCGCCTTCTCGGCCCGAAATTCGATCTGGCCACCCTTTGCCGCCTTGACCGCCTCGGCCACGTTGGGCGTTACCGTGCCCAGCTTGGGATTGGGCATCAGGCCCCGCGGTCCCAATATCTTGCCGAGACGACCAACCACCGCCATCATGTCCGGCGAGGCGAGGCAACGGTCGAACTCAATTTCGCCTTTCTGGACGCGCTCCGCCAGTTCCTCGGCGCCGACCAGATCGGCGCCCGCTGCCTTGGCCTCCTCGGCCTTGTCTCCCTTGGCAAACACCGCGACCCGGATCGACTTGCCGGTACCGTGGGGCAAGGCGACCATGCCGCGCACCATCTGGTCGGCGTGGCGCGGATCGATGTTGAGATTGATCGAAAGCTCGACCGTCTCGTCGAATTTAGCCGTGGCGCCCGCTTTGATAACCTTTACCGCCTCGCCCAGATCGTAGTGGGCATTGCGGTCAATTTGTTCTGCTGCGGCGCGATGCCGCTTACCTGCTGCTGGCATGGCTTTATTCCATTACCTCTATTCCCATCGAGCGCGCCGAGCCGGCAATAATCCGGCAGGCGGCATCCATGTCATTGGCATTCAGATCGACCATCTTCTTCTCGGCTATGTCGCGCACTTGGGCCATGCTTACCACACCCACTGGCTCCTTTCCCGGTTCCTCCGCCGCCTTTTCCAGGCCGGCTGCCTTCTTCAGGTAATAACTGGCCGGCGGGGTCTTGGTGATGAAGGTGAAGCTGCGGTCGTGGTAGGCGGTGATGACCACGGGGATGGGCATTCCCGGCTCCAGATTCTGGGTCTGGGCATTGAACGCCTTGCAAAATTCCATAATGTTCAGGCCGGCCTGCCCGAGGGCGGGACCGATGGGCGGCGACGGATTGGCTTGCCCCGCCGGCACCTGAAGCTTGACTTTACCCGTGATCTTCTTAGCCATCGTTATTCCTCGGTTCTTCCTGTCCGATAAGCCTTGGCCGGCGTCGGCCTAGAGCTTCTCGACCTGAGAATATTCCAGTTCCACCGGCGTCGAACGCCCAAAAATAGACACTCCCACCTTGAGCCGGGTGCGTTCCTCGTCGACCTCCTCGACCATGCCGTTGAACGAGGTAAAGGGACCGTCGGAGACCCGTACCTGCTCGCCAACTTCGAAGGTGATGGATGGTTTCGGCCGTTCGACTCCCTCTTGAATCTGGTGGATGATGCGCTGCGCCTCGGTATCGCTGATCGGCGTCGGTCGGCCTCGACCACCCAGGAACCCGGTCACTTTGGGCGTATTCTTGACCAGATGCCACGTCTCGTCGGTCATATCCATCCTGACCAGAACATAGCCGGGAAAGAATTTGCGCTCGGCATTGACCTTGGCACCGCGGCGCATCTCCACTACTTCCTCCACCGGCACCAGAACCTGATCGATCAAGCTCTCCATGTCCTTTTGGACAGCCTGCTCCTCAATGGATTGGGCCACCTTCTTCTCGAAACCCGAGTACACGTGAATGACGTACCAATGCGCCGCCACTACCGTCAGCCTCCAACGCCAAAAATCAGGCGAACCCCGTTCGCCAAAACAAAGTCGACCAAAAAGAAGAATATCGCCGCCAGGATCACCATGACAAAGACCATGCCGGTCGAAATGGCCGTCTCGCGGCGGCTGGTCCACGTTACCTTGGACGCCTCCTGCCGCACTTGGCGGATAAATTGTGCCGGGGATGTCTGTGCCATGTGCGTTCTGCGAAACCCTTAACTGAAATTGATGTTCACCTACCCCGATGTCTTTGGCAGGAGTGAAGGGACTCGAACCCCCAACCCCCGGTTTTGGAGACCGGTGCTCTAGCCAGTTGAGCTACACTCCTATAAACCCCGGCCCTAACGCCGGCTTGTGCACCCGGACATTTCCGCATAGCGAGTCGCGGTAGCGCCCCTCATTACGCCCATCGTTCGGGCGACGAAGCTCCTTCAGCTCAATCCCCTTTATTCGATGATCGAGGCGACGACGCCGGCGCCCACAGTGCGGCCGCCCTCGCGAATGGCGAAGCGCAGTCCCTCGTCCATGGCAATCGGCGCGATCAACTCAATCTCCACCGAAATATTGTCCCCCGGCATCAC
>JASLZL010000038.1 GCA_030754885.1 Rhodospirillales bacterium | reverse complement strand
ATCGCCCTGGTAGACCGAATCGCCAGCCTCAAGATCAACCCGGGTGCCGTCGGCACGGATCGCGACAACGCCGCCCGTCAGGGTCTCGACCTGGCCGATGGGTTGGCCCACCGTACCCGGAGCCGCCTGTGCAATTTCGACCACATCAGCCGGCGTGGCGCCCGACGCCACGTCATCGGTCAGTTCCTGTCGGCCTAAGACATCAGTGAATTCAGCCATTGTATTTTTCTTTCCTGGTTAGGGGCTCCGTCATTTTGCCCCCTACGTTACCTACTGCGCCAAATCAAAGGCGATTTGCCCGCCGCAATCGCAACCAAACACTCAAACCAATCTAGTCATCGCCCGGTTAAAAAACATCCTCCGAACGGGTGAGATGGATAAATTTTCTCGATCTCCAATCTCAATCACCAAACCTAGTTTCCAACACTTAAAAAAAGATTGATGGAGGACGCTACTCCGATATTTTGCGAAAGATCTCATAAATTTTTATCCTTTAAGATCAATGTGTTGCACTGAAATCTCCATCATTGCGTCTCCTTCAAAACCTTCGCGTAGCGGTTGGCACCACCCGAATAGGCTTTTCCCAACAGATTATATTGGACCACAAATGGACGCTCTTGGCTGTGACAGGGGTCACAGCAGGAAAATTAATAGCGATCTCTTTAATATTACAGGCAGCGCTTACAGAGATTTTCCGAGTGATGCCAGAAAGCCGCTAACCGAATCGGCCCGAAGCAGGACCAGAGCGCAACCGAGCTGGCGATCATCGTTGTCGCCCGCCGGCGGACAATCGGCCGCGTCGAGCCGGGCGCGGGTGGCGTTCGGGGCCGCCGACAAGCCCACCAGGGCACCCGGCAGGTCAGCCTCGCGCCGGCGTTTCGGTTCCTCGCCGGTGTCGATGGCAATGTCGGGAATCACGCCCTGCGCCTGAATGGCGCGCCCTGAGGGCGAATAGTAAAGCGCAGTCGTCATTCGCAGGCCGCCCTTCTTGGGCAGCGGCATGATGGTTTGCACCGTGCCCTTACCAAAGGAGCGCCCACCCATGACCGTGGCGCGCCCCAGATCCTGCAAGGCAACGGCGACGATTTCCGATGCCGAGGCCGATCCGCCATTGATCAGCACCACCATGGGAAGTCCTTCTGCCAGATCGCCCGCCGTCGCCTCGTATTCATGGTTGGCAGCGGTATCGCGGCCGCGCACCGAGACCAGCGTCCCCCGCTCCACGAAGGCGTCGGCGAGTGCCACCGATTCGTCGAGCAGGCCGCCGGGGTTGTTTCGCAGGTCGATCACCAAACCCTTCATGCGCCGGCCAAGACTGTGACGAATGTCGCGCATGGCCTTTGCCACACCGCCTCCGGTGGCCTTGGAGAAGGTCGCCACCCGGAGGTAGCCGATGTCGCCTTCGGTGCGCCAGCGAACGGCAACGATCTTGATTATGGCGCGAGTGATGGTGACATCAAACGGCGGGTGGCCAGCCCGTTCGACAGTAAGCCGGATGTCGGTGCCGGGGCGGCCGCGCATGAGCATCACCGACTGCATCAAGGTCATACCCTTGATGGCGCCTCCGTCCAGGTGGGTGATTACGTCGCCCGACTTGATGCCGGCCCGGTAGGCCGGCGTCCCTTCAATGGGGGAGACAACTTTGACGATCCCGTTTTCATCGGTGATTTCTATCCCTAAGCCGCCGAACTCGCCGCTGGTCGAAACCATGGTTTGGTGCAACTCGTCAGGATTGAGGTAGAGGCTGTGCGGGTCCAGCGACACCAACATGGCGTCCAACGCCGACTCGACGAGATCGCCGGGCGCCAGCGAGCCGGGCTCCGACTCCCGATCGCGCACCCCCTTGATGGCGGCATCGATTAGCTGGGCATCGCCCACCGGACGCACGTAGTCGACGCGCACCCGCTTGAAGGCGTCGGTGAAATGTTCGAACGGCCCAGAACCGGTATCGGCAAGGCCATAGTTCCGGTAGACGGCGTCGAACCGCCCCAATTCGCGTCGCCCCCCCTCGTCAAGCGCATAGGGATCGAGCCCGATGGCCTCAGAGACCGCCCGACCTAAATTCGTATCAAGGACGGAACACCCAGCAAGCCCCGTGCCCAGCCCTACGAGGACTAAGACGAGAACACTCGAAACGAGCCTCCAAGATCTCTTCCACCGGTCTATCATGACCGCTCTCCTTGTTACCGCCGACCGACCTCTCGCTCCTATCGGCGCACGACTCGTTGTAGAATATTGGTGCGTGGGGGGTCACGACAAGAGACGTTTTCCAATCCGACACCATCGGGAAGCCCGAAGCGGTCAGATCAAGGGATTGAAAAAACCCGTGATCCAGCGATGATAAGGTCGCCGCCCGCCGCGTGCTTTCTGAATTTGGGGTTCTGCCATGGGCTACCTGCCCTTCTTTGTTAAAAACTGGCGGTTCCTTACTTTCGGCCTACTCCTCACGCTCTGTTCCAGTTTTGGCCAGACCTTCTTTATCGGTGTCTACGGCGCCGAAATAAGGGACGCGTTTTCCCTGACCCACGGGGACTTCGGCTTGATCTATTCGGCCGCCACCTTGGCCAACGCCGTCTGTCTAATCTGGCTCGGCCGAAAGCTGGATGATGTGGATCTCAAACGCTATGCCGTCTTGGTCTCGGTTGCGCTGGTCGCCGCGTGCTTCCTCATGGGTGCGGTGCCGGCGGCAATCTTCTTGTTCGTGGCGATCTTCGGCCTACGCCTGACTGGCCAGGGACTGATGGGTCACGTGGCGTTCACCACCATGGCCCGCTACTTCGGCAGCGAACGGGGCAAGGCCGTTGGAATTGCCACTCTGGGCAAGGCCGGAGGCCAGACCTTCTTGCCGATCGTGGCCGTGCTGCTCATGACAACCGTCGGCTGGCGCGCCAGCTGGCTGATCTTCGGCGCCGTCCTCGCCCTCATTCTGGTGCCCCTCGTCCTATGGCTGCTTGGCGACTACGCCGAACGGCACGCCCGGCTAGGGAAAGAAACGGCGGCACCCACCGATGGATCGGCCCCTGATCGTCACCAATGGTCGCGCGCCGAAGTCTTGCGCCATCCTCGTTTCTACTTGATGCTGCCGGCAGTGCTGGCTCCTAGTTTCGCCACCACGGGGATCATCTTCCACCAGGTCCACCTGGTGCAATCCAAGGGCTGGAGCCTGACCTGGTTTGCCACCTGCTTTATCGCCTTCGGCGTAATTTCACTGATCACGTCGCTTGCCACCGGAAGCGTGGTCGACCGGGCGGGGGCGCGATTCCTTCTGCCCTATTACCTGGTGCCCCTGGGGCTTGCCCTGCTGGCGCTCGCCTTTTTCGACCATCCGATCGTGGCGCTTGTCTTCATGGTCGGCTATGGCATCACCGCGGGAGCCCGGAACACCATCGTCAACACCCTTTGGGCCGAGATCTACGGCGTCATCCACCTGGGTGCGATCCGCGCCGTTGTTCAGTCCGCGATGGTGGTGAGTAGCGGGCTGGCACCCGTCGCCTTCGGCTTTTTGATCGACGGCGGGGTGACCATCGAAGCGATTGCCGTGGCGAGCCTTTCGCTGTTGGTCGTTGGCACCGCCCTGGCCTGGTTCGCCGTTAGCGACGTGAAGCCGGCGACAAGTCCATGACACCGGCTCCATCTTCACGAATAATGCCCTAAACTGCGCCAAGAGAGGGAAACGTCATGCCGCTCGATCCCGTGCTCATCGAGATCATGAGCCACAAATTCGCCGCCGCCGCCGAGGAGATGGTTGCTGTCATCCATCGTACGTCGCGCTCCACCTTCGTTAAGGAAGCTCTCGATTTCAGCGTCGGAGTGTGTGACGTCAAGGGCAAGATTTTCGCCTTCCCGCGCGCCGCCAATACATTTGCCATCGACCGCCCGTGCACCGTCACCATCAACGCCGTACCCGATGTAGAGCCCGGCGACGTCATCTGCACCAACGACCCATACACCTCGGGCGGTCTAGTCACCCATGTTCCCGACCTCCATCTGCTAAAGCCCTTTTTCCACCGGGGCCGAGTGGTGGCCTATGGCTGGTGCTTTGCCCACTTCACCGACGTTGGCGGTGCCGTGCCGTCTTCCATGTCGCCCACTAACACCGAGATCTTTCAGGAGGGAATCCGAATTCCGCCCCTGAAGCTGGTCAAGAAGGGCAAAATGAACGAAGACATTTTCCGCCTATTCTCGGCCAATTCGCGCATTCCGGAGACGAACTCGGGTGACATCCAGGCCATGCTCGGTGCGCTGGAGGCGGGCGAGCGACGTATCGGCGAGATTATCGAACGCTACGGTGTCGAGACCTTCCTCAATGCTCAGGAAACCCTTCAGGACCTGGCGGCAGCCAAGGCGCGTGCTGTCCTTCGGCGTATCCCGGACGGGTCCTACGACTTCTGGGACTACATGGACGACGACCTAATTTCGCGCTTTCCGGTGCGCCTCAGGGTCAACATGACGGTCGCCGACGGCTTGGTACACCTCGATCTTTCCGGCACCGATCCGCAATCCAAGACGGCGTACAACTGTCCCACTCTGGCGCCCCTTCACAGCTGGTTGGTCCTCAAGCTGAGCATCTTCATGCTTACCCACGACAAGACCATTCCGCTCAACGCCGGCATGGTGCGTCCGATTAGCTGCACAAACCCGGCGGGAACCATCATGAACGCGGAATTCCCCGACGCGGTGGCCTTTCGGACGCTGGCCGCGATTCGCTTCAACGACGCGGTCACGGGAGCACTTCTCAAGGCTTCCGACATCCTCATGCCGGCACCCGCCGCGGGCTGCATGTCGACTATGGTACTGTCGGAATTCGAGCCCGACGCCATCCAACCGACGGTTCACGTCATCCAGCCCATGCGCGGCGGCATGGGGGCCTACAAGGGCCGCGACGGCATCGACGCCCGCGACGTGACGATCAACAACATGCGCAATCATCCCGTCGAATCCATCGAATCGGAATGCGGCCTCATTGTCCGCGAATACGACATCCGAGAGGATTCCGGCGGTCCCGGCCGCTGGCGCGGCGGCGTTGGGCAGAAGATGACCCTTGAGATCACCCGCGACGGCGGCACGCTCTTGATCCGGGGCTCGGACCGTTTTCGATTCACCGCCTGGGGCGTTGCCGGCGGTCGGCCGAGCGCCCCTTACCACCTGGTCGTCAACGAGGGAAAGGCTGATGAAAGGCAGCTCACCAAGGTCGACCGAATAGCGGTCGACACCGGTGATACGGTGAGCGTCAGAATGCCCGGCGCCGGGGGCTTCGGCGATGCCTATTTGCGCGACCCGGACGCGGTACTGGGCGACGTTAAGAACGGCTTCGTCAGTCGTCAAGCCGCGGCTGCCGATTACGGCGTTGCGATTACCGGGGCTGCCCTCGACACGGCGGCGACCAAGCGCTTGCGCCTTAACCGGGTGCGGGAGAACCTACGCGCCGACTTCGACTTCGGGCGCCAACGCAAGGCCTGGGAGACTGTCTTTGACGACGCCACCATGTTGGCGCTCAATCGCCGACTCTACGCGCTCCCCAAATCGGTGCGTTACGAGAAGCGCCAACAAGTCCTTGAACAGGCCGTCCCCGATCTGCCGCCCACGGGTCAAGGTTCGGTCGAGGGGACGCTGGCCGACGCCGATGCGGCGCGCCAGCGTCTGGCCCGGGCAATGGACAAAGTGCTGGGGCCGGAGATTGGAGTGGCGGTCAGTCCTTCTCCGGAATTTGCGGAACGAACGGGTCGTACTGCAGGTCGATCCATTCGCCGGTGAAGTTTGGTTCGCGGTTCTCCAGATAGGCCCTGGGTCCCTCGCGGGCATCTTTGTGGAGCATCAACTCGGCCTCGGCGAGGGTCAGCCACTCAACGCCCTTGACGGGGTCGCAGCCGAGACCCTGGTTGCGCGCCATCTTGATCGCCCCGATCGCCGATGTCGCCGCCTTCGCCAACTTATGTGCGAAGGCATAGGTCTCTTCCTCCAACGCATCTTCGGCCACCAGGCGTGTCAAAAGATTCAAGCGAAGCGCCTCGTCGGCCTCCACCATCTCGCCCAGCAACAGCAGCTCCGTCGCCTTGCCAAAGCCCACATAGCGCGGCAACAGATACACGCACCCGCCACCCAAACCCCTTTTGACGAATATCGCCGCCATCTTCGTGTCCGGCGCCGCGATGCGAAAATCGCATGCCAAGGCCACGTCCATCCCCGCCCCCACCGCGTAACCCCGCATCATCGCGATCACCGGCTTGCGCATTTGCAATATTTCCGTCACCAAACGCGGATAGCCGACCTTGAGCCGGGTTTGCAGGTCCGGGTTGCCGTACTTGAAGCGCTCCTCCGGATGCAGATCGTCGCCGGCGCAGAAGCTCCGGCCCGCGCCGCGCAATACGATTGAGCGCACCGCGTGGTCACGCCGCGCCTCCTCTAAGACGTCACAAAGTTCGACAATCATTTCGGGCAGAAGCGCGTTCAGCTTCTTCTCCCGATTCAAGGTGATCGTCCCAACGCCCGCGTCTTTCTCGAACAAGATCATTCCCGTGCTCAT
>JASLZL010000037.1 GCA_030754885.1 Rhodospirillales bacterium | reverse complement strand
ATCGCCCTGGTAGACCGAATCGCCAGCCTCAAGATCAACCCGGGTGCCGTCGGCACGGATCGCGACAACGCCGCCCGTCAGGGTCTCGACCTGGCCGATGGGTTGGCCCACCGTACCCGGAGCCGCCTGTGCAATTTCGACGATGCCGTCACCAATCTGCTCAGCCATTATGCTTTCCCCTATCTAAAACGTTTCCATAACGAAGACCGGCCAAACGCGTGTCAATCAGACCGCGTTGGGCCAGCGTTTCCGTCAATTCCGTGACTTGGATCACTCAATGCCTCGACATGAACCACTCAAATTCCACGTCTAGGATACTGATCCCGTCCACGAAAACATCACCCATACGGGTGAGGCGGGGAAAAAATTACCACATGGCTTTAGCCCGACTTGCCGCCTTTGGAACGGCCCGCACTCTGGGTCATTTCGGTTAGCATGCGAAGCAGATCGGGGATGGTTCCCGAGGGTAGGACCCAACGGTCTTATCAAGAAGGGATCAATCGTGATCGTTGACGCGGCGCGCGTAACCAAACCGCCCGAGGGAGATTTCATGCTTCACGCCCTGGACTTAAGCGATACGGCGCGGGCGCTGGGCAACGAACGGGTGACCAACGTTGTGGCGTTGGGCGCTTTCTCCGCCCTCAGCACCGCCTGCCGTCCGGACTCCTTGGAACAATCGGTCCGAACAGGGACTCCGAAGCGCTTCATGGACCTCAACCTCGAGGCCCTGGACAAAGGCGCGAGAATGGCCTTGGCGGCCGCCGGCTAGGCCGACGCCCCCTGGCCCGTCTCGGTGGCGTTGACCAACACCGCCATGTTGCCGGATGGATGGCGGTTTTCGAGCATTAGTTGGTGGGCTTCGCCCAGTTCGTCGAAGGCGAAGGTTTTCGACAGGCAAGGATCGACCTTGCCCGCCGCCACCAATTCGTTGACCGCCACCGCCTGCTCGTCGTTGGAGAGGTGGCTGCCCTGGAAACGCTTTTGGCGCGTCCAGTGGTGGCGCAGGTCCATGGTGACGTTGTAGCCCGTGGTCCCGGCGCAGATGACGATCATGCCGCCGGTGTCACAGAGGTAGCCCGACGAGGGAAGCGTCGCCTCCCCCGGGTGCTCGAAGACGATGCGCGGACTTACCCGCTCGCCCGCCGCTTCCCAGATCGCCTTGCCGAAGGCACGCACCCCTTTGACCCATTCCCCGTACTCGGCGCCTTCCGTGTCAGGCATGGGGCCCCAATGGTCGAAGGCCAGGCGGTCGATGACGCCGACGGCGCCGTGATCGAGGCAGAATTGCTTTTTGTCGTCGCCCGACACAACGGCAATCGGCCGTCCGCCTAGCGCCGCCGTAATCTGCAAGGCCATACTGCCCATGCCCCCGGCTGCTCCCCACACCAGAACCACGTCGCCGTCTTCCACCGCGTTGGGCGACCAACCCATGAGCATGCGATAGGCCGTCGACGCGCACAGCAGGTAACAGCCTGCCGCCTCCCAGGTCAGGGCCGGGGGTTTGGGTACGCACTGGTGCGCCTGGGCGCGGGCGTACTGGCAATAGCTGCCGTAATTGGTCTGGTAGCCCCAGACACGAACGCTGTCGGAAAGCATGGGGTCACGCCCCGAGAGCACCCAAGGATCGTCGGGCGCCCACCAGCCACTGTGTACGACCACTTCGTCCCCGACGGTGACTGTTGTCACCTGATCGCCGAGCGCCCAAACGATGCCTGAACAGTCGCTGCCGCCGGCGTGGAAATCCTCCTCCTCGCCGCGCCGCTGACGCTCGGCGATGACGTCGAGGGGCTGGCCGAGCGCCGCCCAAACGTTGTTGTAGTTGACCCCCGTCGCCATGACGTAGATCAGCACCTCGTCCGGTGCCAGGGTCGGCGTCGGGATGACCTCGCGGCGCCAGGCGTCGCGGGGCTGGCCGAAACGATCCTGGCGCACCAAGAAGGCATGCATCTTTGATGGGACCTCGCCAAGCGGCGGGCGATCGCCCAGATCAAAGAGTTCCGTCATTACTTTCTCCTCTCGTCACCATTTCCGTCGGTCGGGCGGCGCATGATGGTATGGCTCTGTTCGCGCATGAACTGGGGCAGATAGTAGGGTCCCAGGCCACCCTTACCGGAAACCCCCGATCCTTTCCAGCCGCAAAACGTCTGAATGCCCGGCCAAGCGCCGGTGGTGGCGCCGCTGCGCCGGTTGGCATAGAGCACGCCGGCCTGGGCCTTGTCGAAGAAGAGCGCCAATTCGTCCTCGCGTTCGGCGAATATTCCGGCGGTCAAGCCGTAGACCACCCGGTTGCCCCGCTCAAGGGCGGCATTCAAATCGTCGAAGGCGGTGACGGCGATGAAGGGCAGAAAAAGCTCTTCCCCGTGCAGGCGGTGATCGGCGGGCAGGTCGGCGACCACCGTCGGCGCCAGGTAGTAGCCGCCGTCATGGACGCCCCCCTCAAGGCGCGCACCACCCGTCACCACACGGCCCTGGGCGCGCGATTCCTTCACCGCGCCTTCGAACCGCGCATGCGCCCCGGCATCAATGACGGGGCCGACGAAGACGTCCCGGTCCTCGGGCGTTCCGACCTTGAGCTTGCCCGTCCTCTCGGCCAGCAACTCTACGAACGGCTCCAGAACGGGGGTCTCGACGTAGGCCACCGAACAGGCGCTGCACTTCTCGCCTTGCAGGCCGAAGGCGGATCGCATGACGCCATCGGCGGCGACGTCGAGATCGGCGCTGGCCGTGACATAGGCCGGGTTCTTGCCACCCATCTCCACGACCATGGGCCGCGCATAGGGCCCCGCCGCCAGCTTGCGGTAAATCTCCATGCCGACGGCGTAAGAGCCGGTGAAGGCAATCCCGCCGATGGCGGGTTCATCGACCAGGTAAGCGCCCGCCGCCTCGCCGCACACCAGGTTAACGGCGCCTTCGGGGAGCCCTGCCTCGACCAAGGCATCGACCAACATGGCGCCGGTCAATCCGGCGCCGGGGCTCGGCTTGTAGACCACCGTGTTGCCGGTGATCAAGGCGCCGACCATCATGTTGACGGGCAGCGCCACCGGATAGTTGAACGGCGCGATAACGCCGAAGACGCCGACCGGACGCAGCACGTCGCGTGTCTCTTCGTATTCGAAAGCGCGGTTCAGGGGACGCGCGAAGCCTTCGTTACGCTCCATCTCGTCGCAGTAGTAGGACACCAGGTCAACCGCCTCCTCGGCCTCGCCGATGGCCTCCATGCGTGACTTGCCGACCTCCAACAGGGCCGCGATGCCGAGATCGTACTTGCGCGAATCCAAGATTTCGGCAAGGCGCCGCATGACGGCCACCCGCTCCCGCCAGGGCACCGCCGACCAGGCCAGAAAGGCCTTGGCGGCGGCGGCGGCGGCACGCTCGACGGCGTCCTGGGAGGCGGCTACGAAGGTCCCCAGCGCCAGCGACCGGTCGATCGGACTGAGCGCCTCGTAGGCCGTGCCGTCGTCGTCGTCACGCCCGCCGACGAGATTGGCGCGGCTCTTGCCGAGGCCCGATCGGAAGGCCGGGATCGCCGCGTCCAGCATGTCGTGAAGCGGCGTGAAGTCGGCCTGAATGTTGGTATAGGTCACCCGGGGGAGCGCTGATTTCTTGGCCATGGAAACCTCCGTCGTTTATGGGATCGCTTTCTTGTAAATCTAGGCCGCCGCGGTTCCGCCACCTTCCGTCATACCGCCAACGGCCGGCAAGATGAGGGTGTCCTCCGCCGACCAGGCAACGGACACCTTGCTGCCCGGCGGCGGCGGCGCGCGTTCCGCCTTTGTCAGCTCCTGGACAACCACGGTGGTGTCATCGGAAAGGCGGACGTAACATTTGATCACCCCGCCCAAGATGATGGAATCGACCATCTCGGCGGACAGCCGGTTGGCCAGCCCGCTCTCTTCGCATTGGCGCAGCAAGGTCAGGTTCTCGGGCCGCACCAAAACCTTTACCGCCTTGCCGATCTCGGCGATCGGCGCCGGCCGGGCCATCATGCTTGCACCAGGTTCGGAGTAGACGGAGACGAATTCGCCGAGGCCGGCCACGGTGCCGTCAAAGATGTTGGAATCACCTAGGAACTCGGCCGCGAAGAGGGTGCGCGGCTGGAAGTAGAGCTCGTCCGGCGGACCCATCTGCTCAATCTTGCCGTGATTCAACAAGACGATGCGGTCCGACATTGTCAGCGCTTCTTCCTGGTCGTGGGTGACGTAGAGCACGGTAATGCCGAGTTGGGTGTGAAGCTGCTTGAGTTCCAATTGCAGCTCCTCGCGCAACTTTTTGTCGAGCGCGCCGAGGGGCTCGTCCATTAAGATGATGGAGGGGTTGTAGACGATGCAGCGCGCGATGGCGATGCGCTGCTGCTGGCCGCCCGACAGTTCGCTCGGCTTGCGCTTCCCGACGTCGGGCAGGCGGACGATGTCCAGCACCTCGCCGACCTTGCGGCGAATCTCCGCCTCGGCCATTTTGCGCACGCGAAGCGGGAAGGCGATGTTCTCGAACACCGTCATGTGGGGCATCAGGGCATAGTTCTGGAACACCATGCCGATGCCGCGCTTGCTGGGCGGCACGCGGGTAATATCGGCGCCGTCGATCCAGATGCGTCCCGAGGTCGGTTGCACCATGCCGGCGATCAGGTTCAATAGCGTCGTCTTGCCCGATCCGCTGGGCCCCAGGAGGGTCAGAAACTCGCCGTCCTCGACGGCGAGTTCGACCTCGGCCAGCGCGACCACCGAGCCGTAGTGCTTGGCGCAACTCTCAAGCCAGACCTTTCTGTCCCGGTGTTCGCTTCCGCCTTCGGTGCGAGGTTCCAATACCATCTATTCCCCCTTCTCATCGTCTTTTTGCAGGGCGGTTCCGGAAACGCAGATCACAAGGGAAAGGACGATCAAGAGGGTCGAGATCGCCGCCAGGACCGGCGATATTTCCCATTGGATGGCGCTATACATCTTGACCGGAAGCGTCTCCGTCGTGGTGTTGCTGACGAAATAGGCGATGACCACTTCGTCAAACGAAATCAGGAAGGCGAACAGACTGCCGGCAATCAGGGTCGGTTTAAGAAGGGGCAGTGTCACCTTGCGCAGGGTCAACACGTGGCTCGCCCCCATGAGACGCGCCGCCGCCTCCAGGTTGGGGTCCACATGGCGCAATCCCGCCATGGCAATGACGATGACGAAGGGTGTCGCGTGGACGGTATGGCCGAGCACCAGGCCGAAGGTGGTACCCGACAGGCCGAGCGTGCTGAAGTAAAGATAGAGGCCGAGCGCCACGACGATTACGGGAACCAGGATTGGACTCAACAGAAATAGGGTGACGAACCGCTTGCCGGGGAAGTTCCCCCGCACCACGCCATAGGCCGCGGTCACGCCGAACAGCAAAGAGAGGAAGGTCGTCAGGATGGCGACCTCGAAACTCTGCAAGGTGGTCGCCATCCAGGTCGATTCGAAGAAATACTGACCGTAGAGATAGAACGAAAGACTCTCGGGCGGGAACATGAATTCGTCCTTGTCGCCAAACGACATGGGAATGACGACGAGGCTTGGCATGATCAGGAAAAGATAAATCACCCACGCCGAGACAGCGGCCGCGAGAGGCGCCCCGGGACGGCCACCGACCGAACTCTCTCTAACGTTTTGCGCCATGGTCAATGCCTTTCCCCGAACAACTGACCGCCACGCACCTGCGCCAACAGCAAGATAAAGACGGAGGAAAGCAGCAATAAGACGATGGCAACGGCGGAGGCCATGTTCCAGTTCAAGGTCTCCTTGATGTGGAAATCGACCAGATTGGCCATCATCATGTCCTTGCGTCCGCCCAGCAATGCCGGCGTTATGAACATTCCGAACGAAAGAATGACACACAGGAGAGTCCCGGCGATCACGCCGGGCAGGCTGAGCGGAAAGGTCACCCGCCAGAAGATGCGCCACGGTTTGGCGCCCATGACCTCGGCCGCCCGGTGCAGCACCGGATCCTGGGCCAGCAGGCTGGCCAGGATGGGAAAGACCATGAACGGAATCAAGTAGTGCGTCAGGCCGATGACCACGCCGGTGCGGTTGAACAACATCTTGATCCCCGCCTCGGGTCCAAACATAAACCTCAGGATGTCGTTCACTATACCGTTGTGCCCCAGAATCACCGTGAAAGCGAAGCTCTTGACCAAGATGCTGGTATAGAACGGCAACAGCACGAACAAGGCCCACAGGACCCGCCGTTTGGGCGGCTGGCGGGATAGATGGTAGGCGACGGGATAGGAAAGCACCAACGTCGTCAGGGCCGAGACGACGCTGATCTCAAACGTCGTCCATGCCACCCTGAGGTAAAGGGCCCCGGTAAAAGCCTTGATGTAGTAATCGAGCGTGAAGGCGTCGGCGACGACACTCGTGTAGAAGATGAACGCCAAGGGGAGCAGGAACACAGCCCCCATAAACAGGAAAAACGGTGCCACGAAGATCATGAATTATCCCCGGCGTTCCGGCTAACGTTTCACGGTATGACGGTGAGCTCCCCGCCAAGCCGGGGCGGCAGGATGCCAAGGGCATCTTGACGCCCCGGTTTCTTGGCGGGGCCGCACATACGTCTCGGCTGGCTAAGTAATCAGCCACTCCTTGAAGCGCTCGGACAGCGCCCCATAGTGGTCTCCCCACCAGTCGATGTTGACCCAGGCCGTTGAGGGATCGTCGGCAGACGGTAGCTTGGCTTTCAACGCCGGTGAAAGCGCGGCTAGTGCCTTCGTATTCTGCGGCCCATACCCGATCCTGTTTTCGCACCAGGCCTTCTGCGGTTTTTCGCGCATGAAGAAGTCGATCAGCTTCATCGCCGCCGACTTGTTCTTGCTGCCCTTGGGAATCCCCATAAGCCCCGACTCGCAGAGCAACGAATCGTAGACGAGCTCGATCGAGATACCGCTGGCCTTCGCACTTTCCACGCGGGCACTGTAGGTGAGGTCGAAATCCACCTCGTTGTTCTGAATCAACGTGATGGTCTGCGACGTCGCCTTGATCCATTTGGCGACGTGGGGCTTGATGCGATCCAGGGACTTGAACGCCCGCTCCACGTCAAGCGGATAAAGATCCTTTGGTTTGACACCGTCCGCCATGAGCGCCAATTCGAGGTTCTCGTTGACGCGTGGGCGAAGACCACGGCGTCCGGGAAACTTATCGGCGTTCCAGAAATCAGGCCAACTGCGCGGGTGCTTGCCCATTGGATGGCGCTTGGGGTCATAGCCGATGCCGCCGCTCCAATAATACCACCCGACGGCCCAATCCTTGATCCAATCGGGTTGCAACGACTGTCCGCGCCACTTGGCGAGCAGGTCCGAATCAATGGTCTCTAACAACCCCTCCTTGGCCAGTCCCGTCGCCGTGGCCCCCATCATGTTGACAAGGTCCCATTCGACGTTTCCGGTATCCACCATTGCCTTGATCTTGGCCCTGTTCGGACCCGAGGCGGAAATCACCTCAATGCCGGTTTCTTTGGTAAAGGGTTTGATGAAAATTTCCTGCTGCACCGCTTGGGTCGAGCCGCCCCAGCCGACCCAGACGATCTTTTCGCTCGCCTTGGCCTTGCCGGGTATCAGAATCAGCGGGCCGCTCACCGCCAGACCGGCGCCCGCTGCCGCGGTTCCAGCAAGGAAACGGCGGCGAGTGGATTTCCCGGTCAGACGGGTTGGTTTCGTGGGTGTCTTGAGAATTTTCTTTGCCATGGACTTGATCTCCCTCGTTACGTGGCTTTCCTGATGGGTGAGATTATTGTTGTTGGAAGGTCGGCGGATCCATCCAACCGGATGGCCCACCAGATTCCCGCGAAGGCGACTATACCGTTCATTGTCACCCTCTCTAACCCTCGGTTTTTGCCTCGACGGAAATCGGTGTGCCGCCGCGGCTACATCGCCTTGTCATCTTTGCGCCGGCTCACGCCGCCGCCCTTGCGTTCGTTGGTTCAATCAGCGGCGCCGCGACCACGGCCGCGGGCCAGTGCCGGCTCGTGATTTCGACCTTAAGCGCGGTGCCGGGCACGGCCAGTTGGCTCGGCAAATAGGCAAAGCCAATGCTCTTTCCGACGACGTGGCCATAGCCCGCCGAGCACAGCAAGGCAACGGTGCGCCCGTCGTTGGAAACCGGCTCTCCTCCCCAAAGCCAGGCATCCGAGCCCTCCATATCGACGGTGAGGCAAGCGAGCTTTCGCGTCACACCGGCGCGCTGGCGTTCAAGCAGTGCTTGGCGGCCGGCGAAATCCCCTTTGTCCGGCTGCAGGCAATCGTCGAGGCCGGCATCAGGCGGACTGGTTCCCGTCGTGAGGTCCTTTCCCCACACCGGGAGCCCCCTTTCCAAACGCAGCGAATCGAGCGCCCGGTATCCGAAGTCCACGATGCCGAACTCCTGACCCGCTACCATGAGATCGTCGTAGAGCGCGACCTGATGCTCGATGGGATGGTGGAGTTCCCAGCCCTGGCCCCCGGTGGCATCGACGCCGAGGGCCGTGACCGGCGCCAATCCCAATTCAATCCTTTGCGCCGTCATGGCGGCGAAATTGCGGTCGGTCAGCTTGCGATGCGCCAGCTTGGCCATCACGTC
>JASLZL010000036.1 GCA_030754885.1 Rhodospirillales bacterium | reverse complement strand
CTCGATCAGCCGCTTAAACTTGCTGATGTTGTCGATGGCGATGGCGAAGTCGGTCTCGGAGGTCGCGAGGCTGATGTTGCCGCCGGTCACGCCGCCATCGAGAAAGGCCTGGATTTCGGTTTTTTCTTCTATATAGAAGCCCATTGTCGAAATGGCGCCATCGAAGATAAACGCGTCGCCGTGTACGGCCTGGGCGCGTTCCTCCATCTCCGCCGGCAGTTCATAAAAAGACATTGATCCTCCCCCGTGATATTTTTTTCAGAATTACCACGTTCACTTGAGTTAAGCGACTTGGAGCCTCTATGTCAAAAGCGTCTAGGGCACGGCGGGGGATGAGTTTAGCGATAATTCGTTTCCGGCCCGTCTCTTCACCGATCCTATCGCGCCGCGATTTTCCTTCGCCGCCATATTGCGTTACCTTGCGCGCCCCGACCAAACTCTGACTTGGACGACGACCCTCATGGCTCTCGCCCCCGGCACGCTTTTCACGGGCCACGACCTCACTTGCATCCGCGGCGAGCGGCTGGTTTTCGCCGGCCTCGACTTCGCCATTGGTGCCGGCGATGCCGTGTTGCTGGTCGGTGCCAACGGAAGCGGCAAGTCGTCACTGTTGCGCCTTATGGCGGGCCTTTTGCGCCCGGCCGGCGGCGCCGTCCGCTGGGGCGGTGAGTCCATTGCCATCGATCCCGAGGCGCATAATGCCCGCCTGCACTACGTCGGGCACCTCGATCCGGTCAAAGCGGCCCTGACGGTGGCCGAGAACCTGGCTTTCTGGGCGCGTTTGGGGAATGGCTCCGGCGTCGTCACTGAGGCATTGAAGACCTTCGACAGCGCGTCTTTGTCCGACGTACCCGGCCGCTTTCTTTCGGCCGGCCAGAAGCGGCGCGCCAACCTGGCCCGCCTGGCCGCGTCGGAGGCCACCCTGTGGCTTCTGGACGAGCCGACGACGGCTCTTGATGCGGCGGCCACTTCATGTCTGATGAAGGCCATAGCCCGCCACCGGGCGGGCGGCGGCATGGTGGCGATCTCCACCCATGTTGAGCTCGCCCTGGACGGCGCCCGCCGGCTCGATCTCGATACTTTCGCCCGCCAGCCTGACCCTGTGGAGGCGGCGCCATGAGACGGGCCTTCGAGATCATGCGCCGCGACTTGCGCCTGGCTTTGCGCCAAGGTGTCGACAGCCTCATGGCGGTGGTCTTCTTCGTCCTTGCCGTGGTGCTGTTTCCCTTGGGCGTCGGGCCCGAGGCCAACATCTTGGCGCGCATCGCCGCCGGCGTAATCTGGGTGGCGGCGCTGCTTGCCTCCATGCTTTCGCTGGAGCGTCTTTTCCAGACCGACTACGACGACGGATCGTTAGAGCTGCTGGCTCTCAGTCCGGTGGCGCTGGAGCTTGTCGTTTTGGCCAAAGTCGTTGCTCACTGGCTGACCACGGGGGTGCCCCTGATCGTGGCAGCGCCGGTATTGGCCGTGCTGCTCGACATGGATGCCCAAGGTTTCGTTGTTCTTATCGTTGCCCTTGGGCTGGGAACGCCGACCATGAGCCTCATCGGTAGTGTCGGTGCGGCTTTGATCCTTGGCGCCCGGCGTGGCGGTGTACTGCTGTCCTTGCTGGTGCTGCCACTGTTTATCCCGGTATTAATTTTCGGTGTCGCCGCGGTCGATGCCGCCATCGGCGGCTTTGCAGCACGACCCCATTTGATGATCCTGAGCGGCCTTCTGATCGGCGCCGTGGCGCTTTGTCCGTGGGCCTCTGCCGCCTCCTTGCGACAGTCCCTGGAATAAGGGGGCCAGGATGATTATTTGCGTTAGGTCAATGGAAATGGATTGCGTCTAGGTTACAAGACGAGAACTCCTGGGGATCGAAAGCCATGCTGCACCGTTTTGCCAATCCCACCCGCTTCCTGCGCCTGAGCGCGGCGCTGCTGCCGTGGACGGCGGGACTGACCTTGATCCTTCTCATTGCCGGCCTTTTCCTGGCGTTGTTCGGCTCGCCCGCCGATTACCAGCAGGGAGAGACCGTGCGCATCATGTACGTGCACGTGCCGGCGGCATGGATGGCGTTGTTTTGTTATTCCTGCATGGCCGGGGCCAGCGCTGTCGGCCTGATTTGGAAGCATCCCCTGGCCGACATGGCGGCCAAGGCAACGGCGCCCATTGGTACCTGCTTTACCTTTCTGGCCCTTGTTACCGGATCGCTGTGGGGCAAGCCCATGTGGGGCGCGTGGTGGGTGTGGGACGCGCGGCTTACGTCGGTGCTTATCTTGTTTTTTCTCTATCTTGGCTACATGGCGTTGCATAATGCTTTCGACGATCCGACGCGCGGTGCCCGGTCAGCGGCCATCCTCGCCCTGGTCGGCTTCGTCAATGTTCCCATCATCAAGTTTTCCGTCGATTGGTGGAACACGCTCCATCAACCGTCGAGCGTCGTCAAGGCGGGCGGCCCCGCCATTCACCCCAGCATGCTGACGCCCCTGTTGCTGATGGGCCTGGCCTTCACCACCTATTACTTGTGGGTGCTGCTGCTGCGCCTTAGAGCTGAGATCGTTGCCGGCAAGGTGCGGGCGGTTCGCTTGCGCCGGGCTCACGGATAGGGACCGGATATTGGACCATGGACCCGATAACATCTTTTTTTCACATGGGCGGCTACGGCGCCTACGTCTGGCCCAGCTTCGTCATCACGTTGGTCGTCCTGGGGGCGCTTTTCGCGAACAGCCTTTCGTTTCTGCGCGCTGGCGAGACGGCGCTCAAAGAGTTGCAGGACGAGGATGTGGCGACCGAGGACGAGGCGTCCGATGAAGCGTAAACACCGCCGCCTTACCTTTGTCTTTCTCGGCTTCCTGCTGGTCGCCACTGCGGCGGCGCTTGTGCTGACCGCCTTTGAGGACAACATCGTCTTTTTCCATAGTCCCACCGACGTGGTCGAGAAGAAGCTCCCGCCCGACCGCCGGATGCGCATCGGCGGCCTGGTTGAGGAGGGCAGCGTCGAGAAGAACGTCGGCGAAGCCCGCGTCACATTTCGCATCACCGATCTGGCAAACACGGTCAAGGTTACCTATCGGGGCCTGTTGCCGGACCTCTTTCGCGAGGGCCAAGGCGTGGTCGCCGAGGGCCGCTTGCGGGACGGCATCTTCCACGCCGACGAGGTCTTGGCCAAGCACGACGAAAACTACATGCCGCCCGAGGTCGCTGACGCACTTAAGAAATCAGGCAAGTGGAAACACCTGGAAGAGGCATTGGGGGATGCCGGCCCGCTGAAGGGAGAAACGCGCAAGTGATCCCCGAGCTTGGTCATTTCGCGTTGATTCTGGCGCTCTCGGTAGCTCTCATTCAGGCCGTGGTGCCCCTGGTCGGTGCCCAGCGCGGCGACGCTCAGTGGATGGCGGTGGCGCGCCCGGCGGCTTTGGTTCAGTTCGTGCTCGTCGCCATCGCTTTCGCCTGCCTGACCCAGGCCTACGTCACTTCGGACTTCTCGGTTCTCAACGTGGCGCGGAATTCCCATTCCGCCAAACCCATGCTCTACAAGATCTCTGGCGTGTGGGCCAACCACGAGGGCTCCATGCTGCTTTGGGTCCTGATCCTGGCACTGTTCGGCTCGGCGGTCGCGGCCTTCGGTCGCAATCTGCCGCAGGCGCTGGGCGCTCGGGTGCTTTCGGTGCAGGCCATGATTGGGATCGGCTTCCTTGCTTTCATCTTATTTACCTCCAACCCCTTCGAGCGTCTTCTGGTGGCGCCCGCCGATGGGCGTGGACTGAACCCGTTGTTGCAGGATCCGGGTCTTGCCTTCCACCCGCCCTTTCTTTACCTCGGCTACGTCGGCTTCTCGATGGCCTTCTCGTTCGCCATCGCGGCGCTGATTGAGGGCCGAGTCGATGCCACCTGGGCGCGTTGGGTGCGGCCGTGGACTCTGGCGGCGTGGTCGTTCTTGACCGTCGGCATCGGGCTTGGGTCGTGGTGGGCCTATTATGAGCTGGGCTGGGGCGGCTGGTGGTTCTGGGACCCGGTCGAGAACGCCTCGTTTATGCCCTGGCTGGCGGGCACGGCGTTGCTGCACTCTTCGGTGGTCGTCGAGAAACGCGACACGCTCAAGGGCTGGACCGTGTTTCTGGCCATTGTCGCCTTCTCCCTCAGCTTGCTCGGCACCTTCCTGGTGCGATCAGGGGTCCTGACGTCGGTGCATACCTTTGCCGCCGATCCGGCGCGCGGCGTCTTCATTCTGGCTCTCCTGATCATTGTCATCGGCGGCTCTTTGGCGCTGTTTGCGGTTCGCGCTCCGGCGCTCCGGGCGGGCGGTTTGTTCCAGCCGATCTCGCGCGAGGGCGGACTTTTATTGAATAACCTCATTATGACGACGGCGGCGGCGGCGGTGCTTCTTGGCACTCTTTATCCGTTGTTTCTCGACGCCGTCGGCGGCGGCAAGGTGTCGGTGGGGGCGCCGTTTTTCAATGCCGTTTTCATTCCCCTCATGGTGCCCATGCTGGCGGCCATGGCGGTGGGACCGTTTCTGGCTTGGAAGCGGGGCGACTTGGGCGGAGCGCTGGGGCGTCTGAAGGCCGCCTTGATGATTGCGCTGGCGGTGGCCGTGGGGACCTGGTTCGTGGTTGCCGACGGTTCTGTCTTGGCGCTCCTCGGCATGGCGGTGGCGGCGTGGCTTTTTGTCGGCACGGCGAGCGAACTGGCGGCGCGGGTGCGCCTGTTCCGCGTGCCCATGGCCGAGAGCCTGCGCCGGTTGGTGCACTTGCAGCGGGCTTCGTGGGGTATGACTATCGCCCACGCCGGTCTTGCCGTGACCGTCGCCGGGATGACCGCCTCGGCGGCTTGGAAGACGGAAAGCATCCAGACCATGCAACCCGGTGATAGCGTCGCCGTGGCTGGTTATACCTTTACTTTCCGCGGTGCCCGGCGCGCCGCCGGCCCCAACTACTTGGCGATCCGTGGAACCTTCGAGGTCAGCGAGGACGGTCGAGCGCTGACGACGCTCTATCCGGAAAAGAGGACCTATCCGGTGGAGGGGCGACCGACCACCGAGGCTGCCATCCACTCCATGTTCCTGGGCGATCTCTACGCGGTGATCGGCGATGCCGATGAAAAAGGTGGCTTCGTTACCCGGCTTTATTTCAATCCGCTTTTGGCCTGGATCTGGGCCGGCGCCTTGATCATGGTGGCTGGTGGCGTGGTAAGTCTCAGCGACCGTCGCCACCGCATCGGCGCGCCGGCGCGTCGGCAAAGGGCGGCGGCGGGTGGCGCCCAGCCAGCGGCATCATGAGACGGCTCTTCTTTTTCATGCCGCTGGCGGTCTTTGCCGTGCTCGCGGTCTATTTTGCCCTCGGTCTCGGGATGGATCCCAAGATCATTCCCTCGGCGCTGATCGACAAGCCGGTGCCCCAATTCACGCTTCCCCCTATCGACGGCGGTGCCAAGCAGGGCTTTTCCGATGCCGAACTCAAGGGCAGAGTCTCGGTGATCAACGTGTTCGCATCATGGTGCATTCCGTGCAAGGCTGAGCACCCCCTCATCACGCGGCTCGCCGGCATGGGCGTGGCCACGGTCTATGGTCTCAACTACAAGGACGAGGCGGCGGACGCGCTCAAATGGCTGACCAATCTGGGCGATCCCTACCATCGGATCGGCGCCGACCGTGACGGCCGGGTGGGCATCGACTGGGGTGTCTACGGGGTGCCCGAGACCTTCGTCGTCGATGCCCAGGGGCGCATCCACCACAAGCACGTCGGCCCCCTGACCCAGAAGTCCCTGGAGGGCGAATTGCTGCCCATCATCCGGACATTGAGCCAATGAGGGCCGCTTTTGTCCTTGTCTTGCTGCTGATGGCCGCAACGCCCGCCGGCGCCGTCCTGCCCGACGAGATGCTGGCCGACCCCGTCCTTGAGGCGCGTGCCCGTGATATCAGCAAGAACCTGCGCTGCCTGGTGTGCCAGAACCAGTCGATCGACGATTCCGACGCCGGTTTGGCCCGGGATCTCCGTGTCATCGTACGCGAGCGGTTGGTGGCGGGAGATTCTGACAGTGCGGTGGTCGATTTTGTCGTCGATCGCTATGGCGACTTCGTCCTTCTCAATCCGCCCTTCAAGGCGACCACCTATGTCCTGTGGATCGGGCCGGTCGTGATCGGGACTTTTGGCCTGCTGGCGGTAGTTGTTTTCTTCCGCCGCCGCCACGCTACGGCCAGCGGCGAGGCGCCGGCGCCGCTTAGCGACGAAGAGAAGAAGCGTCTCGATGCGCTGATCGAGGATCGGTCCGAATGATCGACCTGTGGCTTGCCATAGCCCTGTTAACGGTCGTCGTCGTCGGGTTGCTGGTGCTGCCCCTTGTGCGGCCACGCCGCCCGATGCCACCTCGCGAAGAGTACGACCTTGCCATCTACCGCGACCAATTGGCCGAGGTCGAGCGCGATGCCGAGCGTGGCCTCTTGGTCGGTGAACAGGCGGCGGCGACGCGGACCGAGCTTCAGCGCCGCATACTGGCCGCCGCCGAGGCCGAGCCCGGCGACACGGCATCAGCGGCCCACGGCGGCCGGACGGCGGTCTTAGCCCTGGTGGTGGTGGTATTGGCGGGGGCGCTCGGTGTCTACGGGCACCTAGGGTCGCCCAACCTTCCCGGCCAGCCGCTGGCCGAACGCCGCGATGCCCTCCAGGCAGTGGCAGAGAGCCGAGCCGAAATGGAGCGTCTTATCGACAGCCTTGCCCAGAAAATGAAAGAGTCACCGGGCAACGTCGAGGGTTGGATACTGCTGGGCCGTTCGTATCAATCCCAGAATCGCTATTCCGACGCCGCCGAAGCGTTCCGCCGGGCCACCGACTTGAGCGACCGCCGTGTTGATGTCTTGGCCGCCTACGGCGAGGCACGGGTGTTGGCCCGCGACGGCACGGTCGACCCCGAGGACCTAGCCATTTTTGAGGAGATCCTGGCCAAGGATCCGCGCGATCCCCGGGCGCGATACTACATCGGCAACTTTAAGGCGCAGCAGGGCGACCTTGAGGGCGCCCTACAGTCCTGGGTCGATCTGATAGCAACATCGCCGGCCGACGCGCCGTGGTTGGACGAAGTACGCGAGCGCATTGCCGACGCCGAACGGCAATTGGATCTGGAAGCGGGAAGCGTTAATCCATCGCCCGCCGCCGGCGCGGTGGCCGCTTCGCCACCGAAGATGGACGAGGCGACAATCCGCGCCATGGTCGACGGACTGGCCGAGAAGCTGAAAGAGAATCCCGACGACCTGAAGGGCTGGCTCATGCTGGCGCGCTCTTACGAGGTCCTGGGCGAAGCCGAGAAAGCGCGCCACGCCCACGCCCGCGCCGAGGCCCTTAAAAGTCAATCACAAGGAAAGCCATGACCGCGTTTAAGACCCTTGATGATCTTGCCGTCGCCGGAAAACGTGTCCTGGTGCGTGTCGATTTCAACGTGCCCATGAAGGACGGTCGGGTGGCCGATGCAACGCGTATCGAGCGCACGGTGCCCACCCTGAGCCGATTGACGGACCAGGGTGCGCGCGTCATCGCCATTTCCCATCTGGGCCGGCCCAAGGGCCGGGTGGTGGATGAACTGAGCTTGCGTCCGCTGACCGAGGCCCTGGGCGTGGCCCTTGGTGGGCGGGCGGTATCGTTTGCCGCCGACTGCGTTGGGGCCGAGGCCGAACACGTGGTTGCCGCCATGGGCGACGGTGACGTTGTGTTGCTGGAGAATTTGCGTTTTCATGCCGGGGAAGAGGGGAATGACCAAGCCTTCGCCGAGCGGCTCGCGGCCCTCGGCGATTTCTACGTCAACGATGCCTTTTCCTGCGCTCACCGGGCCCACGCCTCGACGGAGGCCTTGGCGCATCTGTTGCCGGCCGCAGCCGGAAGGCTCATGCAGGCCGAGCTGAGTGCCCTCGAAGGCGCCCTCGAGGCGCCGCGCCACCCGGTTGCCGCGGTCGTCGGCGGCGCCAAGGTGTCGACCAAGCTCGACGTTCTGGGTAACCTGGTACGCAAGATGGATATCCTTGTCGTCGGCGGGGGTATGGCCAACACTTTCCTGCACGCAAAGGGCATTGCCATTGGCGCGTCGCTTTCGGAGCGCGACATGGCCGGCGCCGCCAACGACATTCTGGCCTCGGCCGACGAGGCCGGTTGCGAGGTCGTCCTGCCGACCGACGCGGTGGTGGCGCGGTCCCTGGAGGTCGGTATTGACAGCCGGGTGGTAGGGATCGACGCAGTACTCGCCGAGGACATGATCTTGGACCTCGGTCCGGCTTCGATCGACGATATTATTCAACGTCTCGGCGGCTGTCGCAGCCTGATGTGGAACGGCCCGCTGGGCGCCTTCGAGGTGGCGCCTTTCGATGCCGCCACCAACGCCGTTGCCCAGGCCGCCGCTGGGCGAACCCGGGACGGAGACATGCTCAGCGTCGCCGGCGGTGGCGACACGGTGGCGGCCCTTATTCATGCCGGCGTGGTGGATGATTTTTCCTATGTCTCGACGGCGGGCGGCGCCTTCCTTGAATGGCTGGAAGGAAAGGACCTTCCGGGGGTGTCGGCCTTGCGCGACCGGGCCGAAATTTAACCCCGCATCTTCTCCACCATCCGATCGACTGTCTCGCGCGCTGATTTAGAGTGCCGCTCAAGATCGCATGCCGTTTCCATGATCCGTTCAATGCCGCGGCCCGTGGCATCTGCTATTTCGGCCATGGCGGCGGCGGCGGCGGTCACTTCCGCGGAGTCCGAAGCCGCCTTGCGCGCTGTGCGCCCGACATCTTGGCTCGCCTCGCCCTCGGCCTCTACGAATGTGGCAATGTCGTTGGTCAGCCCGTCAAGCTCGTCAATCGTACCGCCGACGCCTTGGATGGCTTCGAGCGCACTTCGCGCCGCAGTTTGAATATCGCCGATTTGAGTGGTGATATCCTTGGTCGCGGTGGCCGTTTGGGTAGCCAGGGTCTTGACCTCGGAGGCGACCACGGCGAACCCCTTGCCGGCGTCGCCGGCACGTGCCGCCTCGATGGTGGCGTTGAGGGCCAGAAGATGGGTCTGGTGGGCGATCTCAGTGATCAGAACCACTACGGCGCCGATCTTGTCGACGACCTCGGCCAGGCCTTGGACCTTCTGGGTGGCGCCCTCGGCGTCGGCCGCCACTTGGCCGACGATCTCGGCGGAGCGCCCAATGCGTTGGCCAATATCGCCGATCGACCCGGCCAGACCCTCGACCGCCGTCGCGGCGGCATCACCGGCGGTCGCGGCATGCTGCGCCGCTTCGGAGACCGCTGCCGTACGCCGCTTGGTCTCTTCGGTGCCGTCCAACAAGGTGCGCGCCCCGATTCCGATACCGGCCGAGGCGGAGAGCAGCGTATCGGCGGCGGCGCCGACGCGGGAGTGCAGGTCCTCGGCCACAGCGCTTCGGGCGTCATCGTTACCGGTGTCCCCGCGTTCCTGGATGTCCCGCAGTTCGGCCTGCAGGTTTTCCATCCCCACCAGGCTGCTTTTCAAGATATGAAGGGCACGGGCGATGTCGCCGATTTCGTCCCCGTTGCCGCGTCCGGGAATGAAGTCGTCGTCCTCTCTGGCGGCCTCGGCCAGGGCGGATAGGGGCGAGGCGATTGCGCGCCCGATTATGAAGACCGGTACCGCGAATAAGGTCCCGATCAAGGCCAGTGCGGCGAAAATCAGGACATGGAAGATCCGACGTGTTTGGCGTGCTTCCTCCGCCGCCCTGTCGGCGGCTTCGCCGGTTGCCAGCGCCAGCGCTTCAAGGCCGGGGGCGATGTAGGCCAGGATCTCGTCGAGACGTGCGGCTTCGGCCAGTGCGGTCGACGCCTTGCCGGCTTCCATCACTCGGCGGAACTGGGCGGCGTGTTGAAGCATGCCGTCGTTGACGGTATCGACGTGGGTGTTGAGCGCCTTGCCCGATGGTCCTGCGCGCAGACGGCCCAGCATCGCCGTAACCTTTGCAGCGCGCGCCTGATAGCGGGTGGCAGCGGTGGAATCCTGGCCGAGGAGAAAGGACTTGGTATCTTGCTGCATGCGGAAGGCCAGGGCCTCCACGCCGACGGCAAGGTCGCGCGCCGTGTCGCGTTCCATCAGATGCTCGAGAGAGGCATCAAGGCGCCTTTCACCCGCCAGATAGGATCCCCCAAGGGCGGCCAAGGCGCCAAATGCCAACGCGATCAGCAGGTTGATGCGCATTCCGACGCTAAGGTCCGCCAGCAATCCGCGCCGACTTTTCGACGCCAAAAGACGGCGTTCGTCGTAGGGACGCCGATCTGAAATATCCTTCCCGCCTGCCATTTGCCTCTGCCCAGGGCCTGATCTCAAGCCGTAAGACATAGCATATCCCCATGGTTTTAAACAATTCTTGCGTCTTTGGTTCGAGTAATTCGTGCTTCCCTTGGGTGACATCACAAATATTTGAGTCAAATTGAGTTGGTCAGCGATGCGCCGAATACTAATTTGAGGGGAACGCACATAGCCGAAGATCGTATCGAAGAAAAGGAATGGCGGAATGACGAGCGACTCCACAGGCTTATTTACCGGCATCGGTTACGCCGTGCGCGAAGTTCGCCCGTCTCCACAGCGTGACGATATCGGCGCCTCGACCCCCGACCGCTTGCCTCAGACATCCGAACCGTCGCCGCAAAAGCCTGTGCGGGATGGCGCCAATTTGGGCTATTCGGGCGAACGCGGGCAATCCGAACGCGGGCGTATCTTCAACTTCAGGGTCTAAGCGCCGCATTCCCATAGACGGTTTGACAGGGCAAGTCTGGCGCGGGGGTTGCGCCACACTGATGGGCGCGCCACACTCATTCAATGACAGCCAAGCCGGGGACAGGACCAACCGTGGAATCGGTGCCTGAAGGGGACAACCGGACCCGACTTGTGTGCCCCGATTGCGGCTACATTCATTACGATAACCCCAAGGTCGTCGTCGGTGCCGTATGCACGTGGGAGGGCAAGATTCTGTTGTGCCGCCGCGCCATCGAACCGCGTCTCGGATTTTGGACCATTCCGGCGGGGTTCTTGGAGCTTGACGAATCAACCGCCGAGGGCGCGGCGCGCGAGGTCTGGGAAGAAGCCCGGGCCAAGGTGGAAATGGACGGTCTCATCGGCGTCTATGACATCCCCCACATCAGACAGGTCTACGTCGTCTACCGCGCCCACATGACGACGCCGGAATTTGCCCCTGGCCCCGAAAGCCAGGACGTTGTCCTGTCCGACTGGGATGACATCCCGTGGGACGACCTAGCGTTCTCCAGTATCGTCTGGGCGCTAAAGAGATTCCGCGACGGCGCCGGCCCAAACTTTGCCCACGCCCGCAAGGAAGGCCGGCGGCCTTGACGCATTGTTAACCACAGGCGGCTCATAGTCGGGCCATGGCGGATCCAACTAGCATCAACGGCCCGGCGGTCGCGCCACTTGGCGCTAAGGCCCAGGGCTATCGCGAGGCCCACCAAGTTCGTATCCGAGCCGCGGCGACCCGCCCATCGGATCCCCCGATGGTGCAGAAGGCAATAACGCGGCTCGACCAGATTATGGAATCAAACCGTCCCCTGCGCGGCGACGTCCCGCGCGGCTTCTACCTCAACATCGAGATTTGACAGGATCTTCCGTCGTGGCCGCTCAGCCGGCCTGATTCGGCGGTCTTCTTTTTCCCTTTGGTCGGCGATAATCGCCTCTTTACCCCCTGTCTGTCGGAACCATAGTATTGGGTTTCCGGCGGAGCACATCCCGCCCCCCATTTAGGAGGCCCGAGACGTGGAAGCCATATTCCGCATTCTCGATTTCTGGTTCGCCTCCGAAGGCTTGTGGTTCAAGAAGGACGACGCCTTCGACGAATCCATCCGCCAACGCTTCGCTGCCGATTACGAAAAGGCGGCGGCCGGTGAATTGGCCGACTGGCGCGAAACGCCCGACGGGTGCCTGGCCCTGATCGTCCTTCTCGATCAGTTCCCCCGCAACATGTTCCGCGGCGACGCCCGTTCCTTCGCCACCGATGCCCTGGCGATCGAAGTTACTGAGATGGCCGTCGAAAGCGGTTTCGATCAGGTCCTGCCTGCGGCGCGCCGACGCTTATTTTACATACCCTTGATGCATGCCGAGGACATCGACCATCAACGCCGTTGCGTCGATCTGTTCGCGGCCCTAGAGAACGATTCCAACGGCTTGGAGTATGCCATCAAGCATATGGAGATCATCGAACGCTTCGGCCGATTTCCCCACCGTAACGAGGTCTTGGGCCGCCAGAGCACGTCGGAGGAAATCGCGTTTCTTGGTACCCCAGGGTCGTCCTTCTAACGATATCGACCGGCGGTGTTTCACGCCTAGGTGCGGCGATCTAGGTAGATGAGAGTCCCGATGACGGCGAGGTTGCAAAGGTTGAAAGCGGCGCCGATGAGGAAGGCAGGCGTGTAGGATCCAGCCAAATCATGGACGAAGCCTCCCAGCCAACCGCCGATCGCCATGCCGATGGCGCCAAAAAAAATGAGGATGGCGGTTCTGCGTCCGCCCTCGTGGACGGGCAGGGTTTCACGAACCACTACCGGATAACTGGGAACGATACCGCCATAGCCGAAACCAAAAATAAAGGCGATTAGGTAGAACGCCAACAGACCGTCAAAGAAAGCCAGCAACAGCAGGCCTGCTGTCTGAAAGCTGGAAAAGGTAAATATGGAAACCAAGCCGCCGTAACGGTTGACCACTGGACCGAGAGCGGTCAGGCGGCTGAATAGGCTGCCGGCGAGGGCGACCGAGAGGACCTCGGCGGCGCGTGCCGTGGAATGGCCAAGATCGCTGACATGGGCGACCAGGTGGCCAAGGGGCAGGGACATGGCGATGCAGCAACCAATAATGGCCAGCCCCAAGACACACTGTAGTGTTCTTGGCGACAAGGAGGCTAGGTCGCTGAATCTCGTCTTCGTCCTGGTATTGACCGGTCGCGGCATCACCGCATTTTCCAAGGCAGCGGATGGACTGCGGCGGCACATAACGAGGCTTAGGGGGACCATAGTGCAAAGCGCGAAGATCCCGTACCACAGATAGGTGTCCCTCCAGCCGATGCTCTGGTTGAAGTAATCGAAGACGGGTGGCCAGATCACACCGGCCAGGCTTTGACCGGCGGCGACCACGCCCACCGCCGTGCCGCGCCGGTTCTCGAACCAACGAATGACGTTGGACATGAGGGGCGAAAAGATGGCCGCATATCCGAGCAGGCCTAACATGAAACCATAGATGAGAAACAGCTGCCACGACTGGGTGATGGCGCTGACCAAGATCGCCCCACATCCGACCATGACGGCGGCAACCAGGGCCGGCAATCCCATGCCGGAGCGATCCATCCAATGGCCCGTGAGAATGCCGCCCGTGCCTCCTCCCACATAAAGCAGCGAGAAGGCGATGGAGGGAACGGAACGCGGCCAATCGAAGTCCTGGGCCATCGACTTGAGGAGAACGACAACCGCAAACATCGACCCCGTTCCCACCAGCATAAGGGCAAAGGAGGCAAAGAGGACGAGGAAGCGGTAGTTCTCGTCGAGGGCGGCGATGAGGCGGTTCCCCATGGGCTTAGCCTGCCACCTGTAAGACGATCATGCCGGCCACGATGGCGATGGCGCAGGCAATGCGGCGCCAGCCCAGGGGTTCGCCGAAAACCACCACGCCAATCAGGGCCGCGAACAGCACCGATGTTTCGCGGAGCGCCGAGACGTGGGCCATAGCGCCTTGACCAAGGGCGTAGAGGACAATCCCATAGGCCACGGCGGCAAAAACACCGCCCGCGAACCCCGGCTTCCAGCGCGTGCTCAGGAATGGGCCGATGTCGCGCGGGCGAAGAATCGCGACGCCGATCATAAACGGGATGCCCTCAATGATGTTGAGCCAGACGATATAGCTCCAGGGCGTCGCGGCGAGGCGAATGCCAAGACCGTCGACCACCGTGTAGCTGGCGATGAAAAGTGCTGTGGCGAGGGCCAGTAGGACAGGCTTGATCGCTGTTCCACGCGGCCGTCCGTCGGCAAACATGAGGCTGATGATACCCAGTGACACCAGGGCGATGCCGGCCAGGCCGGCTGAATTCGGTATCTCGCCGGCGAAGACCGCCGCCAGCACGGCAACGGCCAGCGGCGCCGTACCGCGGGCCAGGGGATAGACCTGACTCAGGTCGCCGTGCCGGTAGGCCAGCAGTAGAAACACGTAATAGCCGTTGTGGATGAGCGCCGAAGCGATCAGATAGGGCCAGGTCGCCGCCTCCGGAACGGCGACAAAAGGAGCCGCCAAGATTCCGAGCCCGGTTCCCGTCGCAGCAATGATGGTGAAGGTCAGGAAGCGCTCGCCACTCGCCTTGAGCACAGCGTTCCACGTCGCATGCATGACGGCGGCAAGCAGAACCAAGAGCGCGAGGTGGATTTGCAGGGGCATGAACCGGTGGGTTCAATCCACCAGCCCCATGAGGGCGCGGGCAAAGGAGCCGGCCTCGAAGGGACGCATATCGTCAAAGGATTCGCCGACGCCGACGGCATGGATGGGAAGGCCGAATTTCTCGGCTAAGGCGACCACGACGCCACCCTTGGCCGATCCGTCGAGCTTGGTCAGCACCAGACCGGAGACCGCCACCATGTCGCGGAAGACCTCAACCTGGTTATGGGCGTTTTGTCCCACGGTGGCATCAAGCACCAAGAGGCAATCGTGAGGCGCGGCGGCGTCCAGCTTACGGATAGCACGCACCATTTTTTGTAATTCGGCCATCAGGTTGGCCTTGTTTTGAAGGCGCCCGGCACTGTCGATGATAAGGACGTCAGCGGCCTGGCGACGCGCCTGCTCGACGGCTTCAAAGGCGAGTCCGGCGGCATCGGCGCCTTGTTCCCTGGCGATGACCGCACAGCCGGTTCGCTCACCCCACACTTGTAATTGTTCGATAGCGGCGGCGCGAAAGGTATCACCGGCGGCCAGCATCACCGATCGGCCCTCTTCGGTGAAGCGCCGCGCCAACTTGGCAATGGTGGTGGTCTTGCCGCTGCCGTTGACGCCGCAGACCAAGATAACGTGAGGCTTGGCGGTGGCGTTAATGGCCAGGGGCCGGGCGATCGGCTCAAGCAGCGCTGCCATTTCCTCGGCCAAGGCGGCACGCACTTCATCCGCCGTTATGTCCTGATCGAAGCGTGAACGGGCCAGATTCTGGGCCAGCTTGGCCGCCGTCGCCACGCCCAGGTCGGCGGCGATGAGCAGGTCTTCGAGTTCGCCCAGGGCCTCGTCGTCCAACTTGCGGTGGGTAAAAAGTTCGCCGATGCCGCCCGTCAGTTTGGCCGACGAACGGCCAAGACCGGCGCGCAACTGGCCCAGCCAGCCGCTTTTGGCATCTTCGTCGGTCATGCCGCCTTGGTGCCGATCAAATGGTCGGCGGCGGCGTCTGCAATACGGGTTCCGACCACGGCGCCCGCTGCCGCCTCAAAGGTCAGCCGCACGGGTGCGTAGGTTCGGCTGCGTCCACGGTTGCCGTCCTCTACCAGCACCTCGGCGATGCTGCCGACGCGGCCGGCCAGGGTACGCGCCAAGGCTGCCTCGCCGGCGGCACGCAATTGCGCTGCCCGCTCCGTGCGCAGCGCTGCCTGTACTTGGGGCATGCGCGCCGCCGGCGTGTCGGGCCGGGGCGAATAGGGGAACACATGCAGGTATGTCAGACCCAGGTCGTCTACGGCGTCCAGGGTGTTTTGAAACATTGCATCGCTTTCGGTCGGGAATCCGACGATGAGGTCGGCACCGAAAACCACGTCGGGGCGGGAGCGCCGCGCGGCCTCGCAGAACGCCAGGGCGCCGGCTCTGTCATGGCGGCGGCGCATACGCTTGAGCACGGTGTTGTCAGCCGATTGCAAGCTGAGATGCAGGTGCGGCATGAGACGGGGTTCCTCGGCAAAGGCCCGAAGCAAGTCCTGATCAAAGTTGCCCGGATCAACGGTGCTGAGGCGCAGGCGCCTCAGCTCAGGGATCTCGGCCAGGATACGGACCACCAGGCTTCCTAAGGTCGGCCGTTTGGCCAGATCGGCGCCGTAAGATGAAATATCGACCCCGGTCAGCACGACCTCGGCATGGCCGGTGTCAGCCAGGCGGCGCACCTGATCGATGACGGCGCCGGCCGGCAGGCTGCGGCTCGGGCCGCGGGCAAATGGCACGATGCAGAAGGTGCAGCGGTGATCGCATCCCTGTTGGACCTGGGCGAAGGCACGGGTTCGGCCCTCCAGACCGCCGACGGAGAAGCCCTCCAGGGGCCTTTGTTCGGTTCCATCACGGTTCAATATATCGGAAACGCGAAGCCGTTCGGCGCCATCGCCTGCGTCGGTTTGTGGGCGCCAGGCCGCCGGGTCCATCTTCTCTGTGTTGCCCAGCACCTGATCCACCTCGGGCATGGCGACGAAGGCCCCGGGATCGATCTGGGCGGCACAGCCGGTGACGATGATGCGGGCGCGCGGATTACGGCGGCGCAGTCGGCGGACGGTTTGGCGCGCCTGGCGGCCGGCCTCGGCGGTAACCGTGCAAGTGTTGACAATGACGGTATCTTTGAGACCGGCGGCGCTGGCGTGCCGACGCATAACTTCGGACTCAAAGGCATTGAGCCGGCAACCCAGGGTGATAACGCGCGTCTCGGCCATGTTGGTCCCAATCAGGCGGCGGGCAGCGTGCCGCTGCAGAGCACGACCAAGCCGTTGCTCGGCCTGTGCAATTTGATCAATGAGATATCACCCACGCCACGTCTCCCGCTTGAACGGCTTTAATATGGTGCGCCACAGTGGGAAGTCCACAGGTTTCGCCTGCGTCACCGCAGGCTGGCGGCGCGCCGGGCAGCCACGAAACTATCCATGTGAAAACGGGCCTGGGCCGTTGCGGGGGCAAATTCGGTGCCCACCGGACAGGCTCTGCGTGCGCCGCACCCGTGGTTCATACAGTCGCCGCCGTCGCCCGAGGAAATGTGGGCGACGCAGGCTGGAACCTCATAGCCATCGTCGTCGAAAGCATCGACGGGACAGGCACTGAGGCAAGGGCGATCAAGGCAAGACCGGCAGGGGTTGGCGCACCGCCGCCTAAGTGGCAGGGCGATCTTATCGGTAAACGCCAGCGCGCCGCGATAGGCATGCCAGAGTCCGTAATCAGGATGGATTAAAGGACCAATGGGAGACGGAAACACCGCCTCGGCGCGACGCGCCCAGCGCTGAAAGGGAAGGGTGGGTGGTCCGCCAAACGGAAATAGTGCCCGGGCGTCAAAGCGGTGTGCCACGTCGGTGAGAATCCGGCGCGTCCAGGCATCCAGCGGATGGGGTTCGTCGCGGCGTTGGTGCGTGAAAACGCGCCAGAGTTCGGGTCCCGCGTTGCCGATTAGGACCAGCGTTCCGGTCTCGCCCGGCACTCCATCGCTGGGTCTGGGATGAAACCCGCCACGCGATAACAACCCGTAGTCGGCAAGGGATGAGGATAGTCGGGCGAGGAGGTCCGCCATGGCGCTTTTGTTGAGGCGTCTGGCGAACGGTCAGTCTGTCTTATTGCTGTCGGCCAATGATCTGACCAGATTGAACAGCTTCTTGCGGACCGTCAGTTCGGGGATGCGGAAATAGTTGTGCATCAATACGATCGCTTCGCGCGAATTCATGGGATCGTGATCGAACGCCACCTGGCCGCCGTCGGACAGGCCGGGTCCGCCGTCGGCGCTGCCGGTGAAGGCGTTCTCGACTCCTTCGTAAAAGAAACCGACGTCGACGCCGAGAGTCTTTGAAATCTTGTACAGATTACTGGCGCCGATGCGGTTGGAGCCATTCTCGTACTTTTGGATTTGCTGGAATGTGACGTCAACCGTCTGGCCCAGCTTGGTCTGGCTTAGGCGCATCCCCATGCGCCGGCCGCGTACCCGCGCGCCGACGTGCTTGTCAATGGGATCGGGGCCCAGCTTGGTTTTCCTCTTTGCCATTGCTTGGAACTGCCTTTCTAAATAGTGCTTTATGTGTTGTTAGGACGATCAAAAAACTGGTCGGATACGCATTCAAGGATTAGCAAAAGCGCGTCAACCTGATGGGCGCGATCGTCGGCGGCTCCCTTCTTCATTCCGCAAGTGCGGCATAATTGACGCCGTTGCATGGAATAGTAAAAAATACGCCATTGTCCAAACTACCTTATAATTGGTGTCTTCGGACCCTGGAATCAATTGCTTGATTATCATACATGGGTGGGACGGCAAACCCCATATATGCGCCCCCCCCTTTGTTCTTTTGGCGAGGCTCGCGGTCGGCTCTGGCTTGACGGGCCGCGGTCGCCTTCCTTATAGTGCGCCGCTTCGGTCCATACTGCGTCGCTTGAGCCCATGCCTTGCGGGGCGCCGCCAGTCCGCGAGTTTCGCGCACTGGCGTTTTTAGTATGTGGCGAAGCGGTTGCAAGGAAACTGATCGACGACATGTTTGATTCACTGACCACACGGCTCGGCGATGTCTTCGATCGCCTAAAAAGACGCGGCGCCCTTAGTGAGAGCGAGATCGCCGAAGCCCTGCGCGAGGTCCGCGTGGCCTTGCTCGAGGCTGACGTGGCGCTGCCCGTGGTCAAGGATTTCATCGCCGCGGTCGGCGAACGCGCCGTCGGTCAAGAGGTGCTGCGCAGCGTCACCCCGGGCCAGATGGTGGTCAAGATCGTTCACGACCACTTGGTTGAAACCCTGGGCGCCGAGGTTTCAGAGATCAACCTTGTCGGGACGCCGCCGGCGGTAATCCTCATGGTCGGATTGCAAGGCTCGGGCAAGACGACAACGACCGCCAAACTGGGCCTTAGGTTGGTTAGGCGGGCGAAGAAAAAGGTCCTGCTCGCGTCCCTCGACATCTATCGTCCGGCGGCGCAACAGCAACTGGCCGTACTTGGCGATCAGGCGGCGCTCGCGGTGCTGCCGGTCGTCTTTGGCGAACAACCATTGGCCATCGCCAAGCGGGCCATGGAAACAGGACGTCTGGAGGGCTATGGCGCGGTGATCCTGGACACCGCCGGGCGCCTCCACATCGATGACGATCTGATGACCGAGGTGGCTCAAGTGAGCGCCGCTACCCATCCCACCGAGACCCTGCTGATCGCCGACGCCCTGACCGGCCAGGATGCCGTCAATCTGGCCCGGGAGTTCAACGACAAAGTCGGAATTACGGGTATCGTGCTGACCCGCGCCGACGGCGACGCGCGGGGCGGGGCCGCGCTTTCCATGAAGGCGGTTACGGGTTGTCCGATCAAGCTTCTGGGCGTTGGCGAAAACCTCGACGCCCTGGAACCTTTCGATGCCGGGCGCATTGCTGGGCGTATCCTTGGTATGGGCGACGTCGTCGGCCTAGTGGAAAAAGCCTCCGATGTGATCGAGCACGAGGAGGCAGAGAAGCTGACGGCCCGCATGCTAAAGGGGCAATTCACCCTCGACGACATGGCCGATCAGCTTCAACAAGTGCGCCAGATGGGGGATATCAAGGGCATGCTGGGCATGCTGCCTGGCGTCGGCAAGATGAAACAACAGTTAGCCCAGGCTAACGTCGACGAAAAGTTGATCGGCCGTCAGCAGGCGATCCTCTCGTCCATGACCAAGACGGAACGGCGTCGCCCTAAAATTCTCAACGGCTCGCGCCGCCGCCGTATCGCTGCCGGCTCGGGCACCACGGTGCCGGAGGTCAACCGATTACTCAAGCAGTACCAGCAGATGGGCACCATGATGAAGAAGATGGGCAAGATGGGGAAAAAGGGTCTCTCGCGCGGTGCTCTGCCGCCGGGCATGACGCCCCCCATGCCTTTCCGCTAATTCCAACGATTCATTTCAACCCGACGAGGAAAGCAAGAATACCATGTCCCTTCGTATCCGCCTGTCCCGAGCCGGCGCCAAAAAGCGCCCCTTTTATCGCGTTGTCATCGCCGATTCCCGGAAACCCCGCGACGGACGATTTATCGAGAGAGTGGGGACCTATAATCCGATGGTCGCCAAGGAACACCCTGAGCGTATTGTCCTCAAAGAAGAGCGCATCAAGTACTGGCTGGGGGTCGGCGCCAGGCCATCGGACCGCGTTGCCCGCTTCCTGGGCCAGGCGGGACTCTTTGAAGTGCCGGCGCGGCACGAGCAGACCAAGCAACATCTACCTCGCCCCAAGACCTTGGAACGCATGAAGGAGGCAGAGGAAGCGGCCGCGGCCAAGGCAGCGGAGCCGCCGGCGGCCGAGGAGAAAGCCGAAGAGGCTCCGGCCGAGGAGAAAGCCGAAGAGGTTCCGGCCGAGGAGAAGGCCGAAGAGGCTCCGGCCGAGGAGAAGGCGGAGGAGACTCCGGCCGAAGAGAAGGCCGAGGAGGCCCCGGCCGAAGAGAAGACCGAAGAGGCCCCGGCCGAGGAGAAGGCGGAGGAGGCTCCGGCCGAGGAGAAGGCCGAAGACGCTCCGGCCGAGGAGAAGGCGGAGGAAGCCCCGGCCGAGGAGAAAGCAGAAGACGCTCCAGCAGACGAGAAAGCCGAAGAGGCTCCAGCCGAGGAGAAAGCCGAAGACGCTCCGGCCGAGGAGAAGGCCGAAGAGGCTCCGGCCGAGGAGAAGGCCGAAGAAGCTCCGGCCGAGGAGAAAGCCGAGGAAGCGCCGGAGGAGGAAAAGAAAGGCGGCTAAGGACGTAGCCCCCAGTAAGGTGAGCCATGACCACGCGAAGGCCCAAGCCGGGCACCAAGGAGGACCTTGTTTGCGTAGGCGTGATTGGCGCGGCGAAGGGCTTGAAGGGCGAGGTGCGGATCAAGAGCTTCACCTCCGATCCCGCCGACATTGCGGCCTATGGGTCGCTGTTCGACGCAACCGGGGAGCGGAGCTTCCTTCTTCGCGTGGTGGGCATGGCCAAGGGACAAGTCGTCGCCCGCATCGAAGGGGTGGGGGATCGCAACGCCGCCGAGGCCTTGAAGGGAACACATCTTCATGTGCCGCGCAGCGCTTTTCCGGAGACCGGGGACGAGGAGTACTACCACGCTGATTTGATTGGTCTTAGGGCGGATTTGACTGGCGGCGAGCAACTGGGAACGATCCGAGCGATCTTCGATTTCTCCGCCGGCGATATGTTGGAGATCGCTCAAGAAGACGGCGGTGTGGTGATGGTTCCCTTCACCCGTGCCGCCGTACCGGAGATCGACTTCGACGGTGGCCGGGTGGTTATCGACCCGCCGCCGGGATTGCTGGAGGATCCCGACGACGGGATTTCGAATAAGGACGAAGAACGGTGAGTGCGAGAACACGAGCAAACACATGGCGGGCTCGGGTTTTGACCCTGATCCCGGAGGTCTTTCCCGGATCGCTGGGCGTGTCGAATGCCGGGCGCGCCCTGGCTGATGGGGTGTGGGACCTGGAAACTGTGGACATTCGCGATTTCGCGGGTGATAAACACCAGACCGTCGATGACGCGCCCTTCGGTGGTGGCCCGGGTATGGTCATGCGGCCCGATGTGGCGGACGGCGCCATTGAGGCGGCGTTGGCCGACGGTTTCGCGGCGCCGGTAATTTACCTCAGCCCGCGCGGTCGGCCTCTGAGCCAAAGCCGTGTCAGGGAATTGGCCCGGGGGCCCGGAGTGGTACTGCTGTGCGGTCGTTTCGAAGGTGTTGACGAGCGGGTCCTGGAGGCACGCCGGGCGGAGGAAATTAGTCTCGGCGATTTCGTGTTGTCGGGCGGTGAATTGGCTGCAATGGCGTTGATCGATGCCTGTCTGCGCCTGTTGCCCGGTGTTGTCGGCAAGGAGGAGTCGCTGGCCGACGAGAGTTTTGAGCGCGGGTTATTGGAGTACCCCCACTACACCCGGCCACAGGAGTGGCAAGGCCGGGCGGTACCTGAGGTGCTGGTTTCCGGCCACCACGAGCGGGTTCGCGCTTGGCGCCGAGAGCAGTCCGAACGGACAACAAAGGAACGTCGTCCCGATTTGTGGTCCCGCCATGTGGCGGCCCGGGATGAAGAGCTTGGGAACAAGAACGCCTGAAGGCGGTTAACGAACGATAGACGAAGGATGAATGCCATGAACGTCATTGAAGAACTCGAAAAAGAGCAGATGGAGGCCTTGACCGAAAAACGGTCCGTACCTTCATTCCGTCCGGGCGACTCGCTCAAGGTCAACGTCAACGTAGTCGAGGGATCGCGAGCGCGCATCCAGGCCTTCGAAGGGGTGTGCATTGCGCGCAAGAATGCCGGGCTGAACTCATCGTTCACGGTGCGCAAGATGTCCGCCGGCGAGGGCGTCGAGCGGGTCTTCCCGCTTTATTCCACGGCTATCGCCGGCATTGAGGTGGTGCGCCGCGGCGACGTGCGCCGGGCCAAGCTCTATTACCTGCGCGGGCGGTCCGGCAAGTCGGCCCGCATCGCCGAAAAGAGCGACGACACCCGCATGCGGGCCAAAGGTGCGCCGGACGAGCCGAAATCGCCACAGACCGAGGCGCCCGAGGTGGCGGCGGCTCCTGCCGAGGAGACCGCGAAAGGGGCCAAGGGCGGCAAGAAAAAAGCTGCTAAGGCGAAGGCCGGCGACAAGGATAAGACCTGAACGATAGCGCTACGGCCTGCGCCCCAGGCCGCGCCAAGAGAGGATCGATGAGCAAGCCCCTCACCCTTTTCGATAAGATTTGGGACGGTCACGTTGTGGACGTACACGACGACGGGACGTGTCTGTTGTATATCGACCGCCACCTGGTTCACGAAGTGACCAGTCCCCAGGCCTTCGAGGGCTTGCGTACGGCTGGTCGCAAGGTGCGCCGACCTGACGCCACCCTTGCCGTCGCCGATCACAACATACCCACCATCGAGCGTTCGGGCGAAATCGAAGATCCTGAATCGCGCCTCCAGGTGGCGACCCTTGAGGCGAACGTCGTCGAGTTCGGTGTGCCCTACATTCCAATAATCGACGCGCGCCAGGGCATCGTTCATATCATCGGACCCGAGCAGGGTTTTACGCTTCCCGGTACGACCATCGTCTGTGGTGATTCCCACACTGCCACCCACGGCGCCTTCGGGGCGCTCGCCTTCGGCATCGGCACGTCTGAGGTCGAGCACGTGCTGGCCACCCAGACGCTGTTGCAAAAGCCGGCCAAGAACATGCGGATTTCGATCGACGGCGCGCTTCCGTTTGGCGTCGGCGCCAAGGACATGATCCTCGCCGTCATCGGCAAGATCGGCACCGCCGGGGGTACCGGCCATGTCATCGAATACGCCGGCGACGCCGTCAGCGCTCTCTCCATGGAGGGCCGCATGACGATATGCAACATGTCTATCGAGGCCGGTGCGCGGGCCGGCCTCGTGGCGCCCGACGAGACAACTTACGAATACCTGGCGGGTCGCCCCATGGCGCCCAAGGGCGCGGCGTGGGAGATTGCTGCCGCCCATTGGCGGACCCTGCCGTCGGACGATGGCGCTGAGTACGACAACGAGGTCACGCTCAAGGCAGCCGATATCGTTCCCCTGGTTACGTGGGGCACCAGTCCCGAGGATGTCTTGGCGATCTCCGAGCGCGTGCCCGCTCCGGCCGGGGAGGCGGACGAAGAGCGCCGCCGCGCCATGGAACGGATGCTCGACTATATGGGTCTCGTCGCCGGTACGCCCTTGGAAGAGGTGGCGGTGGACATGGTGTTTATCGGGTCGTGCACCAACGGCCGTATCGAGGACCTGCGCGCCGCGGCGGCCGTTGCCAAGGGACGCCACGTTGCCGAAGGCGTCGGCGTCTTGGTGGTTCCGGGGTCCGGCCTGGTCAAGGAACAGGCCGAGGAAGAAGGCCTGGACCGTATATTCACCGAGGCCGGGTTCGAATGGCGCGAGGCCGGTTGTTCCATGTGCCTGGCCATGAATGCCGACAAGCTCAAGCCCGGCGAGCGTTGTGCCTCGACGTCCAACCGTAATTTCGAAGGCCGCCAGGGACCCGGTGGACGGACCCACCTGATGAGCCCCGCCATGGCTGCCGCGGCGGCGGTTACCGGACACCTCGCCGACGTGCGCAAACTGGTGTGAGAGGAGGAAAGCCATGGAAAAATTTACGATATTGACCGGCGTTGCCGCGCCGTTGTCGATGGACAATGTCGACACTGACCGCATCATTCCGGCGCGCTTTCTCAAGACCATCAAGCGCAGTGGGCTGGGCAAGCATCTGTTTAACGATCTGCGCTACAACGAAGACGGCTCCGAGAAGCCCGACTTCGTTCTCAACAAACCGGCCTACCGCGAGGCCCGGATGCTTGTTGCTGGCGACAATTTCGGTTGTGGCTCGTCGCGCGAACACGCCCCTTGGGCCCTCCTCGACTTCGGTGTCCGCTGCGTCATCGCGCCCGGCTTTGGCGACATCTTTTATAACAATTGCTTCAAGAACGGCATCTTGCCCATCAAACTGGCGCCGGATGTCGTCGAGAGGCTGATGAAGGCTGCCGAGCGGGGCGCCAACGCCACCATGACGGTGGATCTGGAGAACCAAGAGATCACCGATCCCGACGGTGGCACCATTCCGTTCGGTGCCGAGGCCTTCCGAAAGCATTGCCTGCTCAACGGGCTCGACGACATCGGCCTTACAATGGAAAAGGCCGATCGCATCGACGCTTTCGAAGCAGCCCAGAATGCTTCTCAATCATGGCTCTACGCCTGATCGACCGACCGACCGGCGCCGACGCAAGGGATAGACACATGCCCGAGACCAAGAGAATGCTCATCTTAGCCGGCGACGGCATCGGGCCCGAGGTGATGGGCGAGGTGCGGCGCGTCATGGACTGGCTGGAACTGCGCCGTTCCATCAAATTCGAGGTCGAAGAGGACATGATCGGCGGCGCCGCCTTTGATGCCTATGGCGATCCGCTGACCGACGATACCTTGGCCAAGGCCAAGGCCGCCGACGCCGTGCTTTTGGGTGCCGTGGGTGGTCCCCAATGGGACACCGTGCCCTTCGATAAGAGACCCGAGAGCGGGCTGCTGCGGTTGCGCAAGGACCTGGCTCTGTTCGCCAATCTGCGTCCGGCGATGGTATTCGATGCCCTTGTCGAAGCGTCTGCGTTGCGCGCCGAGGTGGTCACCGGTCTCGATATCATGATCGTGCGCGAACTTACCGGCGGCATTTACTTCGGCGACCCCAGGGGTGTCGAGGTGCTGGCCGACGGAACGCGGCGCGGCGTCAATACCGAGGTCTACACGACGGCCGAGATCCAGCGTCTGGCACGGGTTGGCTTCGATCTGGCGCGTCGCCGCAAGGGGCGGGTCTGCTCTGTCGACAAGGCAAACGTTCTGGAAAGCAGTATCTTGTGGCGCGAAGAGGTGCAGAAGGTGCGCGACGCAGAGTTTCCCGACGTCGAACTCAGCCACATGTACGTCGATAACTGTGCCATGCAGTTAATCCGCAACCCGGCCCACTTCGACGTTATCGTCACCACCAATCTTTTCGGCGATATCCTGTCGGACGAGGCATCCATGCTCACCGGGTCCTTGGGCATGTTGCCGTCGGCCTGCCTGGGGGCGCCCGACGATGCGGGTCGACGCGCCGCCGTTTACGAACCGGTCCACGGCAGCGCCCCCGACATTGCGGGTAAGGGGATGGCCAACCCGTTGGCGGCTCTCCTAAGCTTCGCCATGGCGCTGCGCTATTCCTTAAACATGGCGGGCGAGGCCGAACTCATCGAACGGGCGACCGAGGACGTTCTCGACGGCGGCCTGCGCACCGCCGACATCATGCAGCCCGGCAAGGCCAAGGTCTCGACCTCGGTGATGGGGGAATCGATCATCCGCGCGCTCGACAAGTATGAACACGCGGCCTAGCTGAGGGCGGCCCCGAGGCTCTTGAGAAGAGCCGGGAACGGGCATAATTGAACGAATGTCCGGACCATCTGGGGCCGGAACGGGGGATACGGGAAATGGGGTATAAGATCGCCGTCGTCGGCGCCACCGGTAACGTGGGCCGAGAAATGCTATCGATCCTGGACGAGCGCGCCTTTCCCGTTGACGAGGTGGTGGCGCTGGCTTCCGAGCGCTCGGTCGGGCGCGAAGTGTCGTTCGGCGAAGACCAGACGCTGCAAGTCCAGAACCTGAGCGATTTTGACTTCACCGGCACCGATATCGTGCTGTCGTCGCCAGGCGGGCGGGTTTCAGCCGAGCACAGCCCGCGCGCCGCCGCCGCCGGCGCCGTTGTCATCGACAACACCTCGCACTTTCGCATGGAACCGGACGTCCCCCTGGTCGTTCCCGAAATTAATCCCGACGCTATCGCGCGGTATTCAAAACGCAACATCATCGCCAATCCCAACTGTTCGACCATTCAGTTGGTGATGGCGCTCAAGCCGCTCCACGATCTGGCTGTGATTCGGCGCGTCGTCGTCGCGACCTACCAGTCGACCTCGGGCGCCGGCAAGGAGCCCATGGACGAGTTATTCGCCCAGACCCGGGGCATCTACGTCAACGAGCCGGCCACAATGCATCAAAAGGCCTTTACCAAGCAGATCGCCTTCAACGTCATTCCCCACGTCGACACCTTCATGGACGACGGCTCGACCCGCGAGGAATGGAAGATGGTGGTGGAGACCAAGAAAATCCTGGACCCCGACATCAAAATCGTCGCCACCTGTGTGCGCGTGCCCACCTTCATCGGCCACGGCGAGGCAGTCCACTTGGAGTTCGACCGACCTGTATCCGTTGCCAAGGCGCGTGCTGCCTTGAAGGCGATGCCCGGCGTGACGGTCGTCGATCACCGGGCTGACGAAGGATACGTCACCCCCGCCGAGTGCGCCGGCGAGGACGCTGTCTTCGTTAGCCGTATCCGCAAGGACCCGACGGTTGAGAACGGGCTGGCCCTATGGGTGGTGGCCGACAATCTGCGCAAGGGGGCAGCGTTGAACACCGTGCAGATCGCCGAGCAGCTGGTCAAATCCCACCTGAAAAAGAAGGCAGCTTAGCCGCCATCCGGCTCCGAAGCGGTATCGGGTTAGCCCTTGCGTCGATCCTTACCTTCGAAGGGAACCCTGTGGCGCCGCCACCAGCCGCATTCCCCCGGTGTCGCCGATGCATTGGTGCCTGACGGGGAATGTCGCCGTCCCGTTGCCGATGTGACCGTAAGCGTCCGAGGACCGGAAGGAAAGGCTCTAAGACGCGACCGTAAGCTTGCCACGGACGGTGCTCGGATTGTAGGGTCCGGCGAGCTTGAGTTTGGCAGTCACGGAGCACGGCCATGGCGCCGATGGCGCGGCCTCGCCGCAGCGTCCTCTACATGCCCGGATCCAACGCCCGGGCGTTGGAGAAGGGTAGGAGCCTGGCCGCCGACGGGCTGATCTTGGATCTGGAAGACTCGGTATCCCCCGACGCCAAGGAAGAGGCCCGCGACAGTGTGTGCCGGGCCGCTGCCGGTGGCGGCTACGGCGGACGCGAGATTCTGATTCGGGTTAACGCCCTGGGCACCGCCTGGGGCCGAGACGACATTGTCGCCGCGTCGTCTTCCGGCGCCGATGCCATCGTGCTGCCCAAAGTCGACGTGGCTGACACGATACGCGAGGTCGCGGCCATCATGGATGGCGCCGGCGCACCGGCCGCCATGACACTGTGGTGCATGATGGAAACACCTCGAGGCGTCTTGCATGCGGAGGAGATCGCCGGAGCGAGTCCGCGTGTCGGCGGCTTCGCCCTTGGCTTGGAAGACTTGGCTAAGGACCTGCACGCGGCCCACACCGGCGACCGCCTTCCTGTGGTCACCGCGCTTGGCCTTTGCATGTTGGCGGCGCGGGCCGCCGGCATCGCTATCCTGGACGGCGTCCACATGAACCTTGAAGACGGCGACGGATTGGAAGAAGCCTGCCGGCGGGGCCGCGAGATGGGTTTCGACGGCAAGACCTTGATCCATCCCAAGCAGATCGATGCGGCCAACCGGATTTTTGCACCGACGTCCGACGAACTAGAGTGGTCGCGTCGCATCATCGCCGCCCATGGCGCGGCTGCTCGTGAGGGCCGGGGCGTGGTGGTGGTGGACGGCAGGTTGATTGAGGTCTTGCATGTCGCCGAGGCCAAACGCCTGGTGGCCATGGCCGAGACGATCCGCGAGGAGGAAGATGGGCCATGACGCGCCAAGAGAACGATTGGCCGGACCGGATCTATGACCTCCTTGGACGTCTTCAATTGCGCCAAGTGGCGCACGTGCCCGATGCCGGGCACAAGCGGCTCATTGAATTATGCGTGGCCGACTCCGAAAAGAAGGTAGTCACCCTGACCTCGGAAGAAGAGGGCGTGGGCCTTCTGACCGGCGCCTGGCTGGGTGGCGAGAAAGGGGTGTTGCTGATGCAGTCGAGCGGCATCGGCAACTGCATCAATGCGCTGGCGATGGTGGAATCGTGCCGTGTGCCGCTTCTTATGCTGGTTGCCATGCGCGGTGAGTGGGGTGAGTTCAACCCGTGGCAGATGCCCATGGGATTGGCCGTCGAGCCGGTGCTGAAAGCGATCCATGCAGTTGTCCTCAGGGCCGAGGCAGCCGCCGACGTGGTGCCCACCGTCGAGGCCGCCGCCGGCCTTGCCTTCAATGGTCAACGCGCGGTGGCGGTGTTGCTGTCCCAGCGCCTTATCGGATCCAAGAGATTCGCCAAATGAGCAACAAGAAGGAAAAGGTGCTGAGGCGCCGCGCCCTTGTCACCCGCCTGCTGGCGGAGCGGGATGAAATGGTGGTGGTCAGCGGCCTTGGCTCGGCGACCTGGGACGTGGCCGAGGCGGGAGACGAGCCGCTGAACTTTCCGCTTTGGGCAGGCATGGGATGCGCAGCCATGATTGGCCTCGGCCTGGCCTTGGCGCAGCCAACGCGCCGCGTCGTCGTGATCACGGGCGACGGCGAGATGCTGATGGGGCTGGGCGGGCTTGCCACCATCGCCGACCAGGCTCCGGAGAACCTGGCCGTTCTGGTGTTGGATAACGAAAGCTTTGGCGAGACCGGTGGACAGCCGACACCGACGGCAGGCCTGGCCGACCTTGCCGGGATAGCCCGCGGTGCCGGTTTTTCCGCCGTGTTCGAAGCGGCGGATGAGGCGGCGTTAACACCCCTTATAACTGCCGTCCGCTCCGCCCCCGGACCGGTCTTTGCCGTCGCCAAGGTGGCCCTGGAGACCCTGCCCCTGGTCATGCCGCCAAAGGATGGGGCGTTCCTCAAAGACCGCCTGCGCCGTGCCTTGGGGGTGGATGCGTCCGCCTAACAAAAAAAGGAGGCGTCAGGTTCGCGGGGTCTGGGATCCCCGCGGATCGCGCCACCGAAGCGGCACTCCTGACGCCTCCGGGAGCCGGCCAGGCTCCACGCGCTCAAAATCGACCCCTCGCATCGCGCCACCCTATCGAACGGGCGTACCCTGGGCAGAGAACCGCCCCCTAGCAAGGTGACTTTGCCGACAACCGCTTACGCCGTTCGGGGTCGAAACCCCGCGAGACCTCTCCGGTTGCCCCCTCGGCATCGCCGACGTTAAAAAAGCGTCGTCTCCGCTTCAGGGCAACGATTCCTCGCTCGTTCCTCAAAACCCTGGGGTTTATTGGCGCAAAGCAAGAAATCGTTACAAGGGCGCTTTCAAGCGCGCGAAGAATGATGAGTAAATTTTGTTCATCGTTCAATATAGAAAATTCTAATTCATGAGGTTTTCTGTGTATAAAATTACGAATTTTATACAAAGAGCCCACAGTATATCCACATAACTGTGCACAGCCTGATTAGAATTTCCAAGAAAATCAATGTCTTGCCCTAAATTCGATCGGGATGGCGGACTTGCGGTCCTAATATTTAGGGCGATCCGGGCGTGGCGCAATTGACTTCAGCCGGGCAAGCGTTTAAACGATCCACGTCCATCCGATTTGCGCCCCGATTCTTCCGTCGCAAGAGGCTCTAGCCATGATCCCTGGCAATCGGCCGCTCTCTCCTCATCTACAAGTTTACAAATTCAGGATCACGATGGCCGTGTCGATCCTGCAACGCATTACCGGCTCTGGTCTGGCGGTGGGGCTGCTGGTCTTTACCTACTGGCTGGCCGCTGCCGCCTACGGCCCGGATGCCTATGCCACGGCACAGGCATTGCTGACGTCGTGGATCGGAATGTTGCTGTTGTTGGGGTTCACCATCGCGCTCTATTTCCACCTCTGCAACGGCATTCGCCATCTGTTTTGGGATATCGGGTGGGGTTATGAAATGGAAACGACCACCGCCAGCAGTGTGGCGATTATCGTTGGCACGGTCGTTCTGACCGCGCTCACTTGGATCATCGGACTGTCAGGATAGGATTCCCGCGATGACGATGCGAAGTCCGCTGGGTCGCGTGCGCGGCCTTGGTTCGGCCAAAGAGGGTACGGACCACTGGTTTACCGAGAGACTGACGGCACTGGCCCTGGTGCCACTTAGCCTGTGGTTCGTCGCCGCCGTTCTTAGCGGTGTCGCCGCCGATTACGCCACCCTTAAGACGTGGATGTCGGTGCCCGGCAACATGACTCTGATGATCCTGCTGATAATCGCTTTTTTCTGGCATGCCTCGCTCGCCCTTGGCACGGTTATTGAGGACTATGTTCATTACAAGCCGGCCAATGTCGGCGGTCTCATCGCGGTCAAGTTCTGCTGCATTTTCCTGGGCGTATTCGCGATCGTCTCCGTACTCAAGATCGGTTTGGGGGGCTAAGGGAATGGCGCCATCTTACGAGATTACCGAGCACACCTATGACGTGGTCGTCGTCGGCGCCGGTGGAGCCGGTCTTAGGGCGACGCTCGGCATGGGGGCGTCGGGCTTCAAGACGGCTTGCATCACCAAGGTGTTTCCCACCCGCAGCCACACTGTGGCTGCCCAGGGAGGCGTCGCGGCGTCGCTTGGTAACATGGAAGAGGACAACTGGCGCTGGCACATGTACGACACGGTCAAGGGGTCTGACTGGCTGGGCGACCAGGACGCCATCGAATACATGTGCTCCAACGCCAAGCCCGCCATTTATGAACTTGAGCATTACGGCGTTCCTTTTTCACGGCGCGCCGACGGCAAGATTTATCAGCGCCCCTTTGGCGGTCACATGAGCAACTTTGGCGAGGCGCCCGTGCAACGCACCTGCGCCGCCGCCGACCGCACCGGGCATGCGATCTTGCATACTCTTTATCAGCAGTGTCTGAAGCATAACGCCGAGTTTTTCGTTGAGTACATCGCCCTCGACCTGATCATGGACCCGGACGGCACCTGCCGTGGGGTCATCGCCTGGAACTTGGACGACGGCTCGATCCACTGCTTCCGTGCTCAGACTACCGTGCTTGCCACCGGCGGTTGGGGGCGCAGCTATTTCTCGTGCACTTCGGCCCACACCTGCACCGGTGACGGCAACGGCATGGTGGCGCGCGCCGGACTGCCGCTCCAGGATATGGAGTTCGTGCAGTTCCACCCGACCGGCATCTACGGGGCCGGCTGCCTGATCACCGAGGGATCGCGCGGCGAGGGCGGATACCTTTCCAACTCTGAGGGCGAGCGGTTCATGGAGCGCTACGCGCCGACCGCCAAGGACTTGGCGTCGCGCGATGTGGTCAGCCGCGCCATCACGGTGGAAATCCGCGAGGGCCGTGGCGTCGGGCCGAAGAACGACCACATCAACCTGCATCTTGAACACCTTGGCGCCGAGCTCCTGCACCAGCAGCTGCCCGGAATAACCGAGACGGCGCGGATCTTCGCCGGCGTCGACGCCACCAAGGAACCGATCCCGGTGCTGCCTACCGTGCACTACAACATGGGCGGCATCCCCACCAACTATATGGGCGAGGTCCTGCGCCCGACCGACGACGATCCGGACGCCGTCTGTCCCGGCCTGATGGCGATCGGTGAGGCGGCCTGCGTCTCGGTGCACGGGGCCAACCGGCTGGGCGCCAATTCGCTCCTCGACATTGTGGTCTTCGGCCGCGCCGCGGCGCTGCGCACCGCCGAGTTGTTCACGCCGGGCGCCTCCCACAAGCCCTCGCCAACAGGTTATGCGGACGCGGCGCTGGAGCGTTTCGATGGGCTGCGCCATGCCTCGGGCTCACTAAAAACGGCCGAAATCCGGTCCGACATGCAGCGCACCATGCAGGACAACGCCGCCGTCTTCCGCACCCAGGAGGTGCTTGAGCAGGGCTGCAAGGAGATCTCACGCGTCGCCGATAGCATGGCCGACATCCACGTCAGCGACCACTCACTGATCTGGAATAGCGACCTAGTGGAGACCCTCGAGTTGGACAACCTATTGGCCAGCTCGTTGCCCACCCTTTATGCCGCCGAGGCGCGCAAGGAAAGCCGTGGTGCCCATGCCCGCGAGGACTTTCCCGACCGCGATGACGAGAACTGGATGAAACATTCGCTGGCCTGGGTCGACGATAAGAACAAGGTGACACTGGATTACCGTCCGGTTCACGCTTACACGCTGACCGACAAAATTGACTATATCGAACCCAAAGCCCGGGTCTACTGACCGGGGCTCTCAACGAGGATGCCGTTCCATGGTTGAGTTCATGCTTCCCGCCGCCTCTCGGGTCGTCAAGGGAAAGACGATCAAGGCTCCCGCCGGCGTCAAGCGGGTTAGGCGGTTCAAGGTCTACCGTTACGATCCCGACGGTGGCGAAAACCCACGGCTCGATACCTTCGAAATTGATATGGACGATTGCGGTCCGATGGTCCTCGACGCGCTGATCAAGATCAAGGACGAGATCGACCCGACCCTTGCTTTCCGGCGTTCGTGCCGCGAGGGCGTGTGCGGGTCCTGCGCCTTCAACATCGACGGTACCAACACGCTCGCCTGCACCAAGGCCATCGACGATATCAAGGGTGATGTAAAGATCTATCCGCTGCCTCATCTACCGGTCATCAAGGACTTGGTGCCGGACCTAACGACACCCTATGCCCAGTACGCTGCCATCCAGCCGTGGCTGAAGACCGACACACCGGCGGCGCCCGACCACGAGCGTCTGCAAAGCCCCGTAGAACGGAGCGAACTGGACGGCCTTTGGGAATGCGTCCTTTGCTTTAGTTGCCAGACCAGTTGTCCCAGTTACTGGTGGAACGGAGAGCGCGGCTACATGGGACCGGCGATCCTTCTACAGGCCTATCGCTGGATCAAGGATTCGCGCGATGAGGCTACCGGTGATCGGCTCGACGAGCTGGAAGATCCGATGCGTCTCTTCCGATGCCACACCATCATGAACTGCACCGACACCTGCCCCAAAGACCTCAACCCGGGACGCGCCATCGGCGAACTGAAGAAGCTTATGGTGGAGCGCCGTTAAGCGATAGGGGCGAGGGCACGGCGATGCCGTTGTGTTTTTCTGCAAGGTGGAAACGCAGGGCTAGTGCCTTGGATCGGATGGGTTTGTCGCTTCAAGCAAGAAACTTGGTAATTGTTTCCATGAAGATGGGGATGGAAATGGGTTTCGAGATATAGGCATCGCAGCCCGCGTCGCGAATTTTTTCCTCGTCGCCCTTCATGGCGAATGCGGTTACGGCGACGACGGGTGTATCCTTCAATTGATTGTCGGCCTTGATCGTCTTCGTAATATCGAGGCCGGAGACCCCTGGTAGCTGAATATCCATCACAATGAGATCTGGCCGATGGTCGCGGACCATCGTCAATACGTCGCGGCCGTCCTTTGCCTGCACCGTGTCGTACCCGTTGGCTTGCAATAGGTCGCTGAACAGTTTCATGTTGAGCTCGTTGTCTTCAACGATCATGACCGTCTTCGACATTCGCAATAGCCCCTTATCAATACCGGTTTCGTACCCGCCTTGTCCGTGCACGGATTTCGTTTCTCGGATGGTCCGTATAGGAAACGGGTTGGGTCCCGCTCCCATGAAACAAATGCGAATTCACACCCCAATATACAAACACTAATTTTCTGAACCGCGAACTTCGCATTTAGTTCCCGGATATCATGCGCCCCTCACTTCCTCTACGATGTCCTGCAGGCGGTCCACATCGAAGAGGACCAGGGAATCCTTTGTTCGCTTCACAATGCCCTGGCGCGCCAGCTCGTTCATTACCCGAGCCACGGTCTCACGGGTAGTACTGACGCGGCTGGCGATGTCACCGTGCACGGGAATGGGTGAGATGGTTGCTGTATTTTGTTCCTTCATATTGGCGCGCGCCTGGCGCAACAGATCAGCGTGGATCCTGTTGTTCGCGGCAAGAGTGCTGAGATCCATAATACGGTCCGTCGCTCTACGGACGACATGGGCCAAATGGATCATCACTTTGAGAGCCAGGGCGGGATGCTTGCCCAGCGTCTTGATGAAAAGATCGGGCGGCAAGGAGGCCACCAGTGTGTCTGTAAGGGCCATGACACCAGCCGAGCGGAGTTCGCCATCAAGTGCCGCAAGCTCTCCGAAATAGCTGCCTTCGCTCAAATCGTCGAGGGTGATTTCGCGGCCCGATAGAGAAAAGTTGACAATTCGAACCTTGCCCCGTACGACGAAAATGACATCGCGGGTGTCGCTTTGCCGGTCGATAATCTGCTCGTTCGCCGCGTACTGCTTCCAGCGGCAAGATTTTTCCAGAGCGTCGAGATCCTTCCCGTCAAGGTCGGATAGTAGCTCGATCCCTTGCAGACGGCTTGAGCCTGTTTCGGGCACTTTGCATTCCCTCGTGTGTAAGTATTAATGTCATATGCACTGCCGGATTTTACAGGGGTAGAAGGGAATTGGCGAGGGACCTTTCCGGTGGGTGCTTGCGTGTCCCGTCCGTGGCCTCTACTTTCTCTCTCCGTTTCCCGTCCCGGCCATCGGGCGTTAAGGAGCCGCCACGCAAATGCCCATGTCGTCGACAACGCCCGCACCCGGTTCCAATAATGACAAACAGCCCGTTCTGGCCACGGTCCTGCCGTGTTATCGCGAGGTGGACCACGTGCTTGCCGTTCTCGACGCCATTGGTCCCGAGGTTAGGCACATCTTCGTCATTGACGATGCTTGCCCCGACGGTACCGGCCGGCACGTACGCGACCATTGCAAGGACGACCGGGTCAACGTCGTTGTCCACGAGCGCAACCTGGGGGTCGGTGGCACCACGCTGAGCGGTTACCGTGAGGCCATCGAAGCCGGCGCCGACATCATCGTCAAGCTGGACGGCGACGGCCAGATGAATCCTCAGTTGATTCCAGCGCTGATCGCCCCCATCGCCAGAGGGGAAGCCGACTACGCCAAGGGTAACCGCTTTCACGATCTGGATGGTTTGAAGGGGATGCCGGCGACGCGCATATTCGGCAACCTGGTCCTGTCTTTCTTGTCAAAGATGTCTAGCGGCTATTGGAATCTGTTCGATCCAACGAATGGTTTCACCGCCATCCATGCCAAGGTCGCTCAGCGGTTGCCGATGGAACGCATCAGCAACCGCTATTTTTTCGAATCCGACATGCTGTTTCGGCTAAATCTTTTGGGTGCCGTCGTCGCCGACGTTCCCATGGAAGCACGCTACGGCGCCGAGAAAAGCGGTCTCAGGATCCACCGCGCTATTTTAGAGTTCTCCGTCAAGCATTGGCTTAACGCCGTAAAGCGCATTTTCTATTCCTATTTTCTGAGGGATTTCGGCGCCGCTTCGGTGGAACTCCTACTGGGTATGGTGCTGGTCGTGTTTGGCGCCGTCTTCGGTGCGCTCGAGTGGTACGAAAGCACGACTTCCGGTGTTCCCGCTACCGCCGGCACGGTAATCCTGGCGGCACTTCCCATCATCCTCGGCACCCAGTTCCTGGTAGCCTTCCTCAACTTCGATACCAGAAACGTCCCCAAAACACCCCTGCATCCCCGTCTGTAAGCTTTACGCCCCAACCACCACGCCACCACGGCGCGGGTCGCCGACGCCGGAGAAGCGGTTTCGGGAGGGATCGAATTCCACGGCGTGAACGCCGCCAAAGAACATGTTGCGCTCTTGCCAGTGTTGCATGTTGGGAAAGTCGGCCTCCAATGCCTCCGTCGAAGAATTGTCGAAGCCGGGTTCGATGCTGAGCAGCCCGCCCTCGAAATGGATGCGCGGCCGGGATACCGAGTCCTCAAGGGTCATGGCGAAATCAAGTGTGTTGACAAGAGTCTGGAGGATGGCGGTGCGGATACGGTTTGATCCCCCCGATCCCATTACCGCCAGGCGCCCGTCGGCACGTGCGATCAAAGTCGGTGTCAGCATTGAGCACAGACGCTGGTCGCCGGGCCATTGGTCGAACCCCTGTGGGTTGAGGTCCTCCTCGCCCAGCATGTTGTTGAGCATGATCCCGGTTCCCGGCACGATGTAGGCCGATCCCTCGCCGTTGGTCAGCGACAGGCTGGCGGCGTTGCCTTGGGCATCAATGATGCTGACATGGGTGGTACCGCGGTTCGCCGCCAGGCGTCCCAGGACCTGGGCGCGGTAGGCTTTGACAAAATCAGGGCGCAGCAGTCGGGCTGGGGCACCGTCTGTCGCATGGAGCTCACTGTCGACGCGCGCCTTGTTCGTAAGTTCCATGACGCGAGCCAGAAGGGTTAGATGGTCGGAGGTGCCGAAGGCGTGGGTCCCGATCTTCGCTTCGCGGAGTAATTCCAGGGCGAAGGCGACGAGGATCCCGCCGGCCGATGGCGTAGGGTTGGTCGAGAGGCGGGCGTCTCGATAATCCACGTCCAGGGGAGCCCGCTTCCGGACTCGATAATCGGCCAGATCGCGTGCCGTAAGGTGACCGCCCCGGGCGTGGCTGTCGGCCTCTATTCGCTGCGCGATCTCGCCCAGATAAAACAGATCCTCGCCCTCGCGCACCAGGGCGTCGATGGTATCGGCTAGCCGGGGCATGACCAGAATCTCACCTTCGCCAATGGGTTTCTTCGGATCGTGGCGGCTGGCGAACACGTCCCGGCAGGCGGCATTGGCCGTGTATATGGCACCGACGACGCAAAAAATGTAGGCCTGCAGGCTGTTGACGGCGAGGCCGTCGCGGGCCAGTGCCAGGGCGGGCTCAACAATGCGCGCCAGCGGCATCGAGCCCAGTTCGCGATGAACCGCGAACAATCCCTTCACCGTTCCCGGAGTGGCGATCGAGCCCATGCCGATATGGAATTCCTGTTGGGCGGTGCCGAAGTCGGCGGTGATTGGGAAGAAATCGGCCTCCTGCTTGCGCTCTTTCGGTGTCTGAGCGAAAAAATCGTAAATAACTGTCTTGCCGCCCTGGTCTCCTCCGGCCGGGTGGGCGAGGAGGAAGCCGCCGCCGCCGAGAGACGTCAATATGGGTTCGGCGACCGAGGCCGCCACCATCGCCGCCAAGGCCGCGTCGAAGGCGTTCCCTCCTTCGTCGAGGATAGCCTGGGCGGCGCCGGCGGTGGCACCGTGTCCGGCGGCGATGATGCCTTTGGAAGTCACGGCTTACTTCTTCACCTTGTCTATGGTCGGTGGTGGGTAGCGGCTCCACCGTAGACTGTCAATTGGCCGTTACCGGTCATTGGTGCTTCTTTCGCCGACGATTCTGCGGCATTCTGGTGGACCAACCATGTGAACGGGCGATGAGCGTATGCTCAGATCGCTGTTTCTCCTTTCTGGCCTCGCCGCTGGCTGGATTTCACCGGCCGTCGCCAACCCGCCGCCGGACGTCGGCTCCTGCGTGCCTATCGGCATGTGGATGGACCCGGCCAAGGAAGACGGTATTGCGGACGAGGCGCTGTACGCCCGCATGGCCCGCCGGCCGGTCGTCCTTTTGGCTGAGTCCCATACCAGTGCCGAGCACCATCGCTGGCAGCTGCACGCCATTGCCGCCCTGCACGCCCGCGAATCCAACATGGTGCTGGGCTTTGAGATGTTTCCCCGGCGTGTCCAACCGATCCTGGATCGCTGGGTCGCCGGTGCCTTGACCCGCGAGGCGTTTCTCGAAGCCGTCGAATGGGACACAGTTTGGGGCTATGACCAAGCGCTTTACATGCCGCTATTCGACTTTGCGCGCATGCATCGGCTCCCCATGGCGGCGCTCAACGTGGACAAGGCCTTGGTCTCGCGCGTCCGCCAAGAGGGTTGGCCGGCCATTCCCGCCGATGATCGCGAAGGCATTGGCGACCCGGCTCCGGCGGGCGCCGGCTACCTAAGCAGGCTGGGACGGGTCTTTGCCGCCCACGCGGGTTCCGACGTCAAGGTGCCGGAACCCGATGACTCCGACTTCCGCCGTTTTGTCGAAGCCCAACTGACCTGGGACCGAGCCATGGCCGAGGCCCTCGCCGGGGCCCGTGGATCGGCCGAGGCACCGTTGGTCGTCGGCATCGTCGGTAAGGGACACGCTGAGTACGGTGACGGTATTCCCCACCAACTGGCCGACCTGGGGATCGCCAACGCCGCCGTTCTGCTGCCCTGGGACACTAATCGCCCGTGTGAGGAACTGGCCCCAAAAAACGGTCCCGCTGTCGCCGAGGCGGTGTTCGGCCTTGCCGAGATCGACGAGCCGAAGGCTCCGGCTCGACCGCTTCTCGGCGTCTTCCTCGAGGACGGCGAAGGGAGCGTCAAGATCACCAAGGTGGTGGCGGAAAGCGTTGCTGAAAAAGCGGGGTTGAAGGCGGGTGATCGCATTGTTGAGGCGGCGGGCACACCCATGAGCCAGGTAAAGGATGTGATCAAGGTGGTCCGTCGTCAGGCCTTCGGCAGTTGGTTGCCGATGATCGTTGAGCGGGACGGTGAAAACCTGGAAATCATCGCCAAATTTCCGCCCCCGACATGAGGCGCGGCGGAATTCTTTGCGCCGCCGTCCTCGCCTGGGCGGCGTTCGTCCCTTCGGTGTTGGCGGGTGAAACCGGCCTTCATCACGATATTCACCTCAGCCTCGATCCCGAGACCCGGTTGCTTGGCGCCGTCGACCGTGTCCGCATCCTGGGCGGTGGTCGGGTGGACTTCGTGCTCGACCCGAGCTTGACCGTCTCGGCTATTCGCGTCGATGGGCGCGACGTTTCTCCATCGCGCCGGGGAGGGCGTTGGAGCTTTGATCTGGGACTGACCGGTGCGCACGACGTGATGGTGGACTATGGGGGGACCATTGCCCTCCTCGACCCCTCCAAGCCGGGCGCGGCGGGAAGACGGGCATTTGCCAGTGCCGCCGGTAGCTACCTGCCGGCCTCGGTCTCTTGGTTTCCCCGCTTCCGCAATGGTGCCCTTACCTATCGCGTCGAGATCCGTGTGCCGGCGACCCAGCGTGCCATCGTCCCCGGGCGTCTGGTCGAGGAGAATTCAGCGACGGACGGTTGGCGGGCGGTTTACGCCAGCGAGGCTCCGGCCTGGGGCATCGTGGTGATGGTGGGTCCCTACCGGGTCGAGAGCCGAGATGCCGGCGGCATCACGCTTAAAACCTACTTCCACCCAGAGATCGCCGAGCTGTCCGGTGATTATCTCTCGTCCACGGCGGGTTACATCGAGCGGTATGCGGAGAGTATCGGCCCCTACCCCTATTCCGCCTTCGCCACCGTCTCCGGTCCGTTGCCGGTGGGACTGGGGTATCCCGGCCTGACCTATATGGGGACCCGCGTGCTGCGCCTGCCTTTTATTCGCCACACCTCGCTCGGCCATGAAGTGCTGCACAATTGGTGGGGCAATGGCATCTGGGTCGACTACGACAGCGGAAATTGGGCCGAGGGACTGACCACCTTTATGGCCGATTACGCCTTTGCCGAAGATCGCGGTCCGGCGGCGGCCCGCGAGATGCGCCTGGGCTGGCTGCGTAACTATGCCGCCCTGCCCACGGCCCGTGACCACGCGGTAGTGGCCTTCACCGCCAAGGTCCACGATGCGTCCCAGGTGGTGGGGTACAATAAGGTGGCCTTCTTCTTTCACATGCTGCGCGATCGATTGGGCGCCCAGGCGTTTGCCGACGGCATTGGACTGTTTTGGCGGCGCTTTCGTTTCCGCATCGCCGGCTGGGAGGAGATGCGCCAGGTCTTTGAAGAGGTCGGCGGCGGCGACCTGACGGGTTTCTTCGAACAGTGGCTAAGGCGTCCCGGCGCCCCAACTCTACGCCTGGCCGATGCCGACGTCTTTCGGGAAGGGGAGCACCACGGCGTCTCTTTCACCCTCTCACAGGGCGCGCCGGTCTATAGGCTCGCGCTCCCGGTGGCGGTCACTACCAGCGTTGGGGAGGAACGGTTCCGGGTGATGCTAGATGGACCGACTTCGCAGCATCGACTGATGACGCGGGGGCGGCCCCTGGCCTTGGCGGTGGATCCGGAATTTGACGTTTTTAGGCGTCTCGGTGCCGAGGAGACATCACCTATCTTGCGTGACGTGACCCTGGATGCCAATGCCGTAACAGTTGTTCTTCCCGACGATGAGGCGATGGGGGAAGTGGCCCGGGGTCTGGCTAAACGCCTCCTTGATACGCCCCCCACCTTCACGCCCGCCGATGCCGCCGCCCGGTCGTCCCACCCGCTGTTGATCATCGGGATCGCCGATAGGGTGCGAACATTTCTCGCCGCCAAGTAGTTGCCGCCGGTCCCCGACAATCTTGCCGGGCGCGGCACCGCCCGGGTATGGGCCATGCGCCTGGATGCCCGCCCGATCCTGGTCGTGGTGTCGGACGATAAAGCGGCTCTCAGCGCGCTTATGCGTCCCTTGCCCCATTACGGCCGCAAGGGTTATTTGGTCTTTGAAGATGGCAAAGCACTCGACGGCGGGTCATGGCCAACCGGGCCGGGTCCGCTTCGGGTGCGGTTCGATTGAAGACGAGGCTCGTGGCGGGCTCATACCAAGGATCGGTTGCCGTATTCAAGCCGCGAGAAGGACCGCCAGGATGCCGAAGGAAAAACCAACAACTAGCCCCAAGGCGAAGACGCCCGAAGCGAAGAGGGACGGACCGTGATCCTGAAAGAGAAGGCTGCCGCTCATGTCGCACCCCCGGTTTGACACTGCCCTCGACGCCGCCAAGGCGAGGTGATCCGCCATCGGCGCCGAATCTCTTTAAAGGATGGTCGGTGTTTCTTAATAAATTGCTACTATCTTATGGTTGCCGGATGGGTCGTTTGTTGACAGAGGCGGGGTGGCCCACCAATATCTTAAGCGGTCGCTTCGACTCTTAGAGGGTGGGAAGCGAGCGTCGGCGCCCAATTTATGAGGCACGTACAATGAAGCGATTCGGTATCTTGGTTGGGACATTTGCCTTGCTTGTGACCGGGTGGGCTTCTGCCCAGAGCGTGGACGAAGGCCTGCTCAACTCTGTCGCCTATAAGCCCTTGCCGGCGGGCTTCGCCATTACCGTCCGGCCGATGGACGATTCCGACGAGAATTTGGTCTTGCAGGAACGTATCGAAGGTGAGTTGAAGGCACAGGGTTATAGCGTTTCGGGGGATGGCGCGTTGATCCTGACCTTTGAGACCCGAGATGTCGTAGGTGCTTGGAACGATGCGGGCCAGCGCTCGGTCCTCGAATTCCAATACAAAAGCGAGGAAGGGATTGGTGGAGACAAAGAAAATCTGCGCCTCAATCTCTTCGACAGCGCGAAAGGCGGCGTATTCAACGAAGGCCGCGCCCATGGCACCTCTATTGTTACGCGCAGCCAATACCGCATAGATGCCACCATTGACGACCGCCGGAACGGCGAACGCCTGTGGCAGGCCTGGGCCACGGCCTCTCTCCAACAGTCGGACGGCCCGACCCTGACCCAATCCATGGTGCCGGCAATGGTGGGAAGCCTGGGCAAGACCGTTCGCCGCCAGACGTTCGAACTGCCTTAATCTCTCTTTCCCGATGACCGATTGACTCCGAAAGGAAAGGGGGTTCGCGAAAGGACCCCTGAGTCGCGTACCGTGTAGTGCTATATTTCGATATTTCTAGAAATATCGTTGACACGGTTGCTGGTAAGGGATAAACATGGTCTCGATGGAAACCGAACTCGTCGCCCAACGACTGGCTGAGCTTGGCAACACGACGCGGCTCGCCATCTTCAAGCTGCTGGTGCGCGCCGGACCGGGCGGGTTGGTGGTAGGGGAAATACAGCGCCGCCTCAATGTTCCGGCTTCGACATTGTCGCATCACCTTACGCGCCTCGGCCGGGCCGAGTTGATTGTACAAAGGCGGGCTAGCCGCAACCTCCACTGCTTCGCCTGCCACGATGTTATGAACGCGCTGGTCCAGTCTCTGACCGCCGAATGTTGCGTGGGCTTCGACGACGAACAAGAAAGGGAGGATGCCGACTAGATCGCGGCCCTTTATTTGCCTCCATAATTTTAAGCACCATCCTAAGGAAAAGTACCATGACCGCCACCGCTCTCGTCTTCAATGGATGGATCCGAAGCTTCGACAAGGTGCTGGCGGCGTTTGTCGGGCTTTTCGTCATTGTGATGGTCTTTGCGCCGCATCAGGCGGGTGACAGCCTCGGTTTCGTTGCCCAATCACTCATCGATATCGCTCCTTTCCTTCTATTTTCCGTTGCCGTCGCCGCGGCGACCAAGGCGAGCGGCGCCGACGATGCCGTGGCACGGATCTTTGCCGGCCATCCGGCGCGCATGATTCTCGCCGCCGCTCTCTTCGGCAGCCTGTCGCCATTCTGCTCGTGCGGCGTCATTCCCCTGATCGCGGCCCTGTTGAGCGCCGGAGTTCCCCTGGCCCCGGTCATGGCGTTCTGGATCTCCTCGCCCTTGATGGACCCGCAGATGTTCATCCTGACGGCCGCCGCGCTGGGCCTTCCCTTTGCCGTGGCCAAGACGGTGGCGGCGATCTCGATCGGCGCGCTGGGCGGGTTTGCCACCCGGGCGTTGCAGCGGGCGGGCCTGTTCGCCAACCCCTTGGCGCCGGATATCGGCCCCGCGTGCTCATCGTGTCAGCGCCCGCAAAGGCCGGATGCACCACCACCCCAGTGGATTTTCTGGACCGATGCCGGGCGCAACCGGCTGTTTGCCGAGACCGCATGGGCGACTGGCTGGTTTCTCTTTAAATGGCTGTCTCTTGCCTTCGCCATCGAAAGCTTGATGCTTGCCTACGTTCCGGCGTCGCTGATAGCTGGCTGGCTAGGCGATGCCGATGTGTGGGCCATACCGCTTGCCGTCGTCGCCGGCGTGCCCGCCTATCTCAATGGCTACGCCGCCGTTCCCCTGGTTGCCGGTCTCATGAAGATGGGCATGGCCCAGGGGGCGGCACTGGCTTTCATGATCGCCGGCGGTATGACCAGCATTCCGGCCGCCATGGCCGTCTTCGCCCTGGTCCGCCGGCCCGTCTTTGCCTGGTATCTGCTGCTTGCGCTGGCGGGTTCGATGGCGGCCGGGTTCCTTTTTCAAATGGTGCCCATCGCCTGACGCCGCCCTGTCTTTAATTTTTGCCGTTTCGCGCATGGACATTGGCTCCGATCCGGTCGAATATGCGGGGTCGGTTCCGACGTCGGGTGCGGGGCAGGGGGAGTAAGGAAAGACATGGCCAACGTAGTGGTCGTCGGCAGCCAATGGGGCGACGAAGGCAAGGGCAAGATTGTCGATTGGTTATCCAATCGCGCCGATGTGGTGGTGCGCTTTCAGGGCGGCCACAACGCCGGCCATACCCTTGTCATCGACGGTGTCACCTACAAGATGAGCCTTCTGCCGTCGGGCGTGGTGCGCCCGGGCAAGCTTTCGATCATCGGCAACGGCGTTGTGCTTGATCCGTGGGCGCTGTTGGACGAGATCGAGACCGTCAGCGCCCAGGGCGTCGATATCACGCCCGATAACCTGCGCATCGCAGACAACGCGCCCCTCATCCTGCCGCTCCACCGCAACCTCGATTTGGCGCGCGAGGAGGCCCGGGGAAAGGCCAAGATAGGTACCACGGGGCGCGGCATCGGGCCGGCCTACGAGGACAAGGTGGCCCGGCGCGCCATCCGCATGGCCGACCTGACCGAGCCCGAGGTTCTGGACGCCAGGGTCAAGGAACTTCTTGTCCATCACAATGCGTTGCTGCGCGGTTTCGGCAAGCCCGAGATCGACGGTGCTGCCCTGGTCGATAAGTTGAAGGAGGTCGCGACCCGGATCCTCCCTTACGCCGGCAACACCTGGAAAGAACTCGATGATGCCCGGCGCGCCGGCAAACGTATCCTGTTCGAAGGCGCCCAGGGCACCATGCTTGACATCGACCATGGGACGTATCCGTTCGTTACCTCTTCGAACACCGTGGCCGGCCAGGCGGCGGCGGGCTCGGGCCAGGGGCCGGGGGCCATCGATTACGTGCTTGGTATCGTCAAGGCCTATACGACGCGGGTCGGCAGCGGACCCTTCCCGACGGAACTGCACGACGACATCGGCAAGGGGCTGGGCGAGAGGGGTCGGGAGTTCGGCACCGTAACAGGACGGCCGCGGCGCTGCGGCTGGTTCGACGCCGTCCTTGTCCGCCAGTCGGTCAAGGTCAACGGCATCCACGGTATCGCGCTGACCAAGCTCGACGTGCTCGACGGCGTGACGGAACTGAATGTATGCACGGCCTACCGCATCGATGGCGAGACCGTCGACCATCTGCCCGCCTCGGCGATTCGCCAGGCCAAGGTGGAGCCCATCTATGAGACCGTCGAGGGATGGTCGGAAAGTACCCGGGGCGCGCGATCATGGGCCGAGTTGCCGGCCACCACCATCAAATACGTGCGCCGCATTGAAGAGCTGATAGGGGCACCGGTGGCAATGCTTTCGACCAGTCCCGAGCGCGAGGACTCGATCTTGGTCCACGACCCCTTTACCGACTAGAGCAAATCCCGAGCAGATGGAATCATCTGCGACGACGTATTTGCGGTTAAAACAAGGAGTTAGAGAATTTTCGGTGAACGCATGTGAACGGAAAATGCGCTAAGGACGGTCCGAAGGGGTACGCAAACCAAACAGGTAGACGAAGAAGAGAAAGGCAGACAGCGCCACCAGGCCGATGCTCATCAGGGCGATTTCTTCGACGGTGATGCCGAAATCGAACATCCAGCCCATGGTAGCCGGCGAGAGTGCGACGGCCAGTATAATCAAGGCCTGCACCAGGGAACGGATGGCACCAAGGTGGGTGGTCCCGTAGATCTCTGCCCAAATGGCGTTGACGGCGGTGAGTCGGGCGCCCGTGCTGGCGCCCCCCAACACCAAGTAGATAAGGGCGGCCACCGGGTGGTCGATGAAGGCCAGCGCTATCAGCGCCACCGCCAAGGGCGCAATGTAGAACGGCAGCGTCCGCGTCGCCCCGAAGCGGTCAATGATGGGACCCGATACCAGCGATACAGCAACACGGGCGACGGCGAATCCGGTTATGCAAATTGCCCACCAGGCGAGGCTCCAGCCCTTGGACTCGACCACATGAACCTGATGGAAAAACAGGCCTGCCAGGACGAGCGGCGGCACCAGGATGACGGGTAGGATCAGGTAGAACCGGAGATCGTGCAGGACCTCGCTCCGCGACCATTGGCGAGTTGTCGACGTCGCTTCGTCCTTGTGATCAGCGAGATCCTCCAAGTGCCTGCGGTGCCGTTCCCCGTGGCCCTTGAGCAACCACAGGACGACAGGGATCAAGACGACCGCGAAGATGGCACCCATCGACATCCAGGTTTCCCGCCACCCCAGCGTGGCGATCAGGCTGACAAGAATGATTGGGGACAATGCTTCGCTTGTCGGGGTACCAATCCCGGTGACGGCGAGCGCCCGGCCGCGTTCGGCATCGAAATAGCGCGCCATGCTGGTCTCCACGGTATGGTTCATGAGCCCCGGGCCGGCCAGACGCAACCCGACGATGGCGGCGAAAAGAAACGGGACGCTCGGTGCCCAGGACAAGACGAGACAACTCGCAACCAGCAGCCCACAAACCAACGAGCTATAAAGCCGAAGGTCTGTTCGGTCGATCATCCGGCCGAACCAGACGATCCCCACCGCGGCGACGATATTGGCAATAGAGTAAAGGACCCCGAAGTCACCGTGCGACAGACCGTACTCGGCTCGAATCTCGCCGCCGAACAACGAGATGATGGGGGTGGTGCCGAAATTGACGAAGAAGGAAACGAGGAAGCCGAAGCCAAGGAAGCGCCGGTTATCGATGATGAACATCAGGTACTTCATGGCGTGACTTTTTCACTGGTTCCTAAATCAGGCAGAACGGGTGGGTCCGCGCAAGGCGGAATGCCGACGCTTTCAGCGAACATTTCTCGGATGACCCCCGGACCCATGGTAATGGTCCCACTGTTCCACCGCCAGAGGAATAGCATTCCCTCCACGGCTAAGTGGTAGAATGCTTCCCCTTCACCGATTGACGGCGGTCTCCCCGCCCGGCGGACGGTCCGAAGGGGTGCGCGAAACAAACAGGTAGACGAAAAAGAGGAAGCCAGCCAGGGCCAGCAGCCCAATGCACATCAGTGCGATTGCTTCGACGGTGACTCCGAGGTCCAACATCCATCCCATGGTAGCCGGCGAGAGGGCGATGGCCAGGATGATCAAGCCTTGCACCAGGGCGCGGATGGCACCAAGGTGCGTGGTCCCATAAATCTCCGCCCAGATGGCATTGACGGCAATAATTCGGGCACCCGTGCTGGCACCCCCTAACACCAAGAAGAAAAGGGCGCCCACCGGGTGGTCGATGAAGGCCAGCACCAGCAGGGCCAGCACCATGGGTACGATATAGAACGGCAGCGTCCGCGTCGCCCCGAAGCGGTCGATGATGGGACCCGATACCAGCGTTATGCCGACACGGGCGATAGCAAAGCCGCCCATGCAGATCGCCCACCAGGCGAGGTTCCAGTCCTTGGACTCGACAATATGCACCTGGTGAAAAAACAGACCCGCGATGATGACCGGCGGCGCTAAGACAGCGGGTAGGATCAGGTAGAACCGGGGATTGCGCAGGACCTCGCTGCGCGACCATTGCCGCCCTTCCGGCGTCACTTCGGACTCGCGATCCACGAGACGTTCCAAGTACCTGTGGTGTCGTTCCCCGTGACCCTTGAGCAACCACAAGGTGCCAGGGATCAAGATGATCGCCAAGATGATGCTCACCGACATCCAGGTTTCGCGCCAACCAATGGCGACAACTAGGCTGACAAGGATAATTGGTGCCACCGTTTCGCATACCGGGCTACCAATACCCGTGATGGCGAGCGCCCGGCCGCGCTCGGCATCGAAATAACGCGCCATGCTGGTTCCCACGGTATGATTCATAAGCCCCGGTCCGGCCAGACGAAACCCGATCAAGGCGGCTAAAAGAAATGGGATGGTCGACCCCCAGGACATGATGAGACAACTGGCAATCAGCAGCCCACAAACCAACACGCTATAAATTCGAAGGTCTGTCTGATCGATCATGCGGCCGAACCAAACGATACCCACCGCGGCGACCACGTTGGCAATGGAATAAAGGACACCAAAGTCACCGTGCGACAGACCGTACTCGGCTCTGATTTCACCGCCAAACAGCGCGATGATGGGGGTGGTGCCGAAACTGAAGAAGAAGGAAAGGAGGAAGCCGAAGCCCAGAAAGCGTCGATTGTCGATGATGAACCTTAGGTACTGCATGCGTGATTTTTTCTCAGGTTCGTAATTCAGGCAGACCATGCGGGTCCACGCACGGCAGAATGCCGGCGCTTTCAGACGACGTTTCTCGGATGTCTCCCGAATCTATGGTAATCGTTCCCCCGTCCCACCGCCAGGGGGGGATCGGAAAAGGGAATATTCTTTTCCTATTAGGGCGACGCCTCGCGGTCGAGCGCAACGCCGACGCGGGCCATGACCTCGTCCCAATCGCCGAGGCAGCGCTGACGGAACAGCCGCGCCGTTGGATACCAGGGGCTGTCTTCGCGCTCCGTCAGCCACCGCCATTCCGCCGCCAACGGCAGCAATAGCCAGGTCGGCTTGGCCAGCGCCCCGGCCAGGTGTGCGACCGCCGTGTCGCAGGCGATGATCAGGTCGAGATTGAGCATGGCGGCGGCGGTATCGGTGAAGTCAGTGAAATCGCCGGTGAGATCGCGCACCACGTTGGCCAGTCCCAGTTCGGCCAACTGGCGGGCGCCATCATCTTTTTGCAGGGAGTAGAAGTCGACCCCCGGAATATCGAACAAAGGGCAGAGCGACTTGAGCCCCGGTGAGCGCAGCCGATCTCCCCGGTGGCGCTGGTTGCCCTGCCAGACGATGCCGACCCTGAGGTGCCCGGACAGGTCCATAATCGTCCGCCATTTCTTCACGGCTGCTGCGGCCGGGGCAAGATAGGGGACATCGCCAGGGATGGTGTCGGCGGTGGTCTGAAAGAGCCGGGGCAGGCCGAGGAGTGGCGCCTGGACGTCGAAGGGTGGAAGCGTCGCGCCACCGGCCACCACCGTCTCGACGCCCGGTGCGCTGGTCATTATTTGCGCCAGCGGCGCCGGGCATTCCAAAACCACTCGGCCGCCCCTGGCCGCCACTAGACCTATGTAGCGGACGAACTGGATGGTGTCGCCGTAGCCCTGCTCGGCATGGATGACGATGGTCCGTCCGTCAAGGTCCGAGCCGTCCCACCGGGGTTCGGTAAATTGCCGCTCCTGGGCCGCTAGATGACGTGTTTTCCAGCGCCATTCGTATTCCTCCCAGCCTTCCGCGAAGCGTCCAGCGAGCAGCAGCGCCTGGGCTCGGTTGCGGTGTGTCTCGGCATCATCGGGATTGAGCTCAAGCGCACGGTCATAACTCGTAAACGCAGTCTCCAATTCACCCCTTTCCTGGAGGGCGACACCCAGGTTGGAATGAATCTCGGCGCGCTCGGGCGCACTCTCCAAGGCTTGCTCATAGGCGCCGACGGCCTCGTCGAGGCGGCCTTCAGTGCGCAGCACGTTGCCCAAATTGACGAGCGCCTCTACATCACCCGGGTCGATCTCAATGGCGCGGCGGTAACACTGGGCAGCCTCGCCCAGGCGGTCTTGATCCTGGAGTGCGAGGCCGAGGGCGAGATGGGCGTTGGCGAAGGTAGGGTTGGCCTCGACAGCACGCTGGAAGCTCGCCGCCGCCTCAACCATGCGGCCCCGATGGCGCATCGCCAATCCGATGTTGTAATGGGCTTCGGATAGGTTCGGATCCAAGTCCAGCGCCCGGTGCCAACATTCTAGTGTTCCGCTCGAAACAAAGGATTCCCAACAGGCGGATTTGATGCGAATCTGCCGGTATGGGCAAGAAAGTGAGGATCCAGCTTGCGCCCAAGGATAGGGATTGGCTGGAGGCGTTGATCGCCAATGGCAACACGGC
>JASLZL010000035.1 GCA_030754885.1 Rhodospirillales bacterium | reverse complement strand
TCGCCCAACCGCAACAACGTCAGCATCACCCACGAACAGCTTTCCGCCATCCTCGACGTGTGTCCCGCCGAGGCGCTCAAAGACAACAACTACGACGTCCAGCACCAGACCGAGAACTGCCTTCTTTTCCACGACAAGATCAATATCTTGATCAGTTATTCGTTCTTTTCCCTGACCGGTCTGTTGTTGGGCGCCCGGGGCGTGATCGGCTCCCCGTTTGAGTATTTCGGCAACCCCGACCGCATCTTCGAGTACCAGACCATGGCCGAACAAGAGCGCCGCGACCTCATGCAGATGGCCATCGATATCAAACAGGTGAACAGCTATCTGGGCGTCGTGCCGGCGCCCTATAAGGCGGGGCTTAACATGATAGGCCTGCCCGCCGGCTATACCCGCGATCCAGTGCGCCCGTTGACCGACGAAGAAGAGGCCAAGCTGCGCGCCGTCCTCGTCAAGTGGGGCGCGCCGGTGACCGACAAGGCACCTGTCCGCGCCGCCGAATAGGAAGGTCTAAGGACACCTAACGCAACGCCGGTGATGTCTGCTTGCGGTGTCGTTATCACCGATCCTTGGTCTTAGCTTTGTTCTTGCAGGTTGAGCCGGGTGCGGAGGAAGCGCAGCGTCCGTTGCGCATTTCTTGTGTCGATGCGCTGATAGATTCCCATCAAGGCATCCATATCCTTTTCTTCGGTCTTTTCGTTGAGATTGATGAAATAGATGATTTCACCAAACACGTCGTAATCGATTTCGGCTGCCTTGCAGATGATCGCAAGTTTCTCGGACTCCGGATCGAAGACCGCTTGGCTAACGATATCCATATTGATATTGGCAAGGCGTCCGAGCCCGGCGATAAATTCCGGTATTTTATCCTGACGGATCAGGGCCAGTAGCAGACCCTTGTCCAACTGACCCATCTTTTCCTTTCGCACGATGAACTTTTCGGCCTGATCCAGGGTGCCCCTTCCTTTTTGTTCGGCGAACCATTTTTCAGCTTCCATAAGAAGTTCATCGACCTGGGATTCATCCAGGGCTTCATTGGCACCGAGGATTTGTTCGCGCATGGCGTCGGAAACGCGCCAGAACAGGTCTTGAGCGAGATCGGCGGGGACGTCTTTTCGCTTAGCCAGGGACAGTTCCAGGTCGTCATTTTCCTTTGCCCGTTCAACGAAGGTCTCCATGCCGTTGCGGGAAAACTCGGCGCCGTTGTTGTCGGCCAGCGTGCCTAGAACGGTATTGTCGCCTTTCTTGACCAGCACATCGGTAACGGTTTCGCCAATCGTCTCACGTTGGGCGATAGCGTTGAGGTGTTCCGGGCTTTGTTTTTGTGCGATCTTGACTAGATCGTCATCTTGAAGGACGTCGCTGTTCTGGAGCAGGGGCAGTGCGACCTCAAGCTCGTCATTGGCGAGGGAGAGGACTAGGTCACGCGGTGCGTTGCTGACGCTGGAAATGGTTTCGGAAAGATGCTGGCGGACCATGGTTTCAACCTGATTGGCCATGCCGCCCATGATGTCGCCGAAATAGGCGACTTCCCGTTCGTTCAGGGCTTCGGGCGCCTCCATAAACATATCGGTGACTTCGCGGAGCAGCTTTTGGCGTCCATCATCGGAATTCTCCTTCGTCAGACGGGCAAGAACTTCTAGACGCGATAATTTATCAGACACGATTTTTCATCTCTGCGTTCTATTAAGATCCGAAACGACAGGCTCAAACATCACGGATACGGCGGGAAAAGTCTCTGATCGCAATCAAGTTGGCAAGGTCAATCTACCGGGTGGGAAAAATTGTCTTGATGCGATTTGCCGCGAACTCCGAAGGATATATACCGATTCGTCCACATTATCACGATCACCGCGTATCTTGAACTTGCGCCACCAAATTGTGAGGCCATGACCTAAGCAGCCGTCGGCGGCGGGCCGGGTAGGGCAAGGCCTTCGACGATCTCGGTATTGGGGGTGAGGCGGAAGATATCGGGAAGCACCCGGATTTTTGAATGGCGATTGCCGCCGCCGAGGATGATGTAGGGTCGCTTCATAACCTCGGCGTCGATCCAAAGCGGCAGGTCCGTCGGCAGGCATAGGGGTGTGACTCCGCCAAGGTCCATGCCGGTCAGGGACAGAGTTTCTTCGGCGCCGGCAAAGGAAACCTTGCGCGCGCCGATCTTCTTGCGCACCGTGTGGTTCACATCAAGGCGCGCCGTCGCCAACACGACGCATGCGGCGCACTTGCGTTCGCCGGTCTTCGTTTTGACCACGATGGCGTTGGCGGAGTGGTCCAACGATATACCGTAGTGTTCGCAGAAGACGGCCGTGTCGGCCAACGCGGGATCGCAGGCCATGACCTCGAACTCGATCTCCGAATTTTCAAGGAAGGTGCGGATGTGGGGCAAGGTGTCTGTCAACTTTGTCCGCCAGGCCCCGAAGGTTGGACCGTTTACCCGCTATTTCATTTGGTGGTAGGGGATCGCTCAAGCGGGTCCTCTTGTGGATCGGGCGCGGCTTAGCGGAAATCGAACCCAAGTTCTTTAAGCTCGGCACGCAGATCGGGGCGTGGAGGCTCGGAGAACCTATCTATCATGTGTTGCGACCATGAATGATCGACCGTCGGCATCCCACGGGATCGATAGTGTGCGGCAAGCGTTCGGTCATATTCTGTTACACCGTCTTCCATTCCTGTTCCGTCGTAATGTTCGTGGTGAACGACGATGTTGAGTGGATGGCGCGGCTTGCACGGCGGCGCCTCGACCGGCCATCCGACGCACAGACCGAAGACCACGTAGACCTTGGGCGGCAGACCCAGGATCTTCGATGCCGCGATAACATCATTGCGAACGGCGCCGATCATTACCGTGCCGAGGCCAATTGACTCGGCAGCCAGTGAGGCGCACATGCCGACAAGTGCTGTGTCGATGCTACTGACCAGGAACATTTCCAGGGAGTGCTCGGCATCGAACGGCTCGTTGTATTTTGCACAGGCATGGGCAACACGTCGGGTATCGGCGCAGAAAGCGATAAAAACCGGCGCCTGCTCGATCTGCGGCTGGCCGCCGCCGCAGGCCTCTCTGATCTTGCGTCGTGTCTTAATATCGCGCACGACGACAATGCTGTAGGATTCCTGGTTGCATGACGATGGCGCCCGGCAGGCGGCGTTGAGGACCGTTGTGATCATCTCGTCGGGGACTGGATCGGGGCGGTACTCGCGGATGGAGCCGCGGTCTTGGAGCTGTCTAATCAGGGAACTGTCGATCTCTTCGATGGCATCCGGCATGGCAAATCCTCGCTCTCGGATGGTTCAAGGGCGGCGCGATAGACCCCACGGGCAATATGGTATTGCAGTTATCCCTATTATCCAAGCTCGGCCGGACCGAAAGCCTCCTTCATGGCGCGGCGCAGGCGTACCTTGGCGGCGTCCGCGTCGGCCATTACTTGAGCCAGCGGCGTACCGCCGGCGATGGGAAGATCAGGGATCGTCTTCTCAAAAATACGCCGCCGCGTTTCCTGGCGCACCGACTTGGGCAAGGCATAGAGGTGGCGGTTGATCTCCTCCATGGTCTCGTCGTCGAAGACCGCCTCCCAGGCCTCGCGCTCGGGCCCGAAGTCAAACTCGGCGCGGTAGTTGTCGCGCACGTGGCCGTCGCGGGCCTTCTTCGTGGCGTCGGCGTCGACGGCGCCGTCATCGTCGATAACGACACCGTACTCGGACGCCGCCGCCGAGCGGCTGACGAAACCCAATTCGACGTCGGTGCGCACCTTTTTCGGCTCGCGTAGATAAGGGTCACCGTAACCGCTGGCGCCTGGGTTGAGGATGGTCACCGTATCACCGGCGTTAACGTGGAGCTGATCGATCTTGGGTAAGAGGCGCTCGTCCGCCCGTCCCCTGTTCAGCACGGCCCGGAAAGGTGCCCCCGGCTTGCCGCCCTGAACGCCGAATGCGGGAAACCGCATGCGGTCCATGCCGCGTGCCATGATGATGCCGCCGTCGCGCAGAATTTCGACGGTAAGTACCTGTCCGACCCCGCCTCGCCAACGCCCCGGTCCACCGGAATCGGTGAAGACATCGTATTCGCGGATGACGGTTCCGGTATCCGCCTCGACGGTCTCGATAGGGTGGTTGTTCAGATTGGCCATGGTGGCGTCGCGGACGTCACAGCCGTCAATGCCCTCCGCCGCGCCCATGCCACCCTTCAGAGGCTCCAGCACGTTGACAATGCGCGTGTTACCGTCGGACCCGTATTCAGCCAACACCAAGGGACAACTAGTGCCGCAAGTGGGGCCGGCCATAAGTTCGGGCGCGGCCTTGAGTATGGCTCCCGTCATGGCGTCGTTGAGACGCCGGGCCGGGGCCGAGCGGACACCGATGGCGTCGGGGAACTCGGCGTTCATTACCGTGCCGGGCGGATTGGTGAAGCTGATCGATCGGTACATGCCGGCATTCTTGGGGATCGTCTTGTCGTGGGTCAGGATAAAGGCGGTCAAGCGCATCATCAGCCACGGATGGCGCTGGCCCAAGGTGGGCACGTTATAGGCCGCCGCTACCTGCGGATCGGTGCCGGATACATCGACGTGGATCGCGCCGTCGGCAATCGTCATCTCGACCCGGATGCGGGTCGGAATGCGGGTTACCAGGTCGTCGTCCATATAGTCCCAGAAAGCGTGCGTGCCGTCGGGGATTCGACGCAGCACGTTGCGCGCCCGTTCAGCGGAATAGTCCTGTAGGTCCGTCTGGCAATTAAGGAAGGCGTCCAGCCCGTGGCGCTCAATGATTTCCGCCACCCGCTCGTCGCCAACGTGAAGGGCACCCAACATGGCTTTGATATCGGCCATATTAAGATCGGGAGTGCGGCAGTTGGCTTTGATGACACCGACCAGATCGTCGTTCAAAGTGCCCTTCTTGACCAACTTCATGGGCGGGATGATCAAGCCCTCTTGGAAAATATCGTGATTCGATGGAGTGATGGAACTGGGCACCCGCCCGCCCATGTCTTGGAAGTGGATGAAACACCATCCGAAGGCCACAATCTCGCCTTTGTGAAAATAAGGCCGCAGCATGTGGATGTCAGGCAGGTGCGTCGACAGGGCGCCGGATGTGTAGGCGTCGTTCGTGGCGATGACGTCGCCCGGCGCCAGGTCAGGAACGGCTCGGATAGCGGTGCCGCACAGCCGGTCGATAGTATTGACGCCGCTGTTGCTGGGAAAGCCGAAGACCTGGCCCTCGCGGTCGACCAAGGCGACACCGTAATCGCTGGCCTCCTTGACGTAGGTAGAGCGCGAGGCACGCTGCAACGCCGATGACATCTGATCGGCCACCGCCACTACTTTGTGGTTGAGGATTTCCAGGAGTACGGGGTCAAGTTTCACGACTGCTCCTTCACCCTTTAAACGTCACCGAACACTTCTGCCATGGCCCCGTCAAGGCGTGCCCGAATGGCGTCCGGGTCTCCCATCGTTTGTGTCAGCGGCGTCCCACCGGCCACCGGTAAATCGGGGACGGCTTGGGAAAAAATCCAACGGCGTTTCTCCTGGCGCACCGATTTGGGCAGGGTGTAAAGACGGCGGTTAAGCTCGCGCATGACGGCATCGTCGAAGACCGCTTCCCAAGCTTCGCGTTCGGGACCGAAGTCAAAATCGGTGCGCCGGTTGTCGCGTGGCCGGGCGGCTCGCAGCGCTTTGGTGGCGGCCTTATCGACCGTGCCCTCATCGGTGATGACGACTCCGTAGTCGTCCGCCGCGCCCTGGCGGCTGATGAACCCGAGTTCGGCGTCAATGCGCACCGTCTCGGGCGGGCGTAAGTAGGGATCGCCGTAGCTGCTGGCACCCGGGTTCAAGATGGTGACGGTATCGCCGGCGTTGACGTGCAATTCGTCAATCTTGGCCAGGCGTTCTTCGTTCGGCTTGCCCCGGTTCAAGATAGCGCGGAAGGGTTGGGCGGGTTTGCCGCCGCCGACGCCCCAGGCGGGAAAGCGCAGACGTTCCATGCCGCGCGCCAAGATGGTACCGCCGTCGCGCAGTATCTCCACCGTCACCTGCTGGCCGACGCCGCCGCGCCAGCGGCCGGGTCCGCCCGAATCTGTGCACACGTCGTATTCGCGGATGAGGACAGCGGCTTCCGCCTCGACGATCTCGATGGGATGGTTTTGCATGTTGGACATGGCGCCGTCACGGGCGTCAACGCCGTCATGGCCGTTGCGTGCGCCCATGCCGCCGCGCATGGGTTCCAAAACCATGACGTTGCGTTTGGTCCCCGTGGCGTTGTACTCGGCCAGCACCATGGGGCAGCTGGCGCCGCATGTGGGCGCCGCCATGAGATCGGGTGCCGCCTTGAGGATAGCGCCGGTCATGGCGTCGTTGAGGCGCCGGGCCGTGGCATGGCGTACGCCGACCGCGTCTGGGAACTCGGCGTTCATCACGGTGCCCGGCGGGTTGGTTACCGTGATATGGCGATAGAGCCCGGCGTTCATCGCCATGGTCTGGTCGTGCGTCGTCATAAAGGTAGTGATTCGCATGGTCAGCCAGTAATTGCGGCCGTTGGCGGTGGGCACGTTATAGGCCGCCGAAACTTGCGGGTCTGTGTGGGTGACGTTGATGTTCACCCGTCCGTCGTCGACCGTCATCTTGACCCGGATGCGGATCGGGATGCGGCTCACCAAATCGTCGTCCATGTAGTCCCAGAACTCATACTCGCCGTCGGGTAGGAGGCGCAGCACGTCACGGGCCTTGTTGGCGGTATAGTCCTGAAGGTCCTTCTGACAGGAGAGGAAAGTCTTGATGCCGTGGCTTTCGATCAAAGCCGCGATCCGCTGATCGCCTGTGTGCATGGCGCCCAACATGGCCCTGAGGTCGCCCATGTTGGTCTCAGGAATTCGGCAGTTGGCTTTGAAGACCTGGGCCACGTCGTCGTTCAAAGTGCCCTTCTTGACGAACTTCATGGGCGGGATGCGCAGGCCTTCTTGGAAGATTTCGTGATTAGACGGCGAGATGGATGACGGCACCCGTCCGCCGATGTCGGTGGCATGGATAAAGCACCATCCATAGGCGACGATTTGACCGCCATGGAAATAGGGTCGGATCATGTGAATGTCGGGCAGGTGGGTCGAAAGCCCCTGGGTCATGTAGGGGTCGTTGGCGATGATGACGTCGCCTTCTTCCAGGTCAGGCACGGCGGCGATGGTCGGCCAGCATTCGATATCGAGGAGGAACTGCACCGTGGTAGAGGGCGGATAGCCGAAGACCTTGCCGTTCACGTCCAAGAGCGCGACGCCGAAGTCTGCTCCTTCCTTGACGTATGCCGAACGCGAGGCGCGCTGCAGGGCGAAAAACATCTCGTCGGCGACCGCTGCCACCTTGTTGTTGAGAATCTCTAGTAAGATGGGGTCCAACTGCATGACGTTTCCTCAGCTTGGACACTTGTTATCCATTGAAATTCAAGGGAATTTTATGTCCTTGCCACCAGCGTAGTGAGTCCTCTCGGGGCTGTCAAACTTCCCCCTCTTCGGCCGGCGATCAACGCCAGACGCCGTCCACGGTGTCGAAACTGGTCTCTCGCGGATCCTTGCCTTCGGTATGCAGTTTCTGTTTAGCGATCGATCCTTTTGCCGTCTTTGGCAATCGGTCCAGATAGGCGATGTATCGGGGCAGTTTGAACTTGGCCAAGCGGTCCCGGCAGAACGCCATGATCCTCTCGGGCGGCAGGCTTTCTTTTCCGAGACCGGGTCTGAGCAAGATGCAGATTTTTACCTCCTCGCCACGATCGGGATCCGCCACCGGGACGGCGGCGGCGTCCAGAATCTCGGGCATCTCGTAGAGCACCGCCTCGATCTCACTGGCGGCGATGTTTTCGCCGCTTCGCCTGATCACGTCTTTGATACGTCCGCGAATGGTGTGGAAGCCGTCCTGGTCCTTAAAAAACAAGTCCCCGGTCCTGAACCATTTGCCGCGCATGACTTCCGCGTCGGCTTCCGGGCGCTTGAAATAGCCCTGCATGATGCCGGGGCCGCTGACCCAAAGTTCGCCGGTCTTTCCGGTCGGGACCTCGTGTCCTTGGCCATCGGCAATCATGCATTCACGATACGGAACCGGGAGTCCGCACGAACCCGAGCCCGTCATGTGGATCGCCTCGATCGGCATCGAAAGCGTGGATCCGGTTTCGGTGGTGCCATAAATTTCGCGGATTGGTGCGCCGACGCGGTCTTCGAATCCTTGATGAAGGTCCTTGTTGAGGTCCGTCGATGCGGCCCAGACCAGGCCGAGATCCGCATAGCGGGGATCGTCGGGTAACTTTGCCAGCGCGTTCGAAACCGAACAGAAGTCGATCCGATGGTCGATCAGGCGATCGAGAAAACGGCTCATGCTCATCTGTCGCGCGACGAACACGGTGGCGCCCAAGTAGAGCGCCATCAGCAAACGCCATTGGCCGCCCATGTAGTAAAACGGCATATCGAGCATCATTCTTTGGACGGGCGGGCTGTGTCGCGAACGGACGCGTCCAATGATCGTCCAGTACCGGTGCGCCAGCATGCAGCCTTTCGGAAAGCCCGTCGAACCCGACGTGTATTGGATGGTCAACAATTCATCCGCGTCGGGCTTACTATCTGCGATGCACCCGGGCGACGCGGTATCGAGGAGCGCATCCCAGTTGTGTGGATAATCCCGAGCCAATCCGCCGTGCACGATTGTTCGTGACCTCGGTACCGACACCGTTGCTGCATCGATCCCTTGCAGGGTTTCCCAATATTCCCGATCAATGACCAAGATCTCCGCCTCGCTTTGGCTCAGAACGTATTCTAATTCCCGGCTTGTGAAGCGGGTGTTGACGGGGACCATTACCGCCGCCAGCCGTGCCAAGGCGATCCAAGTGATGGCAAAGGCCGGAATGTTAGGAAGCATGACCGCGACATGGGTGCCGCGTTCGACACCGAAGCCGGCCAGGGCCCAGGTGCATTGTTCGACCCGCTGGAAAAACTGCCGATAACTCAGCGTTACGCCATCATCGACGGACACCCAGAACGGGCGCTCATCATGCCGGGCGACGGCCTGATCTAAGATAGCCCCGACATTAGGGGGAAGGGGCTCTCGTTCGATTGCCGTGCGATTGGCGGCGAAGGCGTCCATCATCTTCTCAATCGACATGTCATTCAGTCGAGGGTGAAGGTGGGCAGGGGATAGCGGGCGGCCTCGGGCTTTGAGAGCAGGCGAACCGGCAGGGCGCTTTGAATGGCCTCGGCATCGTCGCAAATGATGCGCGCCAACATCAAGGCGCCTTCCGTCACCGCGATCTCGGCCAACACGATAGGCGCTTCGTCGGCGAAGGCTTCGGGAAGCCCACGATGGATGCGGCTGAACGAAACGATCCGCCCTCTGCCGTCCGAGGTGATCCACGTCAGGCTAGGGTCCCAGCAATTTGGGCAAACGGAGCGCGGATAAAAGAAGACATGGCCGCAGACATCACATTCTTGCAGGGCCAGCATCCCTTCCCGCCAGGCGGCGAGCATGGGCGCATTGGTTGGGGTTTCGCGCGGCTGGGGGTAGGCGGGGTTGGATTGCGTTGCTGTCATGTCACTGATTCCAAAATCATTGCGCTGGCCGACAGGCCATGTCCGTATCCGACCATGCCGTAACCCGATACCAACCCGTGGTTGGCATTCTTCATTTGGCGCGGTCCGGCCTCGCCCCGAAGCTGGCGTACCGCCTCGACCAAGGTGATCAAACCGCCGCCGCCGCCGGACTGGCCGCAAGATAACTGCGCGCCGCCCGTGTTGAGCGGGAACGAGCCGTCCCACGTCATGGTGTTCGCCTCAAGAAATGGTCCGATGCCGCCCTTCTCGCAGAACCCCAGATCCTCCAACTGAATTGCGACCATGATCGGGTAATCGTCATAGGCCTGGACGAAGTCCATATCCCCAGGGCCAAGGGCGGCTTCGTTGAAAAGATCGTCGCGAAAGACCTCCCATCCTCCGCTCAGGGGCGCCACTTCACCGACGGGGTGATTGTGCCGCTCGGCACCGGCCTGAACCCGCACCTGCTTTTCCTTGGCCACACGATCGAGGGGGCCGACGAGGACCGCTTCGGCCCCCGAACACGGCAAAACGCAATCGAACAGAACCAGCGGATCGGCAATGACGGGCGCGTTCAAATAGTCCTCCATGGTCATCGGGTCACGCAGGAGGGCTTGCTCATTCAGCCGCGCGTTGGCGCGCTGGTGAACGGCGATGCGCCCCAATTGTTCCCGCCCAGTGCCATAGCGTTCCATGTGCTTACGCGTAATGATGGCGAACAGGCCGTTCATGCCGCCGAAGCCGTGGGGCGCAAGATAATCCGCGATGGCGGCGTTGAAGCGGAGCATGCGGTCCTGGAAGAACGCCATGTCCTGGGCGCCGCCGGCAAGGCAGAGAACATAGCGCGCCTTGCCCGATTCGACGGCCTGGGTAGCGTTTATGGCCGAGATGACCGCGCCCGCTCCGCCAGCCGTCGAGACGCTGGCCCAAGATAGTTCAAGGCCTAGGTACTCAGCCGCCGTCGCCGCGTTGTCGGGGGGCAGTGTCGTCGAGCTTATGGCCAGGCCGTCGACTTCGGACTTGTCCACCCCGGCACTGGCCAGGGCGGCGCGCGCCGCCTCGGCCAGATAGGAGTATTCCGTGCGCGTGGCCCGCTTCTCGTAGACCGAGCTGCCGTATCCGATGAGTCCGTTATCGCAAGAGAGCATGGTTTTCTCCGCGCTTTCTTCCCGGCCGAAGGTCTAGGTGTGTAGTCATAAAGCAAAGGTCCGCCGACGGCCACATCGCGCCCTGTCCCGGAGGACCGCCCATAACCCGATGAGAGCCGTAATATACGGTCGAAACGGCGGCCGAACACGCTAGTGTTGTGATTCCAACGCTCGTTTCCCACGGTTGACCTTTTCGATGATGGAACTGGCGGATGCAGCCCAGACAAAGGGCTTGGGGTTAGCATTGTGCTGTTCGAGGTAGTCGTTGATGGCCATTTGCAGCTCGACAA
>JASLZL010000034.1 GCA_030754885.1 Rhodospirillales bacterium | reverse complement strand
GTCAGAAACGCTCCTACAAGACCCGTGGAGTCGGCGCTGGGACGCAGCATGAAGATCAGACTGCGAGACGGCACCGGGAGCGTGGCTTTTAAATATCTTGTCGAAGACTGTTTGACGTCAGCGCTTTTGGGACATATTGGGGGATTTGCGTAAGGGAGAATTTCTGGCTCATCGTAGTGACCGAAGGGAAAGAAGATGGGCCAGAAATCGGAGATGAGACAGAGGGGTGGAGCGTCCCGAGGGGCGAAGGTGCATTGAGGATCGCCACAGACACGGGGGGTACGACGACGAAGGGATGGGTGCGTCGTTTTAGCCTTGTAAGCTATTGAAATTACGAGGTAAAATAACGCCATTTTCGAGTCCTGGTAGGGTGGGATAGCCCCAGACTGAAAACGACCACGGTTTTGTTTGTTTTCAGTGAGTTAACGAAACGGCGTTCAGTCTGCCCCCCATCGCGTTCGGGGAGGTTCGCAAAGTTGGGTAGGATGACATCGCGGAACATCTCGTTCAGGAACCGCCTTGCCCCGACCAGGAAAAGGGGACAGGCGGCGATCCACCTGCCAGAATAGCGCTTCCATGCTCATCTCTTCTACAGCGCGATGATCCCTTCACCTCGCCGGATCTGGATGGCGTTAGCGGCATTGCCCGGCATACACCGGGCCATGATTTTGGCCGTCGCCTCCACTATTTGCGCGGCGGTGACTAACGGTATCATCCGCTCCCTCTCGGGAGAGATGCATCCGTTCGAGATCGCCTTCTTCCGTTGCTTGCTGGGGGTTTTGATCTTCGTCCCGATAATCGGGCGGATCGGGTTTGCGCGGCTCAAGACCCAACGGCTTGGCCTCCAATTGGTGCGGGGCGGCATTCAGGGTGTGAGCATGCTGCTATTTTTTATGGCCCTAAGTCTCGCTCCCCTGGCCAAGGTCTCGGCCCTCAGTTTTTCGGCACCGTTATTTGCCACCCTGCTGGCCTTGCTGATCCTGGGTGAGGTAATCCGCGCCCGAAGGGTCACCGCAGTGGTGGTGGGATTCTTGGGGACACTCCTAATTGTGAGACCCGGATGGGAGGTAATCGACATTGGCTCCAGCATGGTCTTGGTTTCCTCGGCCATGGCGGGCCTTGTGTACATCGTTATCAAGGTGCTCTCGCGCACTGACTCGAGCCTGACTACAACACTCTTCGGGGCACTCGTTGCAACACCGGTCACCCTGGTTGCAGCAATTCCCGTATGGACGACGCCTTCCCTCGGGCATCTCCTGCCTTTGATCGGTATAGGTACAATCAGCAGCCTGAGTAACCTGTGCCGCGCACAGGCCTTAAAGGAGGCGGACATCACCGTCGTTGCGCCGTTTGAGTTCCTGAAGCTTCCCTGGGTAGCCTTGATTGGGTACGCGTACTTTGCCGAGATGCCGGATATCTGGACCTGGGTCGGGGGGGCGATCATTTTCGTAGCGACGACCTACATTGCGTACCGGGAGCGCAGCATCAAGTCCAAGGGCTCGACTGCTGGGAGCGGCGTGGCGTAACGGCACGGACAGGCGTCGAATCGCAACGTACCACTGGTCGGGCATCCAGGCCGCAATGCGCTGGGAGTCATAACCGATACGTTCTTGCATCACCGCATAAAGACGGACATTGCGACGCCGTTAGACGAGAGCACCGCCGCTCTCCCTCTTGCCGACGCCATCCATATCTCCAACGGTAGAGCTCCTCCCTCTCTCCGCAATCGGGAGGTTGGCCGGAACGCACCTTGACACGGTCAAGTAGAAGCTCCTTTAATCTTTAGTCGAATGCTGGCGCCAGATTATTTAGCCCCGGTCTACGGTGAAACTGGGATTCAGTGATCGAGCGCACGGATATTCTAAAGGGTCCGGCAAGATCCAACAGGGCCCCGTGACAACTCGACTTCACGTTTACACGCTAAGAGGAGGAACAAATCATGAGAACGTTTTGTCGCGCCTTTCTCGGCGCAATCGCTACCGTCGCCGTCGTCGGTGCATCGTCCGCAGAAACCTTGACTATCGGTGTGCTGACCGAAACCACTTCGCTCGACCCCCACTTCCGCAACAACTGGGCGAATCTCGCGGTGATCGACCACATGTTTGGTTCCCTGGTGGAACAGGGCCCCAAGGCGGAAATCAATGCAGACCTCGCCGTTTCGTGGAAGCCCCTCGACGACAAGGTCTGGGAGATCAAGCTGCGTAAGGGCGTGAAATGGCACGACGGCTCGCCATTCACCGCTGATGACGTGATGTTCACGGTCGATCGGGTGAAACAGGGCATTCCCGGCGCCACGGTTCCTATGGACCGATATTTTCTCCAGGGCGGGAAGGCATACAAGAAGATCGACGACTATACGATCCAAGTTTCAAGCCCCAAGGCCTATCCGCTTTTGGTCGACGACCTCTCCATCGCCCACATCATCTCGCGCAAGAACGGAACCGGCCTGAAGCCTGATGACTACAACGCCGGCAAGGGCTTGGTCGGCACCGGGCCATACAAATTCGTGGAATTCCGCCAGGGCGACCACATCACCTTCGAGGCTAATCCCGATTACTGGGGCGGCAAGCCCATTTGGGACAAGGTGATATTGCGGCCCATCAACAGCGATCCGGCACGTGTTGCCGCACTTTTAGGCGGTAGCGTTGACGTCATCAACGAGGTGCCGACGACAATGGTGGCGACGCTGGAAGCAGATGACCGGGTCGACGTGTTCAAGGAATCTTCGCGGCGCACCATCATGATGTGGCCGGACCACAGCCGGCTGCGCTCTCCTTTCGTGACCGACAAGGATGGCAAGCCGATCGTTCCCAACCCCTTGCGGGACTGGCGGGTGCGCAGGGCCATTAATCACGCCATCAACCGCCAGGCGATCGTCGATCGCATCATGAACGGCCAGGGCACTCCGGCGAGCCAGATCGTGTTCCTTGGTGGCTTTGGCTACAACCCCGCCATCAAGGTTCCGAAATATGATCCGGAGCTGGCCAAGAGCCTGCTCAAGGAAGCCGGCTTCGGTGATGGCTTCAAGCTCGGCATCCATACCGCCCAGGCCAAGTATGGCAACGACGTCAAGGTCTCTCAGGCCTTTGCGCAGATGCTGTCAGCGGTCGGTATTGAGTCGACGGTCGTCGTCGTCCCCAACGCCAGCTACAACTCGGCCCGGCGCAAGGGTACGGGGAGCATACCGTTGTCGTCGCTCGGTTCGGTGAACGCGGATCCCGGTTCGCTGGTTACCGCGCTCCACACTTTCGATCCTTCCGAGGGCTACGGGATGGCCAACTGGGGCCGGTTCTCCAACCGTAACTTTGACAATATGGCGGAGACGTTGGTGAACACCACCGACCGGCTGACCCGTGAGAAGATTATCCAGGAGGCCTTCGCGCTGGCCGCCGAGGAGGTGGCCGTGTGGCCGCTCTACTGGACAAAGGTGATCATGGCGGCCCGCAAGGGCCTTAAGGTGGCGCCGCGCTCCGACCAGTGGACCCTGGCGCAGAGCGTCTCCAAGAAGTAGTTAAGCGTTCAACTGAAGGCGGCTTCCTCGCGCGGGGAGGCCGCCTTCTTCTTGCCCGGGGAAACCGTCATCGCGAGTGCGCGGGGCTCTCGGTAGAGTTCCCAAACACCTTGGCCATGGCATCAGCCAACCTTGCCCGAGCTTCGTCTGGATCGCCGATGGCAGCGGCCACTCGGCCCATTCCAGCGGCGGGCATGTCGGGCACCACCTGCTCAAAAATCCAGTGCCGCTTGTCGAACCGCTGAGATCGCGGCAGGGTCATAAGCTGGCGGTTGAGTTCGAGCAAGGTGGCATCGTCGAACACCCGCTCCCAAGCCTCGCGCTCCGAGCCGAAATCGAACTCGGCACGCACGTTCTGCCTGACCCTCGTTGTCCGAAACTTTTCCGTCGCCTGGCGATTGAGGCCCTTGTTGGTAGCTACGACACCGAAATCGCGTTTTGCACCAGCACGGGTTACGAAGCCTAGGCGGAGATCATCCATCACCGCCTCGGGATCCCTCTCAAACGGATCCCCGTAGCCGCTGCCGCCGGGCATCATGATGGTCACCGTATCGCCAGCGTTGAGGTCCAGACGGTCGAGGCGGCTTAACTCCTTCTCCTCGGGGCGGCCTTTGTTGAGAACGATGCGGAAGGGTGCCGCGGGCCGGCCGCCGAAGACGCCCCAACCGGGAAAGCGGATGCGATCCATTCCCTGGATAATAAGAGTGCTGCCGTCACGTCGGGCCTCCACTGTCATCATCTGTCCGACCCCGCCGCGCCACTGGCCCGGACCGCCTGAGTCCGCGTGCACGTCGTAGTCACGAATGATGACGCCCGACTGGCCCTCGATGGTCTCAAGGCGTTGGTTTTTCATGTTGACGTAACTGACGTCGCGCGCATCGACACCGTCGTTGCCTCGGAAGGCACCCATGCCGCCGCGCATGGACTGTAAAACGTTGACGATCTGTTGGCCTCCCCTGGGGTCGTGCTCACTCAGCACCAAGGTGACGCTGGCGCCGCCGGCGGGCGCCGCCATTCGATCCGGCACCGCCTTCAAAAGAATTCCGTTCATAACGTCGTTCAGACGCCGCGTGGTGTCGACCCGAGAACTAATGGCGTCGGGGTATTCGGCGTGCAGCACGTGGCCCGGTGGATTGGTGACGCTGAACGGCCGGAAGATGCCGGCGTTAAAAGGGATCGTCTTGTCGCCGGTGCATATGAAGGTCACCAAGCGGCGGGTAAAGCCGCTGCGCAATTGCCCCATGGAAGGGTAGTTGAGAGAGCCCGGTACCTGCGGGTCGGTACCGGTCAGATCGATGTGCACCGTACCGTCGCGGATGGTCACCTTGAGTCTGATGCGAAAGGGAATCCGCGTGACCATGTCGTCGTCGACGTAGTCCCAGAACTCGTAGACGCCGTCGGGAAGGGCGCGCAGCACGTCGCGCGCCTTGGCCTCGGAATAGGCCTGAAGCTCTTCCTGGCAGGCCATGAAGGTTTCTACCCCGTGCCGAGCAATGAGGCGTTCCACTTTCTGCTCGCCCGTTCTGAGAGCCGCCAACAGGGCCTTGAAGTCGCCCATGTTGAGGTCGGGGGTGCGGCTGTTAGCGGTAAAGATCGTGATGAAATCCTCGTTGAGGGCCCCCCGGCGGACCAACTTTATCGGCGGAACCCGCAGTCCTTCTTGAAATATCTCGAGATTGGTTGGCGAGACGCTGCCCGGCACACGGCCGCCAACGTCGCAGAAATGGCAAAAACACCACCCGTAGGCAACGATCCGGTCATCATGAAAAATCGGCCGGACCAAGTGATAGTCGGAGAGGTGTGTAGCCAAGCCCTGCGAGGTATAGGCGTCGTTGGTCCCGATCACGTCTCCCGGCTCAAGGTCGCTGATGGCGTCGACCAGCCCTTCGATGGGGTAGAAGATGGATGACACCCCGGACACCGTAGAATCGGACGGCCAGGCGAAGATGCGTCCGTTGAGGTCGGCGACGCCGACACCGAAGTCTCCCGCCTCCTTGACGAAGGTGGACCGCGACGTGCGCTTGAGCGTCAGCGCCATCTCGTCCGCAACCGCCGACACCTTTTTGCTCATGATTTCCAATAAGGCCGAGCCCAATTTCATGGCGTCACCGAGTGGTTGAATGATCAGGAAGAAAGATCGACCGCACCTCAACCTACCTTCCCATTCGCCGCGACCAGCATGTTGCCAATTTGGTCCACCCTGGCAGACCAGCCCGGCAGAATCCAGGTCGTGCTGTCCTCCTGCTCGACGATGGCGGGGCCGGCGATTGTGGCTCCTTCGCCAAGATCGCGGCGCAGGAAGACGGGTGCCAGAAGGAACGATCCGTCGTTGAACACGCGCCGCGTCGTCGCGGGCTCGGGGGCCGCCCGCTTTTCCACCCCAGACAGCGTCACCGGCGTGATCCGACCGGTGACGCGCAGGCGTTCCGTCATCACCTCGGTCGCACTGTCGAGATCACGAAAACCGTACTGCCGCTCGTGGATCCGGTGGAACAGTTCGGTGATGGCCGCCGGCTGCGGATGGGTCCGCAGTTCATCTGGAAGCGGCACCTGCAAATCAAAGGCCTGACCCGCGTACCGCATCTCGAGGGTGGCAGTGAATTGCGGTTGGCCCAGAAGGTCACCCTCTTGCTTGATCCATGCGGCAGCTTCCTCCTGGATCCCGCCGAAGATCTCCAAGAGTGCATTTTCAGCGGCGTCGCACTCGTCCAAGAGGATGTGTTGCGAACGGACATAGTCTCGTTTGACGTCGGCCAGGATGGCGCCAAGGGCGCAGAAGGTGCTAGAGGCGGGTGGCACGATGAAGGAGGTCAGGCCCGCTTCCTCGACCAGAAGGTTGGCGTGCGTCGGGCCGGCGCCGCCGAAGGCCATGAGGGTAAAGTCCGACGGGTCCTCGCCGCGCCGCGCCACCCCCTTTTGAAGTTCCGCCGCCATGATGGCCGTCGCGACACTGAGGGCCGCCGCGGCGGCTTTGACGGCGCGGTTCTCACCATCGATCGCGGCGCGTTCGGCGACCTCTTCCAGGGCCGTCTGTGCCGCTACCGAATCGAGTTGCATGCGCCCACCCAGAAAGTGATCGGGATGGATGTAACCTATCAGAAGGTAACAATCGGTGATCGTCGGCTGGTTTCCGCCGCGGCCGTAGCAGACCGGTCCCGGATCGGCGCCGGCGCTCTGCGGTCCGATCTTGAGGACCCCCTGCGGATCGACCCAAACGATGGAGCCACCGCCGGCACCGATGGCCGAAACGTCAAGGACCGGCAGGTTGAGCGGTAGGTCACCGACGTGGGACTGGGTGGTGAAGGAGGGCTCGCCGCCCTGAACGACCGAAACGTCACAACTGGTCCCCCCCATATCGACCGTGATGATGTCGGTGTGCTTGGATACTGCCGCCACCCGCATCGCCGCCACGACGCCCGATGCCGGCCCCGACAGCACCGTATCGATGGGGCGTTGCCGCGCCGTTTCGATGCCGACAGTACCCCCGTTGGAAGCGGTGATATAGATGGGGGCATCGATCCCGACCTTGCGGATGCGCTGGGTCAATCCGTCAAGATAGCTTTCCATGATGGGTTGAACGTAGGCATTCATGATGGAGATGAGGGCGCGCTCGAACTCGCCGAGCTCCGGCCAGATATAGGCGGACTCAGTGACGGGAATGCCGTCGAGGTGATCTCTCAGCTCCTCCGCCACTTCGCTTTCCATCTCGGGGTGAAGGTACGAGTTCAGGAGCTGCACCGAAACGGCTTCGATGCCGGTGTCCCGAATCCGCCCGGCGATAGCCGCCGTCTCGCCCTCGGCAGGGCGATCGATGACGGTGCCATCGGTGAGAGTCCTGGCCGAGGTCTCGAAGATCAGGTCGCGTGGGACCAGGGGCTCCTCCTTGCGCAAGGTGAAGTCCTGGGTATGGGCCAGGTTAGCGCGGGCGATCTCCAGAATACCCCGATTGCCCTTGGAAACGACCAATGCCACTTTGGCGCCGCGGCGTTGAATGATGGCGTTGACCAGAAGGGTCGTTCCGTGGACGATCAATTCAACATCGTCGGGCCGTACGCCGGCCCTCTCGACAAGGACGGGAAGTCCGTTCTCGACGGATCGCGACGGATCGCTGGGGACGCTCGCCTCCTTGAAGCGCGTCAAAGCGCCGCTTTCCATTTCGGCGAGGACGAAATCCGTAAAGGTGCCGCCGACATCGATTCCGATACGGCACCGTTGACTCTGCCTTTTCCCCATCACGGTGACCGTGTGATCACAGCTACCACCCGATCACATAGGCGTCGCGGCGGTTGTCGGCCGCACCCTGGATGAGCCCGGTGTCGCTCTCTCTGATAATGGCGCAGACCGAAGCGGCGCGCCAGATTCGGTCTGGCCATTCCACTACCTTGTGTCCCACATCGACGAGCGCTTGCCCCACCTTTTTGGCCAGCGTCGCCTCAATCTTCAACTCACCGGGGACGTAATCGTGCGGGAAGAAAAGCGCCGGGCAGCTGTAGGTAGCGAAGCGGGAAGATTCCACGGCGACTTGGGGATCCATGCCGAAAACGAACATGTTGAGCAGGACCTGCGTCATGGCCTGGGGGATGACATCGCTTCCCGGCGTGCCGAACGGCATTACCCGTTCACCGTTTTGGACCATCATCGCCGGCCCGCCGCTGCGCATGCGCTTGCCGGGGGCGACACAGTTGGCGTGACTGGGATCGGTAAAGCTCGAGATGCCGAAATGAGCGAGCCCGAAGCCGGTCCCGGGCACGACCGGCGCATTGGCGTTACCGCCGCTAATCATGCATGAGAAGGCGTTCCCGTGGCCGTCGACGGCGCAACAGTACGACGTTCCCGCATCGGCGCTCGTCTGCCGCTCTTGGTCCGGCGTGCCAGGGGCGCCGCCGGCCGCCGCCGGGCTGCCCCGGCCCACGTCTCCGGGCGCCGGCATATCGGGCCAAGCCTTGTCCGGGTCAATCTTGTCGCGGCGTTGGGCCGCGAAGGCCGGCGACAACAGTGTATCCCAGGGCACATCGACGAAATCAGGGTCGCCGACATAGGCCTCGCGGTCGGCAAAGGCCAACTTGAAGGCCTCGGTCAAGGTATGGATGTATGACGGCGTATTGTGACCCATGGCTTCGAGATCGAAGTCGCCCAGGATATTCAGGCTCTCCAGGAACATGACGCCGCCGGGTGGATAGGCGTGAATGTCCATATCCATGAAGCGGGTTTTGAGGGGCTCGATGAGGCCGCCGCGATATTCGGCCAGATCCTCGTAGCGCACCAAGCCGCCGTTCTCGCGGTAGAATGTATCGATCTTGCGTGCGATGTCGCCCTTGTAGAACGCGTCGTGGACCGCCTTCAGTCCCGCTACTCGCCCCTTCTTGGCGGCCTTGCTCTCTTCGTCGGCGAGGAACTGGATGGTCGAGCCGAGTTCAGCCTGAACGAAAGACTCCCCCACTTCTGGCGCCCGTCCCTCGGGCTTGAAATGCTTCCGCGTGGTCGGCCAAGGCATCGGCTTTTCATCAATGAGCTGGGCCAGGAGGGGATACATGGGGAAGCCGTCGCGGGCGAAGCGGATGGCCGCCGCCGCCACTTCGGTGAAGCTCATGGTACCAAAGTGCTCAAGCGCCGTGAGATAGGCGTCGACGGCCGCCGGTGTCTGCGATTCCAGGATGCCAAGGGGAATCTCGCCGCCGTGGTGCTTGTGAAAGTACTCGCAGGAAGCGAGCTTGGGCCAAGCGCTGTTCCCCTGGACCGAGATCACCTTGCCGCTGTCCGCCAGATAGACGACGGCGGGCGCGATACCGGCGATGCCTGTCAATTCGCTCTGTAAGACATTCGTGGCAAGCGCGGTGGCGACGCCGGCGTCAATGGCGTTACCACCGGCCTCCAATACCTGAAAGCCGGCCAAGGCCGCCATGGGGTGGCCGGCGGAAACGGCGTGGCGATTAGCTCTGACTACAGGCCGCTGAGACCGGCCCCAGGTTTTCTGAGGTGACATGTACATTCCCTCCTAACTGGCCCGCCCGTATCTCCGAGCGCGCTACCGATGCTTATCCGCCTCGCAAAGTAGTCGAGCGCGGCAGCCGGTCATTGTCGCTGGCTGAACCCCAATCGTCAAACCCAGCCTCCAGTTGTGTCAATCCGCAACACATCCCGTTTCCCTGCAAACCGAACTCCACAAGCTCTGGTATTGTAAGGATTTGGCATTGCAAGGATTTCGAATTATCCTTTCGGACAGCGGCACGTGTCCTTGGGCCATGAGTTGGGAGGCGATCGATGACGGTGTACATCCTGCGCCGTACCATGCAGGCGTGTGTGGTGGTTTTCCTTATCACTCTGCTTGTCTTTTCCGGCATTAATTTGATTGGCGACCCAGTGGACCTGCTGGTCACACCCGATTGCGACGCCGCGTGCCTCGATCAGGCGCATCAGGCGTTGGGGCTGGACCTGCCCGTTCACGAGCAGTACTTCGTCTTCATGGGGAACCTTTTAACCGGCGACCTTGGCCGCTCCTTCGTCTTCGGCACGCCGGTCGGAAGCCTCATCCTCGACCGTCTGCCGGCGACCCTGGAACTCGCCCTGAGCGCTTTCTTCCTGACCATCATTTGCGGCATTCCCCTCGGCCTATGGGCGGGTTTGAAGCCCCATTCCATCAGCGGCAGGACGATCATGGCGGGATCCATTCTCGGCTTCAGCCTACCCAGCTTCTGGGTCGGGATCATCTTCATCATGTTTTTCGGTGTCGAGCTCGGATGGCTGCCCGTCAACGGCCGCGGCCAGACGGTCGAGATCGGCGGTATGCACTTCAGCATCTTCACCCTCAACGGGCTTGCCCACATCATCCTACCGGCCTTTAACCTGGCGTTGACCCAGATTGCTCTTGTCATCCGTTTGACCTTCAGCGGGGTGCGCGAGACCATATTCATGGATTTCATCAAGTTTGCGCGCGCCAAGGGCCTGAGCCCTTTCAGGGTCATCTTCGTTCATCTGCTCAAGAACATTGTCATTCCCATCGTGACCGTCCTCGGCCTCGAACTGGGCGGTCTGCTCGCCTATAGCCTGGTCACCGAGACGGTCTTTTCGTGGCCGGGTCTCGGCAAGCTGCTGATCGATTCCATCAACCTCCTCGACCGGCCAGTGGTGGTCAGCTACCTGACGCTCGTCGTCATCGCCTTCATCGTCATCAATCTGGTCGTCGATATCCTCTATTCGGTGCTCGATCCGCGCGTCCGGTTGCAGGGAGCAAAGGCATGAGTAGGGGAGCCGACGGAGTGACGATGCTCCCCGGGGAACGCGGCGTCCAAACCCCGTTCCGCCGGTTTGTTTCTGACTACTGCGAAAGTCCGCTGGCCGTTGTCGCTTTCTTCATTGCCGTTGTCGTGCTGTTTATCGCCATCTTCTCGCCCTGGATCGCTCCGACCGATCCCTATGATCTGAAGAAGCTCTCCATCCTCGATAACATGCTTCCCCCGGGCTCCAAGAGCATGTCGGGGACAACCTTCTGGCTGGGCACCGACGCCCTCGGCCGGGACATGCTGAGCGCCATCTTCTATGGCCTGCGCACCAGCATCTTGGTTGCCGTTTCAAGCGCCGTCGCCGCGCAGTGCATCGGCATCGTCGTCGGCCTGTCAGCAGCCTATTTCGGTGGCATTGTCGACACCCTCGTCATGCGTCTTGTCGACATCAAGTTGGGCTTTCCATCTATTCTGGTCGCGCTCATTCTGCTCTCCATCCTTGGCCCCGGCGTCGACAAGATAATCATCGCGTTGATCGTCGCCCAGTGGCCCTGGTACACCCGAGTCATGCGCTCGACGGCGCTCGCCGAACGCAACCGGGAATACATCGAAGCGGCCCAGTGCCTGGCGCTCGGGCGAGCACGTATCGTGTTCCGCCACCTGCTGCCGAATTGCTTGCCACCGATGATTGTCATCGGCACCGTGCAAGTGGCCCACGCCGTCGCCATTGAAGCAACCCTGTCGTTTCTCGGCCTCGGCCTGCCGCCTACCGAGCCTTCGCTGGGGCTGCTGATCGCCAACGGCTTTGAGTTCGTGTTGAGCGGCAACTACTGGATCAGCTTTTTCCCCGGCTTTGCGCTCCTCATCATGATCGTCAGCATCAACTTGGTCGGCGACCAGGTGCGTGAGGTGCTCAATCCGCGCCTCCAACGTTAGCCGTGACGGCTCGGTCACGCCGTTCTCCGGGTATCCGGAAGGGCGCGCGAACGACGGCACACGGTCACCGAACCAAGCGGCAGGTGCCGCCACGGGTTGAGTGAAAGGACAAGGTATCCATGACCCCAACCCGAGGCCAGGTGGCCCCCCTGTAGCGTCTCTCCTGTCGTGCACGACGCCTTGCAGAGGAGAGAAAGGTCATCATGGGGACGGCGCTCGAACTCCCTGCCTATCACCCATTGAAACCGAGTTGCAAATCCGCATTAAGCAGAAATCGGAGTCCCATCTGAAACGGATCGACAATTTGACGCCACGTTGCCCGGCCCGGAGATCGTGATTCAGAAAGACCCTGCCTCTGACCTCTCAGAATATTTTTCACAAAATTTTTTGAGGAGACAGCCCTGGCGGTGACTTGCCTAGACGGCGAGATCTTCTACACCCTGAAGGAGGCTCAGATCATAATCGAACAATGGAGGTGCCACTACAATACGATGAGGCCGCACAGTGCATTGGGCTATAGCCCTCCGGCTCCAGAAGCCATCGTCCTCGTGGACGAAAGACTAGTCATGCACTTACATTCAAACTGGACCACTCAAAGGGGGCCAACCAAGGTCATGAGCCTAACCCGCATTGCCCAGATGATCATGTGATTTGACGACAGCGCACCCGGATTCTGGTATAAGAATCAGCACGTTATAGGCGGATTTGGGGTGCTGATATGGCTCACCCGATGGGTGAATCGAAAGACGGGGTTCTGAGGCTCTATTTTGACCGTCGATTGAAGCTGGAGTTTCATGGCACCAAGGTCTCTTCCGACGCCGGGATGTTGCCGTACCGGGAACTGGATGATGCGGTTGAACTGACCGAGATTGCCGGGGACGCACTCACGGACACCCGTCGTGGGAAGAACGGTCGTCACGGTCTTGTCGGGCAGTTCCGCCAGTCCGTTTTCGGGCGCCTTGGCGGATACGACGACGTGAACGATGCCGACCGGCTCAGCCTCGACCCGGTCATGCGATAGATCGTCGGCGGCCATGCTGTCACGAAACAGGCAGCCTCGACCAGCCAGATGGGGCGTTTCGAGACGGAGGTTCTGGCCACCGATGCGAACGTTGAGGCATTGGCCGACATGAACGGGGTGTGGATCGACAAGGTTCATGACCGGCACCC
>JASLZL010000033.1 GCA_030754885.1 Rhodospirillales bacterium | reverse complement strand
TGTTCATGCCGGCGCAATAGTAACCGACATGGCCGTCGATGCGGACCTCTATGGGCGACGAGAGCCCGGCCGCTATCGCGTGCGCCCCCCTTGGGTTGGTAATGCGCCACTCCCGCTCATTGGTGTCGGGTGGGAGATCATGCAGCCTCTGATTGAGGTCGCGGAGTGAAGTCCGGGAAAGATCGATGGTCGTCATGCGGCGTTCTTCAATGCCCAGGTATAGACGACGCCCGGCTTCGGTTCCCAGATGCTCGCCGTTTCTACCTCGGGAAGATGGGCGAGGCTGCGGTATTCCGAGGCCATCGCCACCCAATGGTCGGTTTCCGCGAGGACCGCCGGTTTGCAGGCTATTCCGTCGCGCAGGACAGCGAAACCATCCTTGGTTCCCATGGTGAAGGTGTAGAACCCGTCCAGGTCATGGAGGCCGGCCTCCATGGCTTCGGCGAGGCTGGCGCCCTGTCCCAAGCGATAGGCGAAGTATCGAGCTGCGACCTCGGTGTCGTTGTCGGTTTCGAAGTCCATCCCCTGGCGCTGCAACCACTGACGCAGGCGATTATAGTTGCTCAGCGACCCGTTGTGGACCAGGCACGTGTCGGCAGCCGCTGTGAACGGATGGGAATGGATCGTCGTTACGGCGCTTTCGGTGGCCATGCGCGTATGGCCCACCGCGTGGGATCCTTCCATCTCGGCGACGCCGTACTTCTCGACCACATCGGCCGTCCGGCCCATCTCCTTGTAGACCTCCATGACCCTCCCATACCCCATGACACGAACCTCGGGATGGTGCTCGCGAAGCCAGGCGCGCACACTGTCCGCGTCGGCGCCTGCCGTCATGATTGCATGGCGCGCCTTGATAAGGACATCGACCTCGGCATTAAGCGCCGCGCCAAGGTGCGTTCCAACCTCGCTCCATGGAAAGGCGGTATCCGCGTTATAGAGGGTGAGCTTGCAATAGTTGGCCGCGATGGGACGGTGATAGACCGCAAAGCCGGTGCTGTCGGGGCCCCGGTCGCTCATGCCGACAAGCATGGGCCCGAAGTGCAACCCCAATTGTGGTCGCAAAGAAGGAGTCTTCAGAAACAGGCCGACGATCCCGCACATGAATGACGTTCCAACGACCGACGCCTATGGGCGTCGACCTCCCCGGAAATTGCTTGGCTCTCTCTATTCGTTATACGCTTCACCGAATTCAGGGTGAAGAAGAATTACCGCCCAATGGCCCGCTCATGTCTGGAATCCACCGCCGACGTCAGCGAGGCGGGTCCGTCACGGTCTCCGTGGCGCCGAAGACCGTCCCTTCGCACGGCGCCTGAGGCTGCGGGTTTTTTTGACGTCCACTTCCATCGTTTTTTCGTCGATCACCACCCCATAGGTCTTGCGGGCACGCCCCAGGCTGACCTTTTCGTTGCGCACGTCATCCAAGACCAGCGCCGGGTCGCGGTCCAAAGGGTCTCCCCAGCCGCCGGCGCCGGCCGACTGGATCCTCAACGAATCGCTCGGATAGAGCGTGAAGGTGGACTTGCCCATGTCGCGGTCGGCCTGACCCGCGGATAATACGGTGGCCTTGAGGCGCGCTCCCGCATGACCGCCCGATACGCCGTAGGGGCCGAAATCCCGCCGGTCGACGCGAATCTGGACCAGGGACTCGTCTTTGCCCACGTATTGCCATTCCCGAACCACCGCCATGCTGCCGCGATAAGTGCCGGCTCCTTCCGTATCGGGTGCCAGGGCCACCTGCCCGTAAAGGATGTCCGGGTAGACGTTTTCGTTCGATTCGATGGGGATCTTTGAGTTGTTGGTGATCGGCGGCGAGCAGATCTCGTTTCCGTCGCCACTGAGCCGGCCACCCCACCCTCCGAAAACGGTTTCCATGAGGATAAACAAGTCGCCATTCTCGTCGGGCGCGGCGATGTTGACGAGGGTGTCCTGGCCGGAACTGCAGGCCATCATCTTTTCCGGGCGGATGGGAACCTGACATCCGATCAGAACATCCGCCGCCCGTTGCGCCGTTCCGCCCCGGCTGGCCACCGGGCCGGGCAGGACGGGGTTGAACAACGTTCCCTCCGGCACGGTCACCTTGACCGGTCGCCAGGCGCCGCCGTTCCTCGGGATATCGGGATTGATCATGAGCCTCATCGCGGTCATGACGGCGGACCGAACCGATCCCAAGGGGTTGTTCATGCCGCCCTTGACCTGGGGCGCCGTGCCGGTGAAGTCATAGTCGATGTGGTCTCCCTCAACGGTGATCTTCAACCGGATGGGGACCGGTATGCCCGGGTTGTTTCCGTCATCGTCGAGATAGTCGACAAACTCGTAGGTACCGTCCGGCAAGGCCTCGATTTCGGCCCGGGTCAACCGCTCGGCGTAATCCATAAGGCCGTCCAGATAGGGTTTCAGGGTGTCCCAGCCGTATTCGTCGATGAGCTCGCGAAAGCGCTGCTCGCCGATGATGCAGGCGCCGCAGTGGGCACCGACGTCCGCCCTGACGATGTCGGGTGCCCGCGAGTTGCAGCTGAGAATCTGAAAGAACGTCTCGTTGGGCTCGCCCCGTTCGTACAGTTTCAAGGGCGAGAACCTCAAACCCTCTTGAAAGATATCCGTCGAGTTGTGGGGGCAACTGCCGGGCGTCATCCCGCCGACGTCGCGCTGATGACCGCCCGAAACCGACCACGCCACGATCTCGTCACCAACGAATATAGGGCGGTACAGGTAAACGTCGGGCAGGTGCGACGCGCCCGAGTACGGATCGTTGGTGATAATGATGTCGCCGGGAAAGGTGCGCTCGCGGTTTTCCTTCAGCCACTCGCTGATGAGGCCCGGGTAGACCAAGGAGTGGAGGACGGTGCCATCCCCCTCCATGATCATTTCACCGTCGCCCATACAGAGACCGCACTGGAAATCATGGGCGTCCCGGGTGATCGGTGACAGGGAGGTGCGGACCACCACCCTGTTCATTTCATCGGTCGCCGAACCGAGGAAATTATTGATAAGCTGCATGGTGAAGATGTCGAATTTTTTCTTACCGGCCATGGGTTGCCTCCCCCTCCCCGATGGTTATGACGGCGTTTCCCCATTCTCCTTTTGCGATGGTGCTACCCGGGGGAACGACGATGGTCGCGTCGTAACCGTCGACCAGCAGCGGCCCCCGGACCGGTTTGGAACCGAGGTCATCGAGGCGGCGGACCGGCGTTTCGACAAACCCATGCTCCTGGCCCCAATAGGCACGCCGCATCCGGCCGGCCGCCGCGCGCGCGGGCCGGGGCTTGGTTGCGACCTTCGTTTGCGACGGTTTCGGCGAGAGAACGACGGCGGTCAATCGCAGCGCGGCCACGCGGATCGCATGGTTTTGGAACTTGTGCCCATAGGTCGTGAGGTGTTCTTCCTCGAAGGCCCGCGCCAGCGCCGCCAAACTCTTCTTACCGATCCGGCGGTTCGGCACCGGGATTGAGAGCCGCGTGGTCTGACCGGCGTATTCCATGTCGGCCATTCGTTCGATGCCGGGCTTGGCGGATGGTCGGCCGCCCCAGGTGGCAACCGTCGACTGCGCCTCTTCGGTCATTTCGCCGAAGAGGCGGTTCAAGGGGTCGAGGACGTCGTCATCCCAGAGATGCGGGAAGGAGCGTGTGTAGTGACGTTCGATATTCGCCGTCAACAGCCCGAAGGCGCTGTAGACCCCGGGCTCGGGCGGTATGACGACGGTGCGGATGCCAAGGCCGGCGGCGACGCCGGTAGCATGAACCGGGCCGGCGCCGCCGAAGGCGTAGAGCCCGAATTTGCGCGGGTCCCGTCCCCGTTCTGACGAAACCGCCCGGATGGCCCGCATCATGTTGGCGTTGGCCAAGAGATAGGCCCCATAGGCCGCCTCGTAAGGGTCCTTGCCCAGGGGTTCGGCGATCCTGTCGCGGATGGCGGCGAACGCCTTTTCGGCGTCGAGGGGCATATCGCCGCCGCACAGATGCTCGGGGTTGATGTAGCCGAGAACGATATCGGCGTCGGTGAGGGTGGGCAAGGTGCCGCCCCGGTCGTAGCAGACCGGCCCAGGATCGGCGCCGGCGCTCTCGGGGCCGACGTGAAGGGCGCCGCCGACGTCGATGCGAAGCAGGCTCCCGCCCCCGGCCCCCATCTCCGCGATGTCGATGGAGGGAACCCGAACCACGTAGCCGTAGCCCTTCATCAACCCGCTTGTCTGGTTGATGCCGCCCCCCACCTCGTATTCCGCCGACCGGGAGAAGCGGCCGCCCTCGACCATGGACGCCTTGGCCGTCGTCCCGCCCATGTCGTAGGTAATCATGTTCGAGATGCCCTGCCGACGGGCCAGGTAGGCGGCGCCGACGACACCGGCCGCCGGACCGCATTCCATGATCTCTACGGGTCTTTGGGCGGCGGTTTCCGGCATGATCATGCCTCCGTTGGATTGCATGATGTAAAGAGGCGCCTCGAACCCGACGTCCCGTATCCGCGATTCCAGCCGCAACAGGTAACGGGTCGCGAGCGGCATGACATAGGCGTTGAGAACAGTCTCCGACGTTCTCTCGTATTCCATGATCATCGGCATGACTTGATGAGACACGCTCATATGGATGTCGGGAGCCTGTTTGCGGATGATCTCGGCGATCCGCTTTTCGTGGACGGTGTTGACCGGTGAATTGATAAGACAGACGGCAATGGCCTCCACCCCCTCATCCAAAAGGCGGCGGACGGCATCCTTTGTCCCTTTTTCGTCGAGGGGCCGGACGATCTCGCCCTTGCCGTTGATCCGCTCATCGACCTCCAGGCGCAGACGCCGGGGCACCAGGGGCGGCGGCTTCTGCCAAGCTAGGTTGAACAAGTCCGGATTTCGGCCGCGCGCGATCTCCAGGACGTCTCGGAATCCCTTCGTGGTTATGAGCCCGACCTTGGCCCCGGCCAGTTCGATGACGGTGTTGGTCACGACCGTCGTGCCATGAATGACCTGTTCGACCCGGGACGGCCCGATGCCGTTCTCGTCGCACAAGAGCATCATGCCCTCGACGACGGCGCGGCTGTAGTCATCCGGCGTCGACAGGATTTTCTTGGTCGCCAGTTCGCCACCGGGGCCGAGCAGAATGATATCGGTGAACGTGCCGCCGATATCGACGCCGATGCGATAACCGGCCCGCCGGCGGCGTGAACGAGGGGATCGGCGGGGTTTGGATTTCGAGGTCACTGCGCCTCCTGACGTTTTTTCCATCTAAACGGCTTCATTTTGAGGCATATGTCCCCGCCGCACATAGGCTTCGTGACCTACTCGGCGATCATTTCGAAGCAAGGATATGGTCGGCGGCCTTCTCAGCGAGCATCATGGTGGGCAGGTTGGTGTTGCCCCTGGGCACCTCCGGCATGGACGAGGCGTCGACCACGCTTAAGTCCTCTATTCCCCTGACCCGGCATGTGCCGTCCAACACCGCCATCGGATCGTCGTCGGGCCCCATCCGGCAGCTGCATGAGACGTGCCAGACCCCGGTGGCATTGTTGCGCACCCAGTCCAGTAATTTCTCGTCGTCGGCCAGCAAGCCGCGCAGCGTGAGACCCTGGTTGATGACGCGTTCGATGAGGACCCGGCGCAGGCCCGGAAGCATGTCCAAGGCCAGTCCCATGATCCCGGTCTTGAACCAATTCCAGCGGTTGATCTGCCCCGCCTTGCGGATGCGCTCACCATAACTGACGGGGAACGGGTGTTCGCTGCATTCCGACAGGGCTGGGTTTTGGTACAAGCCGGCGACGAAACGGACCCCCTCGGCAAGCCGCTTGGTATCACGCTCGTCCCCGCACAGATTGAGCTCGACCTTGGGTTCGGCTTTCCAGTCGGCCGAGGCCAGACTCACCTGGCCGATGGAAAGCGCCTTGTAAAGGCATATGACCACGCCGCCCAGGCGCCAACCCAAGGGGTGCCAGGCGACCTGATTGGCAATCGACAGGTACATATCGAGTTCCGGCGTGTCCTCGATGTCGGAGTTGTAGCGCGCCCCGGCGTAAATCTGGCGGCGCTGTCCCGCCGGCATCCGAGTCTCGGGCTGGATGTAAGACCCGACGGAAACCATGGCATGATCCTGAAGGTTCTGGCCGACGCCGGGCAGGTCCACGACGACGTCGATGCCGAGCCCCTTGAGGTGGTCGGCGGGACCGATACCGGCGCGCATCAATATAGCCGGCGAATGAAGGGCGCCGGCGGAGAGCACGACGGCGCCGGCCGGGACCTCCTCGACAACCCCGGATGGCGGGACGATGCGGACGCCGAGGCAGCGGCGCCCCTCCATGATCAGCCCCTGGAGCCGGGTGTCGGAGCGAATGGTCAGGTTGGGACGGCCGCGGACCTCGGTCGTGAGGTAGGCCATCGCCGCGGAGACGCGCCGGTCGCCGACGTTGGTCATGGCGACCGGAAAATAGGCCTTTACGAATTCGCCGTTCTGATCGTCCAGGTAGGGGAAACCCGCCGCCTCCAAGGCCCGGCCGACGGCCCGCGAGTACCCGGCCCAGCGGTCGGGAAAGAGGTGGCTGATCCCCTGCGGTCCCTCCTTGCCATGCAAGGGACCGTCGAAATCGTGATCGGTTTCCAGCTTGCGAAAATAGGGCAGCACGCCCTGCCAATCCCAGCCGTCGAGACCGCTCGCCGCCCAGGCGTCGTAATCCATTGGCGCGCCCCGGTAGCCCACCTGGCCGTTGATGGTCGACCCGCCGCCGATTACCCGCCCCTGTTCGTAACGCGCCACGCTTGCGCTGCCGGGATCGTTATGGGGCACCGGATGCGGATGGACCCTAAGCTCGTTCCACAGATGCTTGGGGTTAAAGTAGGCGTAGCCGGAGAAGCTGTCGAGAACGTCGGCGGGTTCGGTTCCGGGCAGGTAGTCGGGGCCCGCCTCAACAAGGAGAACCCGATTGGTGCTGGTCGCCGAGAGCCGGTTGGCGAGGACGCAGCCGGCGCTGCCACCACCGACGATCACGTAGTCATATTGCATATCGTGGTCCGCTCCTTGAGTTTTGGATCCCCTGAACCGGGACTCTTGGATGGATTTCCAATCTCCGGCACCCCGATAGCGGCAGAGTGCGGCCGCTCAATCAACTTCGTTCCACGCCTCCTTCAGGAAACGGACGAAGTTCAACCCCATGATCTTGCGCACTCGATCCTCGGAATAGCCGTGCTTCTCAAGGGCCTGGGTGATCAGCCCATAATCATCGGCCTTGCGGATCAGCATGCCTTGGTCCTCTTCGGGAATTTCGAGCACCAAGTCGCCCTGGCCGTTGATCATGCAGATCCAGCGGAAAAAATCGGCCCCGTGTCCTTGGGTCAAGTCTGTGCCGATGCCGATATGGTCGTCGCCGATCAGGTCGATCAGATAATCCAGCATGACGGTGATATCTTCGATCCTTGTGTTGGCGTCGTCGGGCATAAAGATCGAGAACAGATTGACGCCCACGTAACCACCCTTGTCGACCAGGGCGCGCAGGAGACCGTCTTCCTTGTTGCGCACGTGTTTCTTGAGCGACATCGGATTGGCGTGGGTGAAACAGACCGGTTTGGCCGAGTGCCCGATGGCGTCGGCCGAGGTCTTCGCGCCAACGTGGGAAAGATCGACAGCCACCCCCGCGGCATTCATCTCGTCGACAATCATGCGGCCGAAGTCGCTGAGCCCACTATCCGTGCTCTCGTAGGCGCCGCTGCCGATGAGGTTCTGGTTGTTGTAGGTGATCTGGACCACGCCGACGCCCATCGACTTGAAGAGGCGCACGAAGTCCGGGCCGTCCTCGAACGGGCTTGCGTTCTGGAACCCCAAGATGACGCCAACCTTGCCGGCAGCCTTGGCCGCCGCGATGTCGTCGGTGTGGCGCACTGGCACGATGAGGTCGCTATACTGGGCGAACCACTGGTGCCATTGGGCGATGTTTTCCGCCGTCTGGCGAAAGTTCTCCCACACCGCGCAGGTCGCGTTGATGGCCGAAAGGCCGCCGCGTTGCAAGCTCTGGAAGACGTCGGGGCCCCAATTGGAGACGATCAGGGAATCAACAATAAGGGCATCCTCGTGGATTGACTTTACCATCTCCTCCTCCCTTGTGATCTTGGCGGTTCTTCTCGGCGTTGGTCGCGAATTCCAGTTTTTGCCTACGCCCGGTGGCTGTCCCTTGTCAAGGCAGCGGGACGGTGAATTCGAGGACCGTGGTTGAATAATTGGAGAAATTTGGATATTAATAATATCCAATTTAAACGGTCAGGGAGCAAACATGTCGGGTCCGTACCGTTTGGCGGCCGATATCGGGGGAACCTTCACAGACATCGCCCTCGCCCTCGATGATGGCACCGTGGCCACCAACAAGATACCGTCGTCGCCGGAGAACTTTGGCGATGCCGTGGTGAAGGGAATTCTGGAACTCACGTCACGTCTGGATATTCCCCTGGAGGCGGCATCCGAGTTTCTTCACGGATGCACGGTGGCGACAAACGCGATCTTGGAGAGAAAGGGGGCGAAAACCGCTCTCGTCACGACGCGGGGTTTCCGCGACGTGTTGGAACTCCGGCGCATCCGGGTGCCCAACCTTTACGATCCTTTGTACGTCAAGCCCGAGCCTTTGGTGCCCCGGGACCTGCGCTTCGAAATCGACGAACGGATGGGACCTGGGGGCGAGGTCTTGCGTCCCTTGAATACCAATGACCTGGAGACCGTTGTCGCAGCCCTACGAAAGAGCGGGGTGGAGGCGGTGGCGGTGACACTGCTCCATTCCTATGCCAATCCCGACCATGAGATCGCGATCGGCGAAGCCCTTCGACGAAGCCTGCCCGAGGTGTTCGTGACCCTGTCCCACGAGATCTTGCCGGAAATTCGGGAGTACGAACGAACCTCGACGACGGTCATCAATTCCTATTTGGGCCCCGTCGTCAGCGCCTACCTGCAAGGGCTCGTCCGGCGACTGAAGGACCAGGGCCTGCAAAGGCGTCTCTTGGTGATGCAGTCGAGCGGCGGGGTCGCCAATGCCGACGAGATCATAAGAAAGCCTGCCTTGATAGCCGAGTCCGGCCCCGCCGCCGGCGTCACGGCGGCCAGAATCGTGGGCCGGTCATCGGGCTATCGAGACATCATCAGCCTTGATATGGGGGGAACGTCAGCTAAGGCATCCATCATCGAGGACGGCCGCGTCGCCGTCACCGACCAGTATGAGGTCGGCGCCGCCTTGTCGGCAAAAAACACGCTTCTCAGGGGCGGCGGTTATGCCCTGAAAATGCCGATCCTGGACATCTCCGAGATCGGGGCGGGAGGCGGAAGCATCGTCGCCCTGGACGAAGCGGGTGCCATTCGGATCGGCCCTGAAAGCGCCGGTGCCGTCCCCGGGCCGGCCTGCTACGGGCTCGGCGGGACCAATCCCACGGTTACCGACGCCAACCTGGTTTTGGGCTACCTGAACCCCGAGGAACTCGCCGGCGGCGCCCTGAAGATCGACCGTGAGAGGGCCCTGGCCGCCATCGAGCGCACGATCGCCAAGCCTTTGGAACTTTCGGTCCAGGAAACCGCCTACGGCATCCATCGCGTCACCAACTCCCATATGATCCGCGCCATCAAGTCGGTTTCGGTCCAGCGCGGCCGCGATCCCAGCAAGTTCGCTCTCATGGCGTTCGGCGGTAGCGGCGGCGTCCATGCCGTGGACATGGCGCGTTCGCTCAACATCCCCATCGTCGTCGTTCCCCCCGTGGCGGGGGTCTTCAGCGCCCTCGGCCTCTTGGCCGCCGAAGTCGAGACGAGTCTTTCTGTGGCTTTTCTAAACACCGCCGAAGAGGCCTCTCCGTCGCGGCTGACAGCCGAGTATGTGCGTCTGGAGGACGAAATCACCCAATCCCTGGAACGCAAATCCCAGGAGTTGCGTTTCGAACGCTACGCCGAGATCCGATACGTCGACCAGGCCTTCGAGCTTCGCATTCCGGCCGCCGAGGGCGCCATCGGACCCGCTTGGATCGCCGCCATGAAGACGGCGTTCGACGCCGAGCATGACAGAAAATACGGCCACAGCTTTGCCGGCAAGTCGGCCATCGAGTTCGTCTCCATAGGCGTGACCGGCACGCTGGCGCGCAGCGCACGGCCCTTCCGTTTCGACAGCGCCCCGGACTCCCAAGAGGAACGCAAGCGGTCGGCCTATTTCGGGCCCGAGCACGGCGAACGGGCAACACCCGTGGTCGGCCGCATGGCATTGAACCGAACGCCCCGGGAAGGCCCCCTTATCGTCGAGGAGATGGAAGGCACGACGGTCGTCCCGCCCGGCGCCCAGGTCCACCTTGACGAGAACGCCAACATGGTCATTTCCGTAGTTTGAGAATGGGGAACCCCACGATGAACAAACGTCCCGACCCCTTCACCCTGGAAATCATCCGCAACGCCCTCGACACGACCGCCGACAACATGGGGCTGAGCCTCAGGCAGAGTGCCTATTCCAGCATCGTTCGGGATGCCACGGACTTCTCCACGGCGGTCTGCGACGCCGAGGGGCGAACAATGGCCCAGGGACTGACCACCACCCTTCATTTGGGCAGTTTTTACGACGCCATGCGGTGTCTGATTGAACGCCAGGGTGATGACGTTCATGCGGGGGATATCTTCATATTCAACGACCCCTACCTCGCTGCCGGGCAGCACCTGCCCGACATTTACATCGTCAAGCCGATTTTCTGGGAAGGAAGTCTCGAGGCCTGGGCGACAAGCGTCGCCCATCACGCCGACGTCGGCGGCATCGTCCCCGGCAGCAACGCGCTGGGCGCCCACGAGATCTATCAGGAGGGATTGCGTCTCCCCATCCTTAAATTCCACAGCCGCGGCCGGCCCAACTCCTCGGTCCTCGACATCATTTCCGCCAATGTGCGGGTTCCCGATCTAGTTATCGGCGATCTGCACGCCCAGATGGCGGCGTGTGCGACCGGCGAAGCCGGCGTGGTTGAGCTTTTCGAGCGTTACGGCTGGGACGAACTGCGGGCCTACTTTGAGGCCATTCACGATTACGCCGAGCGCCTGGCCCGGGTCGAACTCGAGAAAATCGGCGACTGCGAGTGCCGCTACGAAGATCACATCGACGGTCTGGGGGAAGACCCCGAACCGCTCCTCCTCAAGGTCAAGGTTACGATCAGCGGCTCCGAGGTAACCGTCGACTGGACCGGCACCGCGAACCAGGTTAACGGCGGCATCAACTCATCCTTGCCCTACACCAAGGCCGCCGCCTACGTGGCGCTCAGGTCCATCATGCGGGCCGACCTTCCCAACTCGCACGGGTTCACCCGCCCCATCCGCGTCGTCGCGCCCGAGGGAAGCCTCGTCAATCCGGTCCATCCCGGCGCCTGCGGTTCGCGCGGGATTACCGGCTACCGAATGATCGATTGCCTCTTCGGCGCCCTCGCCCAGGTCGTTCCCGAACGGGTCCCGGCGGACGGAAACGGCGGCGCCACCTTGGTCACGTTCGGAGGCTACCGCGACGGCCAGGCGTTCGTGTTCTGCGAGGCACTCATGGCAAACTGGGGCGGCACCGCGACCCATGACGGCCAGGACGGGGTGCCGCACCTCGGCGGCAACATCTCCAACGTGCCCGTCGAAATGATCGAGGCCAGATACCCCTTGCGCATCGACCGCTACGGGCTGGTCGCCGATTCCGGCGGGGCGGGCAAGTACCGCGGCGGACTGGCCCTTGCTCGCGACTACCGGGTGCTCGTCGACGGCGTGATCCTGACCTTACGATCGGACCGCCGCCATTTCCCGCCCCAGGGCTTGTTTGGCGGTCAACCAGGCGCGCCGTCGCGGAACATCGTTAACTCGGACGGCGAGGCCCGCGAAATGCCGGTCATGGCGACCGAGCCCATCGTGCTGAACGAGGGCGACGTTCTGAGACACGTCATGGCGGGGGCCGGCGGCTACGGGGATCCGAGCGAAAGGGACCCCGAGCGCGTGATCAAGGACCTGCGCGAGGGAAGAATCAGCCGCCACCGGGCGGTAGAGTGTTACGGCTTGGCGGCACCCGAACCGGGTTCAGAGTGACGAAGGCATGAACCCACCGCGCCGGAAACGGGGACAATTGGTCGCGCAAGCGTTCGAGACCATCCGCGATGGCATCCTCGATCTTTCGATCGTGCCCGGCCGGCATTTGAACGACCGCTTCCTGATGGACGGCTTCGCCATCAGCCGGACGCCGGCGCGGGAGGCGCTCAACCGGCTGGCGGCCGGCGGACTAGTGGATATTCATCCCAACAGGGGGGCCTTCGTCCGTCCCCTCGACGCCGAGGAAATGACCCAGCTTTTCGAAACCTTGCGGGTCGTAGAGAGATTGACCTGCCACTTCTGCGATTTCGACGACGAGACCCTGATCGGCGACGTGACACGGATGCAGGGCGAACATCGCAAGGCAGTCGCTGAACTCCGCCTCCTTGATATCAGCCTATGGCATGCTGCCCACCGGGTGCGCCTTTCCAGAACGTGTCGCAACCGGCTTGTATTTGAGTTCTGCCGCAAGGTCTTCGATCTTATGCGGCGCCCAGTATCCCTGATCTATCAGTTCGAAGCTGCGCAGCCGGGATTCCCGTCCGCGCAGCTGCGACTGCTCAAGCGCTTCCACGGCGAAATTCTAAACTGTTTTCGAAAGCGGGACCGGCGGGCGCTGCTGGCGGTCCTAGAAGAACAGGCCGACACCTTCGAGCGGAGGGCGGCAAACGCCCTCATCCATGGTCGCCCTATCGGGTCTTTGAATTTCGGCGGCATTCGTGATCGCCGGGGTCCGGCGACGCCGGACGTCACTCAATAAGCGGCACGCGGAATCCAAAGCGTGATCTTGGGCGCGGTGACACTCTTCATTAAGCTTGAATTGGTACGATCTTGAACAATTCCCACCGCCGATTTGATCTTGCCGCAAATCGGCCCAAGCTTCCCTGATCTATCAGATTATTCCCTGTTCGGCTTCAAGATTTCCCTGTTTCATTGCGTAGGGAGTTTTCCGATAACGGACGGGATTATCAGATGGTTAGACGGCTAGATCGGCCCAAAATGCCCTCATTTTCGCGAAAATTCCCTGTATATTCCCTGCCTAACAGGGGATCCGGCGGAGACGAGTTGGCTGCAGACTGCCAGCACCACCATTTATATTGATACGGGGCTTGTCACGAATTTAGAGGGCGTATGCAGCGCGGGGCGGATGTGCTGATCGGATGAACCAGATCAGCTATCGATACTGCCACTTTCCACCGGCCTTCGTGCAGCGTGCTGTTTGGTTGTACATCCGGTATTCGCTCAGCTCCAAGACGATTAAGAGATGCTTGCTAAACGGGGCATCGAGGTCTCCGGCGAGTCAATTCGTCGGTGGGTAGCCCGGTTCGGACCGCCGAACGCGACACGAAGGCAGTGCGAAAGCGGATGCGGAGGCTATTGAAGCGAAAGGGTTTGCCCCTCGAACGATAGTCACGGACAAGTGGCGTGCCTATGCCGCTGTCTACAACACCTTCAACACCCGCCGCCACTTGATCATCGCGTCCGAGCATCGCCACCGACGAAACGAAGCTTTTCGTCAGTAGCGAGAGGCTGTAGCCGCTGTTGCGTGAGCCGATGCCGTCCAGCGCCTCATGGCGCCCAATCTTCAAGTTCGTGACAAATCCACTTCGACATATGCTACCACTTTCGGTCCGCCCATGGTTCACAAAGGAATGGAGCCGTCATGCCCATCATCCATGTTTATGCCTTCGAAAGATCCCTGGAACAAAAGCGCGAGATCGCCCAGGGGATCACAGAGGTTACATGCAAAGCTTATGACGTGTCGCCCGAGATCGTCACTGTCTACATCTTCGACGTGCCGAAGGAAAACGCCGCCCACGCCGGCGTCCTGGCGTCCGAGGCGGAAGGCAAACCGTAACGCCGCGCATCGAGGGTAATCCCATGCCGATCATCCATTTTCATGGTTTCACGCGAACGCCTGAGAAACGGCGCCAACTCGTCGAAGGCATCACCGATGTTACCTGCAGGGCCTACGACGTGACGCCCGAGACAGTTACAGTCTATGTCTTCGACGCATCAAAGGACCGGGTCGCCCATGGAGGCGTCCTGGCCTGCGACGGCGGAGAAAGGGCCAACTTGGCGGAAAAACCGTGGCTAATGAGCGAATATTGACGCCCTCCGCCGCTTTGATAGGATCGCTGGAAGAATGATTGGGAGAACGCCATGGCCGAGATTCGCTTGACCGACGTCGTGGTG
>JASLZL010000032.1 GCA_030754885.1 Rhodospirillales bacterium | reverse complement strand
ACGACATCGCGACCCGGGTTCGGGCCACCGCGGACGCCGCCGGCCTATCGCAGTTCATCTCCGCTTCCCGCCGCGCCGCTTCGTGAGAGGCGTTTCGCGCGCCCAAACGTGAAACTGGCGCCGCAGGGCAGCGCCAGCTCCAACGAAGTCGCTAGCAACGGGACGTTGTCGCGCAAGTCGTTGAGCAACGTAACCGATTTTACTCTGACAACGCCCGTCAGCTTGCAGCCAAAGTTTTCTAGCTTCCCGATTCTTGGAGATTTGGTCGACTTAGTCTGACATTGCCTACTTTGATCTTGATCATGGTGTCGCACCGACACTAATGATTTACCCAGAGTAGCCCTGGCTGGGCGCCGGGCAAAACGGGTCTGGGTTTGGCGATAGGCGGTCACCAATACCCCTGATATAGTCGGTGTAACGCAAAGGTGAGGATGTCACCAGTGTCCGATTATGATCTTTCCAGTCTGCGCATCATGATCGTCGATAGCCATGTACCAATGCGCCGCATCCTGTGGGGCATCCTTCGGGAGTGGAACATCAATAACATCGCGGAGGCGGCGAACGGACAGGAGGCTTTGGATAAGATGAAAGGTGCTTCCGCCGACGTCCTCATCACGGAATACAAAATGCACCCCATCGACGGCCTTGAACTGACCAAAACAATCCGATCTGGCGAGTCGGGTGCCGATCCGTACCTCCCGATCATCCTGATCTCCTCCTACACGGAGATGAAAACCATCCTCGATGCGCGCGACGCCGGCGCGAACGAGTTCTTGGCCAAGCCGATCTCGGCCAAGCTCGTCTATGACCGGCTCCGCATGATTATCGAGAACCCGCGCGCGTTCGTCCGCACCGAGAATTTCTTGGGCCCGGATCGCCGACGCCACACCCAGCACATAACGGGAGAGGATCGTCGGGTGACCCAGAATGAAGCTGCCGATCCGTAGCGCCAGGAGAAACGCGTGTGATGGAAACCAGCGAAGTGACCACGTTTAAAAATTCCTGACTATGTCCGGATTTGGCTACGAACGGACATTGAAAAATAAAGGAAATCACGATCCCCTTTGCAATGGCACGCTCACGGGTCAACTCGCCGACGATCAAGTCAAGGGCCGCGATGTTGCCGCCATGTCCGTTTAGGTGGTTTTGGGCGGAACAGATAATTGGCACTTTGTGTTGAGCGGAATTGAAATTGCTTGCCTTGGCTTCACCTTAAACAAAGCTCGAAAACGACGGCGGCAGCCATCTTTCTATAACGCTGGAATCGTGCCTTCAGTTTGTGCTTGCGCTTAGTCCGATCCATTATCCGCTGGGCGGGGGCTCCGCAACGACGGCCCGTCGGCGACGGCCGTTTATCTTGACGGCAAGCACGGTTCCCGGCTCGGCCAGTTTTGGGACGAGATACGTGAAACCGATGCTTTTACCGACCGTGTGGCCATAGCCCGCCGAGGTAACCAACCCGGCCACGGCCTCGCCGTCAAGAATCCCTTCGCCAATGCGGGCCACGGCGTCTTTCGCGTCGATCATCAGGCGGGCCAGCCGCCGCCGGTTGGTAGAACGCCTTTGCTTGGCGATGGCGCCTCGGCCAATGAAATCGCCCTTGTTCATATCGACCAAATGGCCGAGACCCGCCTGCAAGGGGCTGGTTTCCGCCGTCAGTTCGCGTCCCCACGAAGGAATACCGGCCTCAAGACGCAAGGATTCAAACGCGTGCAAGCCGATGTCTGCGATCCCGGCGGCCGTGCCGGAGTCGATCAGGGCATCGTAGAGTGCCGCCTGATACTCCACGGACATGTGAATTTCCCACGCCGGCACGCCAAGGTCGTCAAGGCGGAGCGCGATGACCGGCGCATAGCCAAGATCTATCTCCCGCGCCGTACCCGGTGGGAAGGCATTGTCGGTGAACTCCGTCCTGGTCAAGTTCGACAAAATACCCGACGCCGCCGGGCCGGCGATCAGGAGTGCCGCACACCGTCCCGTCAGGTTTTCGATGGTGACGCCGTCCCCTTCCGAGGCGTTGGCAGAGAGCCAGGCGAAATGGTGACGTTCGGCCTCCACCGGGCCGCTCAGACGGAAGCGGTCGGGGCCCAGCCGGGCCACCGTCATCAGGCACTGGATGGTGCCTCTTTCGGTCAACATCGGACTTTGCGCCATGACACCCCCGCGTTCCGGCAGCTCGTTGGTGCACAGGCGGTCGAGGAAGGCTTGGGCGTCGGGGCCGGTGATCTCGAACAGGCTGATCGCGCTTCGGTCCATGATGGCGGCGTGCTGGCGCACAGCCCGACACTCGCGGGCCACGGGTCCGAACAAAAGTGGACATTCCCAGCCATAGCGCGCGCCGAATTCGGCCCCCCGATCCTTGAGTCGGTGATAGAGAGGACCGGTCTTGGCGGGACGCCCGACCTCGCGTTCCACCGTCGGGTCGATGGAGCCGATGGAATGCTTTTCGACCAGCATGGCACGCACGTAGCGCCGGTTGGCGAAGGCCCCATAGCGGTTGACATCGAGTTCGTGCAGATCGAGGCTGGGCGCCCCCTCGACGATCCATTCCGCCAATTGCTGGCCGACGCCGGCGCCTTGGGCAACGCCGGAGGTAAATCCGGCAAGGACAAAAAAGTTGCGCAGACCCGCGAGCGGTCCCATCAAGCCGTTCATGTCGGTAGTGCGGCTGGTCGGTCCGCATACCACCGATTTAATGCCAACTTTGGCAAAGACCGGCACCCGATCCATGCCCGCCTGAATATGTTTGGCCCCTCGTTCGAGGTCATGGGGCAGGAGATCCTGGCCAAAATCCGGCGGAATTCCGTTCTCGAAGCAAAACGGCGTTCCCGCCTCGTGGACGCCGAAAAGAAATCCGTCACCTTCTTGCTTGAAATAGAACGGCCAGGAATCGTCGCGAACGACGGGAAGTTCGACGTCGCGCATCTTTACCTCGGGGATCGTGTCGGTAATCAGGTATTGGCGTTCCATGGGGATAATGGGCAAGGAGAAGCCCGCCATGGCAGCTATCTCTGGCGCCCAAAAGCCGGTTGCGTTAACCACGATCTCGGCGTCGATGGTTCCCTTGTCGGTGGTTACCCGCCAATCGCCGGCCCGCTTTTGTTCAAGACCGGTGACTTGGGTCTGGCGATATATCTTGGCACCATTGTCGCGGGCGCCCTTGGCAAAGGCCTGGGTCGCCATGGCGGCGTCGATATACCCTCCTTCGGGCTCGTAGCAGGCCCCGTGAATGCCATCAAGGGCCATGAGGGGAAACAGTCGGCCTACTTTCTTTGGCCCTATGAGCTGGTAATCGATGTCGAGAACCCGGGCCTTGGCGGTGTCCGAGGTGTACCGGGCCATCGTCTCGGAGTTCTTGGCGAGCCGCATGGCGCCGGGCTTGCGAAGGCCTGTAGGCTGCCCGGTTTCCTCTTCAAGGGTGGTATAGAGGCTGAGGCTCAACGCATTCAGCTTGGAAGCGGCGACGCTATCGACGATGAGCGAAGTGAGCCCCGTGGAGTGCCAGGTGGTGCCCGCCGTCAGCTCCGTCTTCTCGACCAAGACGACGTCGGTCCAGCCCATGCGGGTCAATCGATAGAGTAGGCTGCATCCCAAAATGCCGCCGCCGACCACCAGCACCCGAGTGTGAATTTTCATTGGATCCCCCTCATCAAGTCGCCTGAAACCACTTCGACCCGTACCCACTATCACAGTAGGATAATACGCGTGATGCTCTTTTCGCGTCCATTGGATAGCAAGCGCTAAATCGGCGATACTCGCCAGTCAGGAGTTTTTTAATCGATGACCGGCAACGTTTACGAGGCGTTTCGCCAGCGGTTTCCCACCGACCGCTCCCAGCCGTTCATTGAGGACGTTGGCGGTAATATCCATTCGTACCGTGACCTCGAAGAAACGTCGGGCCGCTACGCCCGCTTACTGCGCCGCTTGGGGGTAAAGAAGGGCGACCGGGTGGCGGGGCAGGTGGATAAATCCGCCGAGGCGGTTTTTTTGTACCTTGCCGTCCTGCGTTCGGGTGCCATCTACATGCCGCTGACCACGGCCTATCGAAAGGCGGAGATGGAATACTTTCTGTCCGACGCCGAACCCAAGGTGGTGGTCGGCGACCCCGGGGCAGAGGACATGCTGGGCGATATTGCCACCAAGACCGGCGTTCCCCATGTGCTGACCCTGGATGGAGCGGGCGGCGGATCGCTGGCTGATCAGAGCAGCGGCCTTGATGCCGATTTCCCGGTCGTCGCGGTGGAGGATGAGGACGTTTGCGCCATCGTCTACACGTCGGGCACCACGGGGCGGCCCAAGGGCGCCATGATGACCCACGGATTGACGGCATGGAACGCAAAGGTCCTGCATCAGGCCTGGGGCTGGCGGCCGGACGACGTCCTCCTGCACACCAACCCTATCGCTTATGGCTTATTCGGGACCACCAACTTGGTCTTGATGAACGGAAGCGGGATGATCTTCCTGCCCAAGTTCGACGCCGAGGCGGTGGTCGGGGTGCTGCCCCGGGCGACAGTGTTTATCGGCGTCCCGACCTATTACACGAGACTTTTGGCCCATCCGGAATTCACCGCCGATGTGTGCCGCGACATGCGCTTATTCGTGACCGGCTCGGCACCCCTTAGGGCCGAAATATTCCATGCCTTTCGCGAGCGCACGGGCCACGCCCTTCTCGACCGCTATGGGCTGACCGAAACCCTGTTGTTCACCTCCAATCCCCTCGACGGAGAACGCATTCCCGACACCTCGGGTCCGCCCCTGCCAGGGGTTGAGGTGCGGATTACCGACGCCAACGGTGACCGTCTGCCAACGGGTGAGATCGGTATGATCGAGGTGAAGGAGCCCCACATGTTCAAGGGCTACTGGGGGATGGCGGAGAAGACCGCAGCCGATTTCCGCCCCGACGGCTTTTTCATCACCGGCGATCAGGGCCGCATCAATTCCAACGGTTATGTCTCGGTGGTGGGACGGGCCAAGGACGTGGTCATCAGCGGCGGTTTCAACGTCTACCCGAAGGAAGTGGAAACCTTCATCGACGCCATCGAAGGCGTCGATGAATCGGCGGTCATCGGCCTGCCCCATCCGGACTTTGGCGAAGCCGTCACCGCCGTCGTCACGCGCCGGGGTGAAGACGTGACCGAAGACCGGATCATCGGACGCCTCAAAGACGAGATCGCCGATTACAAGGTGGCGAAGCGGGTGTTTTTTGTCGACGAACTGCCCCGCAATGCACTGGGCAAGGTGGAAAAGAAGGTCCTGCGCGAGCGTTATCACGGCACGTTCAAGATTGGCGGTGATGGATGAGCCCGATCAGTATCCGATGGTGTCAGTGAGAGCGAAGTCGTCCACGGGTCGAACAAGGGTATTCCCATCCCCATTCGTGGACACGACCATTCAAAATCCGGATCAGGAACACGAGATTACCCAAAAGTAGCTGGTCAAGGCGGGGCGATGAGATACCTGAGTCTGTTTTCCAAAAACTGGCGATACCTTACCTTCGGTTCGCTGTTGACCTGTCTCGGGACCCTGGGCAGCGGCTATTTTGTCGGACTGTTTAATGGAGCTATTCGGCTTGAATTCGGCCTTTCCCACGCCGAAATTGGGCTGATGTTCTCGGTCACCACGGTGGCCAGCGGACCGCTCCTGATTTGGCTTGGCCGCAAGATCGACGAGGTCGATCTCAGATACTACAGCATTTCGTTGTGCGTAGGCTTTGGCGCGGGGTGTTTTCTATTAGCGTCGTCGGCATCGATGATCGCGGTCGGCGTCGGAATATTTCTTATCCGCCTGATCGGCGACTGGCTCATCGTCCACACCGCCGTCACAAGCATGGCACGGCATTTCGGTGCTCAGCGCGGCAGGGCCATAGGCCTCGGCGCCGTCGGCTATGCCGTGGGGCCCGCTGTATTTCCGGTGACGGCCGTGCTGCTTATGGACGCCGTCGGCTGGCGGGCGACATGGACGGGCATCGGGGGCGGGTTTCTGGTCTTCATCATTCCCCTTATCCTTTGGTTGCTGAGGGGCGAGGGCGAGGGACACCGGCGGTTCCTCAAACCGGCGGCGAACGTAGAGCGCGGTGGCGCATTGGCGGGTCCGCAGTGGTCGCGGCGCCGGGTTCTAGGTGACATCCGTTTTTACCTGGTTATGCCGGTTGCTATCGGTCTTCCGTTTATCGTGTCCGGTTTTTTCTTTCACCAGGTTCACATGGCCGAAGCCAAAGGCTGGAGTCTGACCTGGGTGGCCAGTTGTTTCGTCGGCTTGGCCATTGGCAAGATGGCGTCGGCATTGATCGCGGGCCCGATCATCGACAAATTCGGCGCCATCCGCATGTTGCCTTATTACCCCGTGCCCATGGGATTGGGCCTGTTGGCTCTGGCGGCATCTGACCATCCGGGCGTGGCCCTCGCCTATCTGGTTGGGTTCGGGCTTTCGACGGGCATGTGGCTCGTCACAGTCGGCGCCCTATGGGCAGAGATGTACGGCGTTGCTCACCTGGGCGCGATCCGCGCCATGGCTCAGGCAATTTTCGTACTCTCCGTCGCCGCGGTGACAGTGGGCGTGGGATGGCTTCTCGATCTTGGTTTCACCTTCGAGGCGATCGCCCTCATGTCCGTCGGTTACCTGGCCGTCAGTATGGCCCTGGCGGCACTCGTGGCGCGCCATCAAAGGCACCGTCCAAACCGGCTAGAGGAGTAATTCTAAGGGGTGATGACGGCTAAGGAGATCAAATTCGGCGACCAGGCATTCGAAACACACACCCATGGCGCAGTTCGGGCGGCTCAACCGTTCAGACCGAGAAGCTTCTTCACGACGTCGAAATGGATGACAGCGGCATCGACCAGTTGCATGACTGAAACCGATTCGTTCGCCGCATGACCTTCCGAACCGGTGCCCGGGCCGACGTTGATGATCTCTATGCCGTCATCGGCAAAATAGCGCCCATCGTAAGCCCCAACAGGGGTAAGGAAGCGTGCCGCGCTACCGGTGCGGGCCTCAATGGCGGTGCGGAACGCGCCGACCCCGCGCCCGTCCTCGGCCCCTTTGAAGCCGTTCGTGCCGCGCAGCCACTCGACGGCGAAGCTGGCCCCGGGCTCACCCGCCGCATCAAGGGCGCGTTGGATTTCCTCGAAGGCCTCGTCGACGGGTTCGTCGGGCAGCAGCCGGCGGTCGATCTCGACGGCGCATTCGCTGGGCACGACGTTAAGGTTGTGTCCGCCGCGAATGGTGCCAATGTTGAACGTTGATTTCATGTCGCCGTCGCTCCGTTCACCGAGCTGGCTAAAGACCTGACGCTGAACGGCGGCGAGCAGGCGCATCATGCGCTCAATGGCGTTGTCACCGGAGGCTGGATCTCCGGCGTGGGCGGCCTGGCCTTTGGCCGTGATCCTAACCCACAGCACGCCGCGCTCGGCGGTGATCAACTGATTGTCGGTCGTTGCGCCGACGATCAAGATGTCCGGCTTCACCAAACCGGACTGGCGGAGATGGCACGTGCCATTTGGTCCCAGGTCCTCTTCGTCGCCGGCGAAAGTGAACACCAACTCACCCTTCTTGGGGCCGCCCCGCCGCGCCACTTCCTCGGCGAGCCACAGATGAACCGCCATGCTTGCCTTGCAATTGGCGGCGCCGAGCCCGTAGACCCGCCCGTCGCGAATCTCGGACCGCAAGGGATCGGTCTCCCAGTTGCCGGGGTTGCTGACGCCAACCGTATCGGCATGGGCGTTAAACACCACGCAGGGCTTACCGATGCCGCTCCGCGCCACCACGTTGGCGATGGGCTCGATCGCCATGGGAAGAACAGTCTCGTAGCCGGCTCGGCTAAAGCGCTCGGCGGCATAGTTGCAGATTTTGCGCGTATCACCCGGCGGAAAATCCGAGGGCAGCGCAATCAGGTGGCCCAGTATGGATGTGAGTTCCGCTTCAAGGCGGGCTTCGTCAAGGGAATCTGACATCGAGGAATTCCAATCGGGGTCTCGGATCGCCGAGAATGACGGCTACACAAAGGATTTACGCGCCTACCAGGTTCAAGGCAAGATAAAGGGCGTGAGAAGACCCGTGTCAGATTTGGCGATTGGTTGTGTGTCACTGGCCCAAGAGGAGTGCAATGACCGAAACTGTGAGCGATATGAGCGCCCTTAACCCGCCGCCTCGGCTTCTGCTCGGACCGGGTCCCATCAACGCCGACCCGCGCGTGCTGCGCGCCATGTCGATGCCGATGCTGGGGCAGTTCGACCCCGTATTTACAGACTATATGAACGAGACCATGGTATTGCTGCGCCGCCTCTATCAGACCGAGAACCGTTGGACGTTTCTGGTCAACGGCACGGCACGGGCCGGGATAGAAGCCATTCTGACCTCCCTCATCACGTCCGGCGATCGGGTCTTGGTTCCTGTCTTCGGCCGTTTTGGCCATCTTTTGTGCGAGATTGCCCGACGCTCGGGCGGTGACGTCAAGCCAATGGAAGCGGAATGGGGCACGGTCTTCACACCGGACCAGATTGAGGACGCAATCAAGGAGCACCGCCCCAGGGTGGTCGCCTTGGTCCATGGCGATACTTCGACGACCATGGCTCAGCCCTTGGACGAGATCGGCGCCATTTGCCGGCGCCTGGATGCGATTCTCTACGTCGATGCGACGGCGACGCTGGGCGGCATGGACGTGGCGGTGGATGCCTGGCAATTGGATGCCGTCTCGGCGGGTCTGCAAAAATGTCTGTCCGGCCCGCCGGGATCGTCGCCAGTTACCTTCAACGACCGCGTCACCGAGGTGGTCAACCGGCGCAAGCACATAGAGTTGGGGATCGAACCCGACGGCTTTGTCCCTGGCGACGGCCCTCGCATTCAGTCCAACTACTTCGACCTGCCCATGCTCATGGACTATTGGAGCGAGCAGCGTCTTAACCACCACACCGAATCGACCTCCATGCTCTATGCGGCCCACGAATGCGCGCGCATCGTGCTGGCCGAGAGCCTGGCAGCCTGCGTCAAGCGCCACGCCTTGACCAGCACCGCCCTGACGACCGGGTTGCGAGCCATGAACCTGGAGCTGTTCGGCGATCAGGCACATAAGATGGCGGGCGTCACCGGCGTCGTTATCCCAAAAGGCGTCGACGGCGAGGCGGTGCGGTCCGCCCTGCTCAATGATTACGGCATCGAAATCGGGACCTCTTTCGGCCCCCTCGCGGGCCGCATCTGGCGCATCGGTACCATGGGCTATAACAGCCGCAAGCAGAACGTGCTGACGTGCCTCGCCGCCCTTGAGGCAACGTTACGTCAGGAAGGGTTCGCCGCCAAACCGGGTGCCGCCGTCGATGAGGCCTTGGCCGTCTATCGCAGGGCCGGGCAGTAGGGGTCGGCGCGCCAGGGCCCGGCACCCCGGAGGTTTTCCATGGAAAAAAATGCTCGTCCATCTGGAATGCGTTCGCACAGGGGTGATGGACGGGCGGTAGCGTTAACGCCGGGGTAAAAGTACACCACTGGCCGGATAAGATCGTTCCGGTTTAAACGAGACGTGAAATAGAGACCCGTGGATCAGGAGCGAGAGCCGATGAGAAAAGTACTGTCCAGTTTGGCCAAAACGGCAAACCTTGTCGCCGATGGCGACTTGGTGACTTTTGGCGGTGCCACCTTTCATCGCGCACCGATGGCATTTGTCCGTGAGATGGTACGCCAGGGCAAGAAGGAATTGAACCTGGTTGACCGTGAACCGGCCATCGACTTCGACCTGCTGATCGGTGCCGGGTGTGTGAGCATGGTTCGGGCCGGGATGATCGCTTTTGAGATCTTCGGCATGGCCCCCAACTTTCGCCGCAAATCCAAGACCAGAGAGATCATCGTCAAGGAAGGGGCCTGTCAGCCGATCATCTCTGGCTTCCGAGCGGCTGCAATGGGGCTGCCCTCGCTACCGGTGAAGGGAATGCTTGGCTCGGACCTTCTCGAGATCAGTGAGATCGTGGGTGGCCAGAAGTTGTTCGAGGATCCATTTACCGGCGAAAAGATGATAGCGGTCCGGGCTATTGAGCCGGACATCGCCGTTATTCACGCCCAAAAAGCCGACGAATTTGGAAACGCTCGCATCGAAGGGCCTGTCTATGAGGATGTGATCAAGGCCAAGGCGGCCAAGAAAGTGGTGGTGACCGCCGAGGAAATCGTTTCCAACGACGAATTTCGAAAGATGCCTGAAGCCACTACATTACCGCATTTCCTCGTCGATGCGGTGGTGCACGCGCCCAATGGAGCCTATCCGTGTTCGTGCTGCAACTACTACGAGGTCGATTACGATCACATCGAGGAATACCTCAAGGCGGCGACCGACGATCGTTTCGATGAGTACCTAAAGCAATACGTTCACGAGGAGCGGGTGACATGACCCAATCCATCGAAACCCCCGACCTCATGATCCACGCGATGTCTCAGGAAATTACCGACCTGGATACGGTTCTCCATGGTGTTTCTTCGCCGATGCCGGTTTTGGCGATGAGCGTCGCCCGTCAAACCCACGCGCCAGACATGGCCTATATTTCCGGTGCCGAAGGGGTCGATCCTGATATTGATCGCATTTACCCGTCATCCTTTGATCACCGGCTGAACCGCAAATGTGTCGCCTATTTCGGGCTGCATGAGGCTTTTGATCTCGCCCAGCGTGGGGAATTGAACGTCATGTATCTGGGCGCCGCCCAGATCGACGTTCACGGTAATACCAACCTCAGCGTTATTGGAAGCATCGATGATCCCAAGGTCCAGCTTCCCGGTGGAGCGGCTTCGGCGTTCCTCATGCCGATCACTCCGAAGGTGGTGATTTGGATGACCCGCCATTCCACCAGAACTTTCGTCGAAGAAGTGGATTTTGTGACCGGTCAGGGTTACGACCATCGCTCGGATGAACATAAGAAAAATGAGATGGTGGTCATATCGAACCTCGGCGTTATGAACTTCAAGAATCCTGAGAGAGAAATGCAGCTCCAGACCCGTCATCCGGGATATAGCGTGGACGAGATCAAGGAAAATACCGGCTTCGATCTCCGGGTAGCACCGGATGTTGCCGAAACCCCGGTTCCGGATACGAAAATCGTCGAACTCATCAAATCATTGGATCCTGACAATGTGCGGCGAACGGAGTTTGGTTGAGGGCGGCATGCCGGCCTTCCTATGAGGTCGCGAATTCATCCAAATTGGGGTATCTGTCCGTCATCAAACCAAGATGAGCCAGATCCTCCGGTAAAAAATAGGCTCAACAGTCCCGAATGTTTTGATGACGGACAAT
>JASLZL010000031.1 GCA_030754885.1 Rhodospirillales bacterium | reverse complement strand
CCAGCCCCTCGACCAGATTAAGCTCCTCCAACAACATAGGGCCCTGGCACCACGGTCCGCAGCCGAAGACGTCGATGCCGGCAAAGGTGGTGTAAACCGGCGGCTCGACGCCTACACGGAATTCCGCCATATCCTCGGCCGTCAACAAGCCCTCGTGCTGGCGGTGGAAGGCAACGATGGTGGCCGCAATATCGCCCCGGTAAAATGCGTTGCGCGTCGCCTTTAGGCCCTCCTCGCGGCCATTACCGGCATGGGCGGTCTCTTCATCGGCCATGTATTGGAGCGTGCGCGCCAGATCAGATTGGATGAACATTTCGCCGGTCTTCGGCGGGCGCCCGCCAGGCAAAAATACCTCGGTGCTGGACGGCCATAGTGCATAGCTGTCAGTTGCTTGGGCCATAAGCTCGGCCATCATCGGATACATGGGAAAACCGTCGCGGGCGAAGCGGATGGCGGCGGCGGCGACCTCTCCGAACGACATTGTGCCGTAAAGCTCAAGTGCCGTAATCCAGGCATCGGGAGCCGAGGGAACGACGGTACGATGTACGCCCTTTGGAATATCGTTGCCGTAGCGTTCCTCGAAGTCCTGCCGGGAAACCGCCTTGGGCCAAGTGCCGAGGCCGCTGATGGTGACGATTTTTGCCGTATCGGCCATGTAGAGGATGATCGGCGCGACACCGGCGAAGCCCGTCAGTTCGCTTTCTAGGACTTCGGTGGCGATGCCCGCGGCCACCCCGGCATCGACCGCATTGCCCCCCGCTTCAAGGATTTGCAGCCCGGCCTGGGCCGCCATGTAGTGTCCCGCCGCAACCACATGACGGGTTCCCATGATATCCGGTCGGCACTGTTGCGGCGCGGGTGACGTCTCATTCATCTTCCATTTCCCCCATTCCTCACGTCTTTGAGGCAGCATAAGCGCAGATTACCTCGACCAAGCGCGTGATATTCGCCCGAAGCGCCTCAAAACCGGCGTTGGGTTGGATCGTGGTCTCGTTCATATATAGAGCGCGCTTGATCTCGATTTGCAGGCTATGACGCCCGGCGGAGGGATTGGAATAAGCTCGCACCAACTCGGCACCCTTATAGGGGTCGTTGACGGTTACCTCGTACCCGAACCCGGCCAAGGTCTCGCGGACCAAGGCGGTGAATTCAGGATCCGCGGTCGTGCCATCACGATCGCCGAGAACGAACTCGGGACGTTCATTGCCCGGTCCCTCTGGCGATTTGGCCGTGCTGAATGACGGCATGGAATGACAATTGACGTGCCATGCTTGAGAAAATTGCTGGTGGGCGGCCTCGATAGCTCCCACCACCGCCGCGTGATAGGGCTTGTAGAAGGTATCAATGCGCCGCCGCACCTCAGCAACGGTGAATTTGCGGTCATACATGGGTATGTCCGGATAACAGGTGCACCAAATAAGACCGCTTCCCAGGTGCAACGTTTTCTCGCTCGGTACCAGGGGCTCCGGCCAGGGGCCATCAAGCGAACTGGGATCAAGGTCCACGGATGACCGATTGGGATCGACGAAGCAGCGCGGAAATAGCGCCGCCAAAAGTACGGCGCCGTTTTCCGGCGCCGCCGCGTAAAGCTGGTCAACAAAGGCATCTTCGGTGACTCTGAGCGCGCTCAGGGGCAAAATGGAGCCGAAATCGTCCGGATAATCGGCGCCGCTATGAGGAGAATCAAATATTACCGGGACGTTCGGGCCGGTCGGCTCTGTCACCGTTAGGACACCGGGAATTGATCTCACCATGAGGCCAGCCTTCGCACCTGATTGTGGAGGGAACTATATAGGGCTCACCTATCCGCGAACAGAGTTGGCGTCGCAGGACGTCCCAGCCGACTGTGCATTGTGCACGGACAAATTTTGCAATAGGCGCGGATACCCGTTCGATGCGCTGATGCCATACGGAAATGGCGCATCGTAAAGTGCTGGCCTATTGGCAAGAGTCAGGGCAAGATGATCGGGTTGACGGGACCGAGAAATAATTTCGGCCCGACCGAGGGGTGACGGAGGCGCGGAATGGTTTCCAAACGACAATGCGATAAATCGCGGAAAAAGGATTGACGGTATGACCGTTTACGTCATTCGCCGATTGCTACAAGCCGTTTTGGTGATATTCATCATGACGCTGATTGTTTTCTTCGGCGTCAACGTCATTGGCAATCCCATCGATATTCTGGTCGATCCGGACTGTGATCAGGCCTGTTTCGAAGCGGCGGAGAAGGCGCTCGGTCTCGACAAGCCTATCATCGAACAGTATTTCATCTTTGTCGAAAACGCCCTGCAAGGCAATCTGGGCAAGTCCTTCGTGATCGGCATGCCGGCTCTGCCGCTCATCGTGGAGCGCATGCCGGCAACCCTGGAACTGGCGCTCAGCGCCATGATCTTGGCCATATTCACGGGTATTCCACTTGGTATGTGGGCCGGGCTGAGGCCTGATTCCGTTAGCGGCAAAGTTATCATGGGCGGGTCCATCCTTGGCTTCAGCTTACCCAGTTTCTGGGTTGGCCTGATGATGATCATGATCTTTGCCGTCGAATTTGGGCTTCTGCCCTCGACGGGCCGAGGCGAGACCGTCACCGTAGGTGGAATCCGCCTGAGCTTCCTGACGCTGGACGGTTTGTCGCACATGATTTTACCCGCCATCAACCTGGCGCTTTACAAGATATCCTTGGTTATCCGGTTGACGCGGGCCGGCATGCGCGAGGCTATGCACCAGGACTACGTAAAGTTCGCCCGCGCCAAGGGGCTGTCGACAACGCGCGTTATTTTCGTCCACGTCATGAAGAATATCCTGATCCCGGTGGTGACAATCCTGGGACTCGAACTCGGCAACGTTATCGCCTTCGCCGTGGTGACCGAGACCATCTTCTCATGGCCCGGCATGGGCAAGCTGATCATCGATTCAATTCAGGTCCTCGATCGACCGGTCATCGTGGCCTACCTGATGATCACTGTCTTCATGTTCATCTTCATCAACCTGATAGTCGATCTCTTGTATTCCCTGATCGACCCCCGGGTGCGGCTACAAGGAATCAAGGCATGACGGAACTGGCCAACGGACTGCCTTTGGCAGCGGTGTCGGCGACCGAAAAAGCCGCGGATGTCGAGACCCCGTTTCAGCGATTCCTGTCCGGTTATTGCGAGAGCAAGGTCGCAATTGGTGCATTTTTCGGATTTCTGGTGGTCCTTTTTCTGGCTTTGGCCTGCCCTTGGATATCACCGACTAATCCCTACGACCTGATGCAGGTCGATATCATGGAAAATCGCCTACCGCCGGGCTCCGCGCGGTATTCAGACGGGATGATTTATTGGCTGGGTACGGACGGCCAGGGCCGCGATATGTTGAGCGGCATTTTCTACGGCCTCAGGACCAGCCTGTTCGTGGGCGCCATGAGCGGCGTTATTGCCCTCATGTTAGGCACGACCGTCGGCCTCACCGCCGCCTATTTCGGCGGACGGGTGGACACCGTCATCATGCGTATCGTTGATTTGCAGCTTAGTTTTCCGACGATTTTGGTTGCCTTGATGTTGCTCGCCATTCTGGGGCAGGGGGTGGACAAGATCATCATCGCCTTGGTCACCGTTCAGTGGGCCTACTATGCCCGGACGATCCGCAGCCAGGCGCTGATCGAACGACGCCGTGAATATATCGAGGCGGCCCAATGCCTGGCCCTGGGACACCGCCGTATCGTTTTCCGTCACTTGCTGCCCAACTGCATGCCACCCTTGATCGTCGTCGGCACGGTGCAAGTGGCACACGCCATCGCGCTGGAGGCAACGTTGTCGTTCCTGGGTCTCGGACTTCCGCCGACGGAGCCGTCGCTTGGTCTCTTGATCGCCAATGGGTTCGACTACATGCTGAGCGGCCGGTACTGGATCAGCTTTTATCCTGGTGTGGCGTTGTTGATCGCCATTGCCACGATCAACCTGATGGGCGATCAGTTGCGCGATGTCCTCAATCCCCGTCTGCAGAAATAATTAATCATGGCCGCCACCCTCTCCGTCGAAAACCTGAACACCACTTTCTTCACCAAGGCCGGTGAGGTAAAGGCGGTCGACGGTGTTAGCTTCGAGGTCGATAAGGGCAAGATCCTTGGGTTGGTTGGGGAATCGGGTTCGGGCAAGACGGTAACCGGGTTTTCCATCCTCGGCCTCGTCGATCCGCCGGGTCGTATCGTCAATGGACGCATACTGTTTGGTGGCGAAGACTTGGTCCAGCTTTCGGAAGAGAGCATGAGGCACATTCGCGGCAAGCGCATCTCGACGGTCTTTCAAGATCCCATGATGACGCTTAACCCGGTGCTGCGCATCGATACCCAGATGATCGAAGCACTCTTGGCCCATGAAAAAATGACGGGCGACGCGGCGCGGCAAAGGGCGCGCGACGCCCTGGGGCAGGTCGGCATTCCTTCCCCGGACGAGCGGCTGAAAGCCTACCCACACCAGTTTTCGGGCGGGATGCGCCAGCGCGTAGCAATCGCCATCGCCTTACTCCATCGGCCGGAGTTGATCATCGCCGACGAACCGACGACCGCGTTGGACGTAACCATCCAGGCCCAGATCCTTTTTGAAGTTCAGGCGTTGTGCCGGGAAAGCAACACGGCGATGATTTGGATTACCCATGACCTGTCGGTGGTTGCCGGCCTTGCCGATGACATTTGCGTCATGTATGCAGGCAGACTTGTCGAAACCGGCACAGTCGATGGGGTCTTGGATAACCCCCTGCACCCCTATACTCGCGGCCTGATCGGCTCGGTCCCCAGCCGGAACACCCGCGGCCGGCCGTTGAACCAAATCCCGGGCATGACACCTTCGATGCTCAGCTTGCCCAAGGGGTGCGCTTTTCGTACCCGTTGCGCGGTGGCCGATGGCGCATGCGAGGAACAGCCCGAAATCACTGCACCGATTGATGGCCGCGGCGTAAGATGTTTTCACCCTCATATGGACAACCCCCAATGACCGAGCCGAATGCACCTTTGGTGAGGTTGCAAAACATCACCAAACGGTTCGTCAAGTCACTGGACCTGACCACCAAGCTGATCAATTTAGTCGGCGGCAACTATCGCGAAGAAGTTGTTCAAGCGGTGGACGACGTAAGCTTCACCATTGGCGAGGGCGAAGTGGTGGGTTTGGTCGGCGAGAGCGGCTGCGGCAAGTCGACAATCGGGCGCATGGTCGCCGGCATCCTTGAACCCACGGCGGGCGCCATTCAGTACCGTGGCGAGGATCTACTTTCCTTGCCGAAGGCCAAACGCAGGTCGGTATCCTTGAAATCGCAGATGATCTTCCAGGATCCTTTCGCATCACTTAATCCTCGCATGCGGGTTAGGGACATTATCGGCGAGGCCCCGGTGGCCCACAAAATCGTCAGTTCCGACGAACTGGACGACTATCTCGATGAAGTTATGAATTTGTGCGGTCTCGAGCCCGGATTTAAGCGACGCTACGCACACCAGTTTTCCGGCGGCCAGCGCCAGCGTATCGGTATCGCCCGGGCGCTGGCGGTCAAGCCGGATTTCCTAATTTGCGACGAAGCGGTGGCTGCGCTGGATGTTTCAATTCAGGCCCAGATCCTCAATTTGTTCATGGATCTCAGGAAGGAGCTTGGGCTCACCTACCTGCTCATCAGCCACGATCTGGGCGTTGTCGAACATTTGAGCGACCGGGTGGTCATCATGTACCTGGGACGCCTTGTCGAGGTGGCGACGGCCGAAGATCTGTTCCGCGATCCCAATCACCCCTATACCAAGGCGTTGCTAGAAGAGGTGCCGCGCATCGACAACCGGCGACGGAACTTCGCACCGGTCAAGGGTGAAATTCCTTCGCCCATCGATCCTCCGTCAGGATGCTACTTCCATCCCCGTTGCCCCCACGCGACGGAGCGATGCAAGACAGAAGCGCCCGTTCTCAAGGAGATCGGGCCGGGCCGCCTTTCAGCCTGCCATTTGAACGATGCGACGGGGTGACGGCGCCGCTTCGTAGCGGCTAGCTCAATCGTCTCGGGGTCTCTTCTTCATCATCAGAATGTGCTCGCCGTCTTGCACCACCTCGCCGTTCTGGTTGATCAGTTCAATGAACTCAGTGATGATTCCGGCGTCCGGCCTGCTTTTACTTTCTCTTTTGTCCGTAAAGCGCCATCGGGTGTGGACGGTATCGCCGATGTAAAGCGGCTTGCGAAACCGCCATTCGCCCCAAGACAGAGTGGCGACGGCGGTTCCCCGGGTATAAAGGGTCCTGAGACAAAGCGCCGAAGCCAAGGAGATTCCCAGCATGCCGTGGGCGATGCGGGTTCCGAACTCGGTGGTCTTCGAAAATTCCTCGTCGGTGTGCATTTGGCTGAAATCGCCAGTCAGGCTGGCATAATTTACGACATCCGCTTCGGTCACGGTTCGGCCGGGTGAGATTCGTTCGTCGCCGATGACGAAGTCTTCGTACCATAGTCCGCGGACAGTGGGTTCCGGTTGGGTCATCTTGACGCCTCACTATTATGGGATCGGCATAGCCGTGGCCGAATTCGAAGGTCACTATACCTCAGATCGCAACGCGGGGCGCGGTTACGGAGGCGACGGCGATCGCTATAAATAGGGCCGAAAAGGGAATCTGGGATATTCCATTTAGGCAATTTGCAAGAGACCCCATCGGCCTGCGTTCCATCGAAACAGCCCAGTGGACGACTGGACGGCGGAACGTGCCACCGCTAGCCTACCGCACAGCACGGACACCCTCCACCGGTACCGCCACGATTGGTCTGCCTTCAAACGTAAGGGAAAAAGTAGAATGTCGGATCTCGACGGAAAAGTTGTCCTGGTAACCGGTGCCTCGCGCGGCATCGGGGCCGCGATTGCGCGCGCCGTGGGCGGGGCGGGCGGCGCCGTCGTCCTCCATTACAGCCGTGGTCGCGAAGACGCCGAAGCCATCGCCGGGGGTCTTCAAAAGACCGGCTGCCACTTGGTACAGGGTGATTTTGAATGCGATGACGATGTCGAAAGAGTGTGGCGTGAGGCGGTTGACTGGAAGGGCCGCGTTGACGTTATCATCAACAATGCGGGTGTATACGTAATGGGCGGCGTGGATGAGGACTTCGACACCTGGACCGGGGTGTGGCGCCGTCTCTTACAGGTCAACCTGATCTCGGCAGCCCATCTTTGCCGCCAAGCTGTCCTCCACTTTCGAGCCAGGGGAGGCGGCATCATCGTTAACATCGCCAGTCGCGCGGCGTTCCGGGGCGACACACCGGATTACATGCAGTACGCCGCCTCAAAAGGGGGCTTGGTATCCTTGACGCGTAGCCTGGCGCGCGGTTTCGCGGCGGACAACATCTTGGCCTATGTGATCGCGCCCGGTTTCGTGCGCACCGACATGGCGGAAGACTTCACGCAAATCCACGGGGAAGAGGCGGTAACAAAGGAAATTCCCCTGGGCGACATGGCGTCTCCCGAGGACGTGGCCGAGGTCGTTCTCTTCGTCGCCTCGGGCCGGGCTCGCCATGCCACCGGAACCACCATCGACATTAACGGCGCGTCTTACGTGCGCTAGTCTACTGTCACCATGCTATTCTCGATCGCGCCTTCGATACGGCCCCGGGGACGATAACAATGCCGAAGACTATGTTCGACAAGATTTGGGACCGCCATACGGTTGTCGGCGGTGGGGATGGGCAGAGCCTACTCTATATCTCACGCCACATGGTTTATGATTCTTCCTTTCATTCATTCGAATTCCTCAAGCGCCGTGGCCTCCCGGTTAAGCGCCCCGATCAGACGTTCGCCACCGCGGATCACTTTGTTTCGACCCTCGGGCGGGAGATCAGCGCGATTGAAGATCCCGAATCACGCCACGTCGTCGATCTCCTGCACACCAATGCCCGTGATTGCGGCATCCCGCTCATCGGGCTCGACGATCCGCGCCAGGGCATCATCCACGTTATCGGCCCGGAACTAGGTATCGCCCAGCCCGGACTGTTGCTGGTCTGCGCCGATTCCCATATCTCGACCCTAGGCGCCCTGGGAGCGCTTGCCATCGGCATCGGCCACGCCGAATCGACCCACGTTCTAGCGACTCAGACGCTGTGGCAGAACAAGCCGAAGCTAATGCGCGTCACCCTCGCCGGCACCAGACCTTTTGGCGTCACGGCCAAGGACATCGCACTGGCCATTGTTTCCACAATCGGCGTTTCCGGGGCTTCCGGGCATGCCATCGAATTCGCCGGCTCGACCATCCGCGGCCTCTCCATGGAGGAACGCATGACGGTCTGCAACATGGCCATTGAGTCCGGGGCGCGGGTCGGCATGGTGGCACCCGACGAGACGACCTTCGCCTATCTGGACGATCGCCCCTTCGCACCTCGGGGTACCGGTCGTGACCGCGCACTGGCCTACTGGCGGACCCTGCCAACCGACTCCGACGCCGGTTTCGATGCCGAAGTTTCGGTGGATGCCGGGAACATCGCCCCGATGGTGACGTGGGGCATTACGCCCGGTGACGCGCTGCCTATCAACAGCACCGTGCCCGATCCCACGGCGGAACGCGATGCAGAGTCCCGAACCGCCATGAGCCAGGCGCTGGAGTATATGGACCTTACGCCGGGAGCGCGCCTTACTGACATTGCCATCGACCGGGTCTTTATCGGATCGTGCACGAACGGGCGTATTGAGGACTTGCGCGCCGCCGCCCAAGTGGCGCGGTGCGGTCGGGCGGTAGTGCCCGCCCTGGTCGTGCCTGGCTCGACTCCCGTTAAGCGCCAGGCTGAGGCAGAGGGCTTGGATCGTATCTTTATCGACGCCGGTTTCGAATGGCGCCATTCGGGTTGCTCGCTCTGCGTTGCCATAAACGGTGATACCTGCGTACCGGGCGAACGCTGCGCCTCTACCTCGAACCGCAATTACGCACATCGGCAAGGACGGGGCGTTCGCACTCATCTAATGAGCCCCGCGATGGCAGCGGCGGCTGCCTTGACAGGGCACCTCACCGATGTGCGGCGGCTTGAAGGGGCGGGCAGGGAATGTTGAAACCTTTCAAGCACCTGACAGCCATCGCGGCGCCCATCGACGGACCCGACATGGAAACCGATGTTCTATTTCCATCTCGTTTCCTAAAAAAGCCGCTCGGGCCCGAATATGCGGAATTTCTATTTCATGACCTTCGTTTCCACGCCGACGGCACCGAAAGGGCGGACTTCATCCTCAACCAGGACCCTTACCGCGCTGCTTCCATCATAGTCGCCGAGCGCAATTTTGGTTGTGGCTCGGCACGCGAAGGCGCCGTCTATTCCCTGGTCGAATACGGTGTCCGCGTCGTCATCGCACCCAGTTTCGGTGACATCTTTTATTTCAACTGCCTGACCAATGGCCTGCTTCCGATACGCCTCGAGGCCGGCCCGGTGGCCCAGTTGCGCCGCCACGTGAAGGAATTGCCGGGATCCCCGCTGGGCGTTGATCTGGAGGCTCGGACGGTGACGGGGCCCAATGACGCCAAATATCCCTTTGAGATCGATCCGTCATGGCGCCACCGCCTGATGGAGGGACTGGACGGCGTCGACGTGACACTTGGCCACGCCGCCGAGATCGACGCTTTTGAAGAGCGATATCGCGCCGATATGGCCTGGCTTTTTAACGGCGATCCTTGAAGCAAGGAAAGACCCCCGTCAGTCGAGGACCTCGACGAGGATAGGAGCACCAGGGTCGACCGCCGATAAAGCGCGTACGTTCTCGATGGCGCGGCCCCATATGTTGGTCGGCGCGGCAAGACGGATTTCATCGCCCCGAGAAACCGGTGTCCGCCCATATCCGATGGCAATGGAGTCCCCTTCAACCCAGAAGGCCAGTTCACCGGCCTCTACCACATCGCGCGCATCAGCTTCGCGCACCGCCGTGACGGGGGTCGAAAAATAGACTTCTTCGCCCCAGGTCTGGGCCGTCGAAGAAAACGGCGCCGCCTCGTGAATGGCGTCCGCTGTCGGCGTGTCGAACAGCTCGGCGATAATCTCGACGCCACCGATATCCATTCTGAGTTTACGCATTCCTTATTCCCCCATGTTATCCGATGCCTTCAGCTCGACTGCTTGGCCTTGTAAGCCATTATCGCCTCCTTGAGGTCCGTGTATTCCTCACATCCGAAGATGCAAATCTTGTCGAGCCGCTCGAGGTGTTGCTGAGCCCGTACCAAGTCCTTCATCTGGAGGTAAAGCTCACCCAGATATTCGTGGGCCCCGCGGTGGTCGGGGTCAAGCTTCAGAGCCTGCTGATAATGACCGAGCGCCCGGTCGAAATCGCCCAGCTTGCGATGGCTGTAACCTAAGTAATTGAAGGCACTGGCATTTTTGGGATCCGTCTTGACGACTTTGTCAAGAAGCGCAATAGCGCCCCGATAGTCGTTTGCCTTAACCGCTTTTTCGGCTGCCACGTAGTTGGCATCCTTTTTAGGCTCCATAAAACTATCGCTGGCGGCGCTGACAACAGACGGCGTCAGAACTAGGGCAAGCGCCAGCCCCAAGACTACTCGTCGGTATCGCATATCGACCGTTCCCTTTCTCGAAATTGGTCCATGGACCCGAGAACGATTCTAAACCGGATAGGTCGCTCGGCCCAAATCACATGGCCGTGTTACTGCATGCGGTCCAGTGTCTCGTCATCCGATTCGGATGGGCCCTGGGCGGTGATTCCCGCTTGATGGTGGACCATGCGCCAGGCGCCTTCTTCGCGCACAAAGACGTTGGTGGCCACAAGATGATTTTTCTCAATGGTTTCGAAACAGACCACGTAGGCGACGTCACCCAGAACGTGAGCCGTTGCTTGACGACAAGTGACTTGCGGCGAGTCGGGGTTGGCCAAAATGGCACGCCAACTTTCCATTACCTCTTCGCGCCCCTCTACCACGTTCCAGCCCGGATGGACGCAAGTGACGGGGATCGAACGCGCCCAAACGTCGTCCATGACGTCAGGATCCCGTGTCGTGAAGGCAACGTAGAAGGCATCATTGGCGAAAAGAACGGCGGCTTGCTCGGACATGACGCTCAGGTCTTGCATTCGTTGCGACAAAGTTCCTCGTGAGCAGTGTATGGCGTTCGGCACCCGGGCGGAAAGGGAGAAATACTGTTTGCCGTATGACAGGCATTCGGTGACCTGTTAGTGTGCCGCCATCTCGGTCGAGGACTTTCACCACCGGTGCCTGCCCGATGCCTGACCTCTACCCCCTGGCCGGACCGATCTTAAGGCTCCTTGATCCAGAGACCGCCCATAACCTTGCCATTGCAGCGCTGGAACGCGGTTTGATACCGGGCCCGGCACCCTTCGAAGACGCCATTCTCCAGACCCGTCTTTGGGACCGGGACTTCGTCAACCCCATCGGATTGGCGGCCGGATTCGACAAAGACGCCCGGGTGGCGGACGCCATGCTGGCCCAGGGTTTTGGCTTTGTCGAGATAGGCAGCGTCACGCCGCGGCCCCAGCCCGGCAATCCACGCCCGCGTGTGTTCCGTCTTTCCGCCGACGGCGCTGCCGTCAACCGCCTGGGATTCAACAGCCAAGGTATCGACGCGGTGGCCGAACGGCTTGGGAAACGAAATCGATCCGGCATCGTCGGCGTTAACATTGGGCGCAACAAGGACAGTGCCCAAGCCGTGGACGATTACGTCAGCGGCGCCAAAGTCTTAGCCCGTCTTGCCGACTATCTGGTGGTCAATGTTTCGTCACCCAACACGCCTGGTCTGCGCGCCTTACAGGGCCGTAGCCAACTGCGCCAGCTCTTGCTTGGCGTACAAGGGACGCTGGCCGAGACACCCGAACGGGAAAGGCCGCCGCTGCTGCTCAAGATCGCCCCCGACCTGACATCCGAAGACAAGGACGATATCGCTGAAGTTTCCCTTGAGACCGGTGTCGACGGTTTGATTGCCACCAATACCACGATTGAACGTCCCCCCACTCTTGTCGGACGCCACCGGAGCGAAACGGGAGGGCTGAGTGGACGTCCCTTGTTCGGGCCATCGACCCTGGTACTGGGCGAGATGTACAGCCGCGTCGGGCATCAAATTCCCCTCATTGGGGTTGGTGGCGTTTTTAACGGCCGAGACGCCTATGACAAGATCCGCGCCGGGGCGTCATTGGTTCAGGTGTATACCGCGCTCATCTATCAGGGTCCCGGTCTGATCAACCGCATCAAACGCGAACTGGCTGGTCTGCTGCGTGCCGATGGTTTCGCTAGTCTTTCCGAAGCGGTGGGAGCCGATCAACGCTAATCCCCATTCTTGGGATTCTCGACCGCCAAGGCGGAGAGTTTCGATAGAAAGTGAAAGACCAGCGGCGCCACCATGACGACAACGAAGATACGTCCCAGGTGGTGGCTGGAAACGAAGGCGATATCGACATTCATGGCCAGGCTGATAAGGCTCATCTCGGCCATGCCTCCAGGCGACAGCGCCAAGAGAAGGGCAGGGAAGGGGAGGCCGGTGAGCTTTTCGAGAACCAGTGCAAAAACCAGGGCGGTGACTAACATGGCCATCGCAACGAGGCCTCCCGTCACCATGGTTCTCAAGATGTCCCGCAGTTTATAGCCGGTAAAACGGCAGCCGATGCTGGTGCCAAGGACGACCTGGGCCACGGCAATCAAGATGGCCGGAGGACTGGCATCCGTCAGACCGCCAAGATGAAAGGCCGCGCTGAGCAGTATGGGGCCGGTGAATATGGGGGCTGGCAGGCGCATCATCTTGGCCACCCAGTACCCGGCGACGGCGCATACCATCAAGATCGCAAGATCTGCCATCGTTAGGCTGGCCAGCGAAGGTCCCGGCACCCCAAAGCCGGTTGGCTCGTAGCCCAGAAAAAAGCGGAACCCGAAGGGGATCGAGAGAACGACGAAAAAAATTCGGACGCTGTGGATCAGGGATATGACGCGCACGTCGGCGCCCATCTCAGCGCCCAGGATGACCATGTCGCTAAAGCCGCCCGGTGCCGAGGAGAAGAAGGCCGTGGGCAGGGAATAGCCCTTCTTACGATAGAGATAGAGGAGCGTACATCCCCCGATCACCATCACGTAGAGTACGACCCCGGCAAAACTGCCCAACCAGCGGACCGCGTCTCGCAGCGTTTCAGGGGAAAAGGCGCTGCCCAGCATAACACCCAGTACGACAATCATCGCAAACTGAAGGCGCTTCGACATTTTGAGCTTAACACCCGTAAGCGCCACCGACGTGGTGACGAAGGCGGCGCCGACCATCCACGGAAGCGGCATGCGTAGATAGGCAAACAACGCCCCACCGGCAGCGCCCAGACCGAGCGATAACAAAACCCGGCCAATGTCGCGCCAAATTTGGGATGGTGATGTCGTCACGGCGCCAATCAACTCGCGTGTTTGATCACGGCAGGTACTGTTCCGCGATAATGCGTTCTTCCAGATTGTGTTCTGGATCGAACAACATGATAGGAGCGAGGCTGCGGTCCTCGCGTACGGTGACCTCGACGACGTTATCGACCTCGGTGAAATCGGCGACAGCGCTTACCGGCCGCTCTTCCGGATGGATGATTTCGAAGACCACGGTCGCTTTGCCAGGCAGAAGCGCCCCGCGCCAACGACGCGGTCGGAAGGCGCTGATTGGGGTAAGTGCCAGCACGCCGGCACCGATGGGCACGATGGGGCCGTGGGCCGAAAGGTTATAAGCGGTGCTGCCGGCCGGAGTAGCAACCAACACCCCGTCGCAGATCATTTCCTCCAAGCGCACCACGCCATCGACCTGGATGCGGATCTTAGCTGCCAAACGGGAATTTCTTCTGAGCGACACCTCGTTAATGGCGATAGCCTGATGCTTCCTGCCTTGGTCGTCCGTGGCAGTCATGCGGAGCGGATTCAGTTCCGTCGGTTGGGCATGGGCCAAGCGCTCCATCAGATCGTCTTCTTGGTAATGATTCATCAGAAAACCGACGGAACCCTGGTTCATGCCGTAGATTGGAACCCGGCGCTCCATATAGCGATGGAGGGTTTGCAGCATAAACCCGTCGCCGCCCAAGGCAACGACGATGTCGGCCTCGTCGGGCGCCACATTATCGTAACGCGCGCTGAGGCATTTGCTCGCTTCCTGTGCCTCTTTCTGGCGCGCCCCGACGAAGGCTACTGTCTTGAAATTCATGTCTCTTTTGCGGCTCTTTCGGCCACCCTCCTTATTTTTTCGACTCGCAACGGCCGAGAATAATGAAAAGTCATCATGGGCGGATCTTTGGTCCTGAACCAAAACTTCGGTGTTGGCTCCATCATAGCGCATTCGGGCGTGCCGTCATCGTCTCTCTAGCCGCCGGCAAGTATTGAAAGGCAGCCATCGCACCCCACATACGAGTAGAGCGGCTTGCCCATACGGGGCGGAATTTGAAAGGCGGGATATGAAGAACGCGACTTTCGGGGCCGGGTGCTTCTGGGGCGTGGAAGCGGCGTTTCGCAAACTCGACGGTGTGACAGCGGCAGCGGTGGGATACACAGGCGGCACGACCCGCGACCCGACTTACGAAGAAGTCTGTGGTGGGCAGACGGGCCACGCCGAGGTGGTACGGCTCGACTATGACCCGGCGCGGGTCTCCTATGACGACCTGCTGGACCTGTTTTGGGCCATCCACGACCCGACGACCCTCAACCGCCAAGGCCCCGACGTCGGCAGCCAATACCGCTCTGCTATCTATTTCCACGATGCCGAACAGGAGGCCCAGGCCGGGGCATCCCTTAACCGGCTGCGCCAATCGGGACGTCATAGCCGAGATATCGTTACCGAGATTACTCTGGCGCCCGATTTCTATCGGGCCGAGGATTACCATCAACAGTATTTCGAAATGCGTGGCCAAGCCCGCTGGTCTTAGGCACGTCTGACGTATGGCGGGCATCCACCATACACGGCGGTTGGTGGCAACCGACGAAACTTGCTAACATTACCGAGGCGGGTAATACCCGGCCAAGCGAAAGTGCATCCCATGAAACCGGCGGAGAGACATCATGGAAAATGCGAAGCCACGAGACGGGAGTAAACTTGGCGCCGCGCAGGAGCCGGGCTCAAACCATCACTTCGAATACGTCGCTATTCACGACCAAAGGATCGCCCTCATCCGCTCCTATACGGTGTGGTATTTCATCGGGCTCCCCACATCCATCGCCGTTTTCTCGTTCTTTATTTATTTCGGGCTGACCATCGGCAACATTCAGTTGATCGCTCTCGGCGGCATCATTTCGTCCCTCATCTCGTGGGTGACTTATTCCATCTCCCTCTCCGTCGATAAAGAGGTGGTGGGGCTTTACCCGCGCATCATCTTCTTGGAAATCTTGCTCGGTTACGATTTCTATCGAGAATACTTGCGCCGCTCGCCGCGCGGCGATTCGGAGCGTTCATTCGTTGAAAAATGCGAGAACGCCAGCGCCGAAACAGCGGACGACTTGTGGCGGGAAGTCAGGAATAACTTCAATTTGAAGGACTTTCCAAGCCAACGCCGGATGACCAAGCATTACAAGCGAATTGCCATCGGCTCCGTCGCTGCCTATTGGGTTACCATCGCCCTGATCTTTCCCCTTTTCTTCGGCGGATGAAGTTTAGTTCTTCTCGATGAATCCGGTCATGGCCCGGTTGAAGGCCTCGGGTTGTTCAATGTTGGATAGGTGTGCCGCATTGTCCAGCACGACCAGTTCCGAGCCGGCGACGGCGCGCTGAATGATTTCCGACGCCGCCACCGTGGTCGAGGGATCATCGGCGCCAACAACAATAAGGGTGGGCGCCGTGATCTGCGGCAAAAGGGCAGTCTGGTTCATCGCCTGGATGGCTCGACAACAGCCGACGTAGCCGGCCAGCTCGGTCTTGCGGATCATGCCCCCGATGCGTTCGATCTCGGCCGCGCTCCGTTCTCGAAAGGGCGCCGTGAACCAGCGTTCGATAGTAGCCGGCGCCATGGCCGCGATGCCCCCGTCCTCGGCCGTTTGGATACGGTCCTCCCACAGGGTTTCGGGCGGCATATGGCTTGACGTGTCGCACAGGACCAAACTTTTTAAGAAAGCTGGGTAGCGGACGGCAAAGAGTTGACCAATCATACCGCCGAGCGACAGTCCGACGAAATGAACGGACGCAATGTTTAAGGCGTCAAGGAGCGCCCGTGCGTCGTCAACCAAGAGATCGATGGAGTAGGGGGGTGGAGTCCCTTCCGTGGCGCCATGCCCACGGGTGTCGTAGCGCAGAACCCGATAGTCACGCACGAGGGCCGGCACCTGCGCATCCCACATGGAAAGTGTGGAGCAATATGCCAAAAGCCCCGCCGGAGGAGACCCCGACGAGTATTATGGCGGCATGGACCGATTGGCCAGATGGGGATCGAACGCGCTCAACATCGCGGCGTTAGGCACGCCCATCGCGGCGGCGGTAGTCCTCGACGGACTCCATCGGTTGATCAAGTTCTTCCGCTATCGCAGGGAGCATCGCGAGTTCTTGCGGAAATACGATAGGGAACAGCTTTACTACGAACCCTAAGCAAGCTTTTCTTCCAGCCTACGGATATCAGACGAAAGGCGACTTGATACCAGACGCACCAAATAGAAACCGAATTTTGGGTTCTGAAAATAGAGCTGCTTGAGCGCGCTCTCGCCAATCCGCAGCACTGTTGCATCACTGGCGCATTCGGCGGTGTTCGTTCTCACCCCTTCGGGGGAAAAGAACGCGATTTCGCCGAACAAATGCCCGGGCTCCAGGGATTTGTCGATCTCGCGCAGTCGAATGTCTCCTTCAACCAGGAAGTATAGTTGATCAGCCTTGTCGCCTCTGGAAAACAACACCTCGCCGCTTTTTACAGTGTGTTTCTTCATGAAAGGTTTGAGCCAATCTACGGATAGATCGCCTTGGGCCGCCTGGCTCACTTGTTTGATCAAGCGGCGCATCTCAATCAGACGATAGATATTGAAGGGCAAGAGAATGCTGTTGAGAACTACTCCGGGATAAAGTCCCAACAGCAGACCGTAGGTGATGGAAGCCATGTTGCTGCAGATGGCGGCTGTGCGCAGCGGAATCATCGTCTTCATGGAGAAAGTCACCAGCGACAATGAGGCGCTAAACCATCCAAAGGCTTCAACAAAAGTCATGTCCTGGCTCCGTTTCGTTTAAATTTCATGATGCCCCCAAGGCGCCGCCGGGGACTGTATCATGGGCACCAAGACCCGGATAGGAACGCCATCACTTCCCCGGCGTCCGTAGAAGGTTGTAGCGCCGTCGCCACCTTCGGAGTAAACCACCTGTTCTCGGATGTTTCGAGACGTTACAATCGCTCGCCGCTTCGATACCGTTGGGGCTTTAAATCGGATCAATCGTGTCATGACCACTCTTTCTTTCATGAAGATGCACGGTCTGGGCAACGACTTCGTCGTTCTCGACGCTCGGCGCCAACCTCTCGACCTCAGCGTCGATCAGGTTCGCGCCATCGCCGACCGGCATACGGGTGTCGGATGCGACCAATTGATCATCGTCGAACCGGCAAAAAGCGAGCGTGCCGACGTCCTCATGCGCATTCGCAACGCCGATGGGGGAGAGGTCGAGGCCTGCGGCAATGCGACGCGCTGCGTCGCCACGACGGTCATGGAGGAAAAGGGTACGACCCACGCCATCATCGAGACCGCCGTCGGCCTCCTCGACGCCAGGGCGGTGAATGGCGGTCTGGTGGCCGTCGATATGGGGCTTGCAAACCTCGACTGGCAAGACATTCCCCTGGCCCGGGAGATGGATACACTCCATCTCGGCATCACGAACGGCCCCCTTCAGGACCCGGTGGCGGTCAATGTCGGAAACCCGCATGCGGTCTTTTTTGTCGACGACGCCGAGGCCGTGCCCCTTGAGACCATCGGCCCCGAGGTCGAGCATCACGAGTTGTTTCCCGAACGCATCAACGTCGAAGCGGCCCAGGTGATCTCAGCAGGTGAGTTGCGCGTCCGCGTTTGGGAACGCGGAGTGGGCATTACCCAGGCTTGCGGCACCGGCGCCTGCGCCGCCCTGGTCGCGGCCTGCCGGCGCGGTCTGACCGAGCGGGCGGCGAAGGTACACCTCGACGGCGGCACGCTCGGCATCGAATGGCGCGAGGACGATCACGTCTTGATGACGGGGCCCGTGGCGGTAAGTTTCCAAGGCACGTTGGACGACTCGTTGCTGTCATGAGCACGTTCGAGATCGGCCTTTTCAGCCGCTGATCGCGCGACTTGAAATTTTAGATTATATAAATATGACAGTCGTTTCGGACGGGTTCCGGAACCGTTGGCTTAAGGAAGGAGTTTGAGCATGGATTTCATCGTCGCCGAGAGATTGGGTGGAAAGCAGTTCGGAAAATCGACCGAAATTTACAAGTTTGAGAAGATTAAGCGGGCAAAAGAAGCGGCGATGAAAAGTCATCCCGACATTCCCATCATCGATATGGGAGTGGGGGAGCCCGATCGCCCGGCCGACCCCAGGGTTGTCCAAGTGTTGGCGGACGAAGCGGGCAAACCCGAAAACCGGTTTTATGCCGATAATGGAATACCCGAATTCCAAGCAATGGCCGCCCAATATCTAAAGCAGGTCTACAATGTCGAAGGCCTGAACCCCGAAGAACAGATCCTTCATGGCATCGGGTCGAAATCCATTCTCTCCATGCTGCCTCTATGCTTGATCAATCCGGGCGACGTTACGCTCACCACGGTTCCGGGTTATCCCGTGACGGCAACCTACACCAAGTATCTGGGGGGAGAGGTCCATCCGCTGCCTCTCTTGAAAGAAAACGATTTCCTGCCCGACCTAAAGTCCATTCCGGCGGACATTGCCAAGCAAGCCAAGCTTTTCTACGTCAATTATCCGAACAACCCGACAGGACAGGTCGCGACCAAAGCTTTCTTTGAAGACCTGGTGGAATTCGCATTGCAGAACTCCATCATCATCGTCCAGGACGCCGCCTATGCCGCTTTGGCCTATGACGGCTATCAACCCCTTAGCATCTTATCCATCGAGGGCGCCCGGGAAGTCGCGGTCGAAGCCCATTCGCTGTCGAAAGCCTTCAATATGACCGGGTGGCGATTGGCCTTTGTCGCGGGCAACACAAAAGCGGTAAAAGCCTATGGAAGCATCAAGGACAACACGGACTCCGGACAATTCAGGGCCATTCAAAGAGCTGGAATGTTTGCCCTTGGGAATCCGAGTATCACGGAAGCGATTTGCGAGAAATATTCAAGGCGCTTCGATCTGTTGGTGAAGGCCCTGAACGACATCGGATTTTCCGTCACCAAACCGAAAGGAACGTTCTTCTGTTACGTGGAATGTCCTCAGGGGACGGAAGACGGCGTTAACTTCGACACGGCCACCGAGTTCTCGGAATTCCTGCTCAAAGGTGCACAAATCTCCACCGTACCGTGGGACGATGCGGGGAAATATGTTCGCTTTTCCGTGACGTTCGAAGCGGGGGATGCCGACGAGGAGATTGCCATAATTCAAGAGATCAAGCGACGGCTTGCGGCCCTAAACCTACGCTTTTAAAAAAGAGATGCGCCCGGCGTGACTTACTTGATCTTCGGGTCGAGCACGTCGCGCAGGGCATCGCCAAGGAAGTTGGCGCCAAGCACGAATAACGTGATGGCGATGCCGGGCAGAACCACGGTCCACCACGACGTATCCATATAATTGCGCCCATCGGCCACCATGCCGCCCCACGTCGGTGTCGGCGGATTCACGCCGACGCCAAGAAAGCTGAGGGTCGATTCCAACAACACGGCGTGGCCCATCTGCAAGGTCGCCATGACGATGACCGGGCCGATCAGGTTGGGGGCAATGTGCTGGAAAATAATGGTCGGAGTGCTGGCGCCCAAGGCCCGGCTGGCCAGAACGTATTCGGTCTCCTTGATACTGAGGACAAAACTGCGGGTAAAGCGCGCGTACTGGACCCATCCCCATATGCCGATAACCAGGACAACACTGAGCAATCCGGCACCGAAGAATCCCATCCAGGCGATGGCAAAGACGATCAGCGGCATGGCAAGCTGCATATCGACGACACGCATGACAACGGCATCCAGCCACCCCCTATAGAACCCGCTCAAAAGCCCGAGAAGGGTACCGATGGTGCCCGAAATGAGGACCGCGGTGAAGCCGACGAGAAGCGAAATCCTGGCGCCATGAATAATGCGCGACAGGACATCACGGCCCAAGGGATCGGTACCCAGATAGTAGGTGCTGCCGTCCTTGGCGCTGACGCCACCGGGTTCGGTGAGTCGCGCCCGCAGGTCTTGCGCCAGGGGGTCGCGGGGGCTGACCAAGTCGGCGCCGATCCCGACAAAAAGAAGGAACGTCATCAAAACGACGCCGCAGAACCCCTTGGTCGTTTTCATCAGGTTAAGCAACGACGGAACCTCACTCTTCTTCGCGAATTCTGGGATCGATCCAATGGTAGGCGACGTCAATCAGAAAGTTGATGACGATGTAAGTGACGCCGAACATGATGACGCTGGCCATCACCACCGGATAATCGCGCCCGTTCACGGCATAGATGGCAGCCCGGCCCAGGCCCGGCCAGGCAAACACTGTCTCAATCACCACCGTGCCGGTCAGCAGTGCCCCGGCCTCAAGGCCGAAAATGGTGAGGAGCGGCACCTGGGCATTTTTGAAGGCGTGACGAAAGATGACCGTACGTTCCGGCAGGCCCTTGGCGCGAGCCGTCCGAATATAATTTTGGTTTAGTATTTCCAACATGTTGGAACGCACGAACCGGGTCATGAACGCGTTCATGTACCAGCCCAGGACTCCACCCGGCAGAATGATATGGGCAAAGGACCCCCGGCCCGCCACGGGTAGCCAGTAAAGGGTCAGGGAAAACAACAGCATGGCCAGCATACCGACCCAGAAGACCGGCGCCGCCTGGCCGAGCACGGATATAAATGTGGCGAAGGTGTCAATGATAGAGCCGCGCTTAACCGCCGCCAGGGTGCCCAATGGGATCGAGATCAAGGTGGCGATAACAATGGCCGCGGCCGCCAACTGTAGGGTCGCCGGATAGAAACGCAAGATGACGTCGAAGGCCGGCTCGCGCATACGAAACGAGGTCCCGAAATCGCCCTGAACGGCGTTGTAAAGGAATTTGCCGTATTGCTCGTATAGCGGTTTGTCGACTCCGAGCTTCTTGCGCATCATCTGCACGTCTTCTTCCGAGGCGTCTTCCGGCAACAGCAAGGTCGCCGGATCGCCGCTGATGCTCATGAAGAGGAAGACGATCAAAGTCAGCCCAATGATCGCCAACGGAAGCTGAAGACAGCGTTTGGCCAGGTACTTGAGCACCAGAACCCTCACATGGAATCGGTCACAAACGGAATAAAAAAATTGGGCAGAAAACAGCCGGACCGCAAGGCAGCGGCCCGGCCGTCGTCCACCCGGTAACGGTTACTCTTTGACCTTTACGTCGTAGATCCAGACGAACTCGTCCGGACGAGGACTCCACTGGATACGCTTGGTCAGGCCGTAGAGATCTTCTTGGTCGTAGAGGAAGATCCAAGGAACATCCTCACGGATGAAGGATTGGATTTTCTTGAACATCTCTTCGCGCTTGCCAACGTCCAACGTCGCCTTTTGCTCGGCGATCATGGCGTCCAGTTTTTCACTGCGATCGGTGTGGTAGTACTTCATCCGCCCGCCATTCCACTTGGCGCGCTGATTAAGCGTCCGGCCGCAATCCAGGGTCGGACCACCGGTACCCAGCATGTATATGCCCTGGAACGCATCCTCGATACGCTTTGTGCCGTGTTTGCCGCGACCATAAAGCTGATCCAGGAAGTCGGCCCATTCGGGTGCCACGACATCGACCTGGATGCCGACTTTGGCAAGCTGACCGGCAATTGCCAGCGAGACTTCGCGGTCTTTCATATAGCGTCCCGTCGGCGTCAGCAGTTTGGTTTTGAAGCCATTCGGATACCCGGCATCGGCAAGCAATTTCTTGGCTTTCGCCATATCATGCTTGAACGGCGCGACCTTGGGGTCGTGACCGAACAATGCCTTGGCACAGAAGGCCGGATTGACGTAGGCCATGCCGCCAAGGACGGTGTCGATGATCTCTTGCACGTCGACGGCATGGTTGATCGCCTGGCGTACCCGAACATCGCTGTAAGGCTTGATATTGATGTTAAAGGCATAGTGGATGCCTCGTGCCGAGGGAACCCGGCCAACCTTGAGGCGCGCGTCTTTCTCCAACTCGCCGACACGTTCGGGTGGCAGGTTGGCGATGATGTCGACAGCCCCGGTCTTGAGCGCCGCGAAACGCGCGAAGTCCTCGGGGATAGGCTTAATCACGTACTTGTCGACGGACGGACGGCCCCGCCAGTGGTCATCAAAGGCGGTTAAGACCAGTTGCTCGTTACGGTCCCACCGCTCGAACTTGAACGGCCCGGTACCGATGGGGGAAGACGAAAACTTTTCCTTGCCCATGGCCATGAAAGCCTTTTTGGGCAGCACCGGCATGCGGGCGAAGTCGCCAAACTGCATTGCGTTGGGTTTGGCCAGATGCATAACGACCGTGTGATCGTCCTTCTTCTCAATCGTCTTGTAGAGACCCTTCACATAGGAATACAGAGGCTTGCGATCCTCTTTGTCCATGTAACGGTTGGCGGTCCAGATCAAGTCGTCCGCAGTGAACGAATCGCCGTTGTGGAACTTGACACCCTTGCGCAGGTTGAGCTGCAAGGACGTTTCGTCCAGCCATTTCCATGATTCGGCAAGCGACGGAAGAAGCTTGCCCTTTGTGTCGCGCCACACCAAGGTGTCGTAAATATTGGTGAAGATGGAGCGGCTTGAAACCAGTGTCTCATAGGCCGGGTCCAGACCCTCGGGGTCGATCCCCTGCGCCATGGTGACGGTGGTTTCGGCCTTAGCCGGTGCCGCGATTGTAAGGGCGCCGACGGCCAGCAGACCGAACACGGCGCTGGCAACGCCGAAACGAAGACTCCTCAGTTCAGCTCTCTCTGATTTTGACATTATTCAATGCCTCCCAGGTTGCGATGAAGCCGGATGTTAGGAGCGTACGAAAGCGATGACAACCCTAGGACCATCACAGTTATGTAATTTCTATGTGCTGACGGCGGCGGTATCGACCGCTTCCAGATCGAAAGCAGCCTTCAACAGGGCTTGGGTATATTCCTCTTTTGGGTCGTCGAACACCTCGTCGGCGGGACCCGCTTCGACGACCTTGCCATCCTTCATAACGACCACGGAATCGGAAAGGGCGCGCACGACTTTTAGGTCGTGGCTGATGAAAAGATAGGCCAGTTTGTGGCGCTCCTGCAGGTCGCGCAGTAAATCGACGATCTGCGCCTGGACCGAACGGTCGAGGGCCGAAGTGGGCTCGTCAAGAACCACGAAACGGGGTTTGAGGACCATCGCCCGGGCGATGGCGATGCGCTGGCGCTGGCCGCCCGAGAACTCATGGGGATATCGGTTTCGCCCTTCGGGGTCGATGCCGACCTCGCCCAACGCCTGCACCACCATCTCTTCGCGCTCCGCTTTCGTGGCGCCGATGTTGTTGATCCTTAGTCCCTCGCCGACGATGCGCGCCACCGACATGCGCGGGCTTAGGGAACCAAAGGGATCTTGGAACACGATCTGCATTTCGCGGCGCAGCGGGCGCATCTCTTCCACCGTCAGGCCTTGAATCTCGCTGTCTTCGAAGCGGATGGCGCCTTCGCTGTTCAGCAAGCGCAGCAGTGCCCGACCGAGAGTGGTCTTGCCCGAGCCGCTCTCGCCGACGACGCCCACCGTATGGCCCTCTTGGACAGTGACGGAAATGCCATCGACCGCCTTGACGAATCCCTCCGTACGCCGCATGAGACCGACTTTTATGGGGAACCACACCTTCATATCGTTGGCCGACATGATGATCGGTGCGTCAGCCGCCGCCTTTGCCGGCTTACCCTTGGGTTCCGAGGCCAGCAGCCTCAAGGTGTAGGGGTGCTGAGCGCGCATGAAAATGTCTTCCGCCGAGCCATGCTCGACAATCTCGCCGTCGCTCATGACACAGATACGATCAGCCATCTTACGCACCACGCTGAGATCGTGGGTGATCCACAAAAGCGCCATGCCAAAGCGCCGTTGCAGGTCCTTGATCAATTCCAAAATCTGGGCCTGTATCGTGACGTCGAGCGCCGTTGTCGGTTCGTCGGCGATGAGGATATCGGGCTCGTTAGCCAGCGCCATGGCAATCATGGACCGTTGCAGTTGCCCACCCGAGAGCTGATGGGGAAAGCTGTTGATCCGTTGCTCGGGATCGGGCAGGCCGACCAGACGCAACAGCTCAAGCGTCCTGTCGTAGGCCGCGTCCTTTTGCATGTTCTTGTGATAGATCAGCACTTCCGAGATCTGTTTGCCGATGGTGAACAGCGGATTCATTGACGTCATCGGTTCTTGAAATACCATGGCAATGCGATCGCCGCGGATGGCGCGCATCGTCTTCTCGGGTGCCCCCATCAGTTCTTGGCCGCGAAAAACGATGCTGCCGCCCGGGTGAGTGGCCTCGGGATAAGGCAGCAATTGCAGGATCGACATGGCAGTTACCGATTTGCCCGATCCCGACTCGCCGACCAGACCTAAGGACTCGCCTGCCGCGATGTCGAACGAAACGCCGCGCACCGCGTGGACGACGTCTTCACCCTGATGGAATTCGGCCTTTAGGTCGCGTACACTGAGCAGCGGTTCCGCGCTTCCCTGTTTGAGGCTGTCTGTCTGCTCGTCCATGGGCAAGACTATTCCCATAGGCGCTTCGCTATATCAACCCCTGTCTCTTCTCCACATAACCTTGACACAGCCCACGAACGATCTCGGCGGCCTCCATCGTGCGCCAGGAATTCCGTTGCTTTGCCGGCATTCAAGAGGCGCCGATAGCGACTTGACTCGGACCGGGCGAGTGGTTACATCAACCTCACCCAACCGCGCCATGCGCTCACGGGTTTTCGGGGGTGTAGCTCAGTTTGGTTTAGAGTGCCGGCCTGTCACGCCGGAGGTCGCGGGTTCAAGTCCCGTCACTCCCGCCATTGTTTTCGTCGCGAGGCCTAAATATGTTGATCTCGCGTCGGTAGTGCTCCGCATCAGGGTTCGGATCGATCGGCCCCTTCCGCGTAAAGGAACGCCGCCATGCAGGCGATGCTTCTTGAATATCTACCCATCTTGATCTTCCTTGCCATCGCCATAGCCATCTCCGTCGCCGCCATCGGGGCGTCCTACATCATCGTCCCTCAGCACCCCAACGCGAGCAAGAACTCGGCCTATGAATGCGGGTTCGACGCCTTTTCCGATTCGCGCCAGAAATTCGACGTCCGTTTTTATCTCGTTGCCATCCTCTTCATTATCTTCGATTTGGAAGTGGCCTTCCTCTTTCCCTGGGCGGTAACCCTAGGCAAGATTGGGATTTTCGGTTTCTGGTCGATGATGGTGTTCCTAGCCGTCCTAACTGTTGGTTTCGTATACGAATGGCGAAAAGGGGCCCTGGAATGGGAATGAACCCGGAAATTCAAACATCCGTCGCCGCGCCACTACCCCCCGGAAGCGAACAAGATGCCCTATTGAAAAGGGTGACAGGTGAACTGACCGACAAGGGGTTCGTCATTGCCAAGCTCGACGATCTTGTAAATTGGATACGAACGGGATCGTTGTGGCCAATGACCTTTGGCCTTGCGTGCTGCGCCGTCGAAATGATGCACGCCTATGTCAGCCGCTACGATCTCGACCGCTTCGGCGTCGTCCCCCGGCCCAGCCCGCGCCAGTCGGACGTCATCATCGTCGCCGGCACGCTTACCAACAAGATGGCACCCGCCTTTCGCAAGGTCTACGACCAGATGGCGGAACCCCGCTACGTCATTTCCATGGGATCGTGCGCCAACGGCGGCGGCTATTATCACTACTCCTATTCTGTTGTGCGCGGCTGCAATCGCGTGGTCCCGGTCGACATCTATATCCCCGGCTGTCCGCCAACGGCCGAGGCCTTGATCTACGGCATTCTGCAACTGCAAAAGAAAATCAGACGGACCGGAACACTGTGGCGTTGAGCGGGCGGCGGACGATCAAACACAAACTCCACTGAGGAACCATGGACTTAGCGCTTCAAGAACTTGGCGAGTACATCGCCGCCGCTCTGCCCGAAGAAATCGTCGAGACCGAAATCGGATTCGGAGAGCTGACCGTGCTTGCCCAGCGCGGTGCCGCGGCTACGGTCCTGACCTTCCTGCGCGACGACGTGAATTGCCAATTCCAGCAACTTCTTGACGTTTGCGGCGTCGATTATCCCGAGCGCGAGCTGCGCTTCGACGTTGTCTACAACCTTCTCAGCCTCACCCATAACCGACGTATCCGAGTCAAGGTGCGGACCGACGAGGAGACTCCTGTGCCCTCGGTGACCGGGGTTTTCAGTTCCGCCAATTGGTGGGAACGCGAGACATGGGACCTGATGGGCATTCTCTTCTCCGACCATCCAGACCTGCGCCGCATCATGACCGACTATGGTTTCGAGGGGCATCCCTTGCGCAAGGAGTTCCCGACCACCGGATACGTCGAGGTGCGCTATGACGACGAACTCAAACGCGTCGTCTACGAACCGGTGAAGCTGGTCCAGGAATACCGCACCTTCGATTTCCTCAGCCCGTGGGAAGGCGTACAGGCCCTTCTCCCCGGCGATGAGAAGGCGGCAAAGGAAGACGGATGACCGAGGCCCATATCCAGAATTTTAATCTGAACTTCGGGCCCCAGCACCCGTCGGCCCACGGCGTATTGCGCCTGGTGTTGGAGATGGACGGCGAAGTCATCGATCGCGCCGACCCTCATGTCGGACTGTTGCACCGAGGCACCGAGAAGCTGATCGAGTCCAAGACCTATCTGCAAGCGGTGCCCTATTTCGATCGCCTCGATTACGTCGCGCCGCAAAACCAGGAACACGCCTTCGCGCTTGCCACCGAGAAGCTGCTCGGCATTCAAGCACCGCCGCGCGGGCAGAGCATCCGCGTCGTCTATGCCGAGATCGGGCGCTGCCTCAACCACATCTTCACGACCTGCGCCTTCGCCATGGACGTCGGCGCCATGACGCCCATGCTGTGGGGCTTTGAGGAACGCGAGCTGTTGATGGAGTTCTGCGAACGGGTCAGCGGGGCGCGCATGCACATGGGTTACTTCCGGCCCGGCGGCGTTGCCTTCGACATGCCCGACGGATTGGCCGAAGACATCTATAAATGGGCCGAGCACTTCCCGACCTTCATCGATGACTGCGAATCGCTGTTGACCGAGAACCGCATCTTCAAGCAACGCACCGTCGACATTGGCGCAATAACAGCCGATCAGGCCCTGGATTGGGGTTTCACGGGTCCCAACCTACGCGCCGCCGGCGTCCCTTGGGACTTGCGCAAGGCCCAACCCTATGACGGCTACGAGCAGTTGGATTTCGACATCCCCGTAGGCAAGCACGGCGATTGCTATGACCGCTATCTTATTCGCATCGCCGAAATGCGCGAATGCACCAAGATCATTAAGCAATGCCTGGACCAGATGCCCGACGGTGCCGTCAAGAGCGATAATTTTAAGATTTCGCCGCCACCGCGCGGCGAGATGAAACGCTCCATGGAAGCGTTGATCCATCACTTCAAACTTTATACCGAAGGCTATCACGTGCCGGCCGGCGATACCTACACCGCAGTCGAGGCGCCAAAAGGCGAATTCGCCGTATACCTGGTTTCCGACGGCACCAATAAGCCCTATCGATGTAAAATTCGCCCCCCCGGCTTCGCCCATCTTCAGGCCCTGGAATTGTTGTCCAAGGGACACATGTTGGCCGACGTGGTGGCCAATATCGGATCCCTCGACATCGTATTTGGCGAGATCGACCGATGACCCCCATCGCCCCCGCATCCGAGCAACCCGACACTTTCGCTTTTTCGGCCGACAACTTGGCGGCCGCCAAGGCATTCATGGCCAAGTATCCAGACGAATACCAGGCCAGCGCCGTTCTGCCGCTTCTCGATCTCGCTCAGCGCCAGAACGGCTGGCTACCCCAGGCGGCCCTGGAATACGTCGCCGACTTTCTTGGCATGCCGTCGATCCGGGTGTTTGAAGTGGCCACCTTCTACACCATGCTCAACCTAGCACCGGTGGGCCGCCATCACGTACAGGTGTGCACCAACATTTCATGCTGGTTGCGCGGTGCCGATACCATCGTCGAAGCGTGCCGTAACACCTTGGGCATCGGTTTCGGAGAAACCACCCAGGACGGCCAGTTCACGCTCAGTGAGATGGAGTGCCTGGGCGCCTGCGTCAACGCTCCGATGATGCAGATCAATGACGATTACTATGAAGACCTTGATGCTGGCAGCACTCAGGTGATCTTGGGTACGCTCAAGGACGGTGGTACGCCCAAGAGCGGATCGCAAATAGGACGCAAGACTTGCGAACCCTTGGGCGGACTGACCTCGCTCACCGACGACGCCAAGACGGCGGGCAAGACGCCGGGCAAATTGAAAAAGCCCCGCGCCCGTAAAGGAAAGGGCGCGTAATGCTGCGTGACCAGGACCGCATCTTCAACAACATCTACGGCCTTAAGGACACCTCGTTAAAGGGGGCCCAGGCGCTTGGCGATTGGGACGGCACCGCCGCCTTGCTCAAGAAGGGTCGCGAATGGATCGTCGACGAAGTCAAGGCCTCGGGCCTGCGTGGGCGCGGCGGCGCGGGTTTCAGCGCCGGCATGAAGTGGTCTTTCATGCCCAAGGAATCCGCTGACCGGCCCCATTTCTTGGTGGTCAACGCGGACGAGGGGGAACCCGGAACATGCAAGGACCGGGAAATCCTGCGCAACGAGCCGCACAAGTTGATCGAGGGCGCGCTGCTGGCCAGCGCCGGCATGGGCGCCAATGTCGCTTATTGTTACGTGCGCGGCGAGTTTTTCCGCGAGACCGAGGCCCTACAACGCGCCGTGGATGAAGCCTACGAAGCGGGCATGATCGGCAAAAATGCCTGTGGGTCGGGATTTGATTTCGACTTTTACATCCATCGCGGTGCCGGCGCCTATATCTGCGGTGAGGAAACAGCGCTCATCGAGAGCCTTGAGGGCGCCAAGGGTCAGCCCCGCCTGAAACCACCATTCCCCGCCAACGTCGGCCTCTACGGCTGCCCGACCACTGTCAACAACGTCGAGACCATTGCCGTGGCACCGGCGATCCTGCGCCGTGGCAGCGACTGGTTTGCCAATCTCGGCCGACCCAACAACACCGGCACCAAGTTATTCTGCATTTCGGGCCACGTCGAAAATCCTTGCACTGTGGAAGACGAGATGAGCATCCCCTTGAAGGAGCTCATCGAAAAACACGCGGGCGGTGTGCGCGGCGGCTGGAACAATCTGCTTGGGATCATTCCCGGCGGGTCCTCTGTACCGGTCATCCCCAAGTCCATCTGTGATTCCGTTTTAATGGACTTCGATTCCTTGAGCGAAGTGAATTCGGGCTTGGGGACGGCGGCGGTCATCGTCATGGACGAGTCCACCGATATCGTCGCCGCTATTACCCGGCTGGCCCGCTTCTACATGCACGAGAGCTGCGGCCAATGTACCCCGTGCCGCGAAGGCACCGGATGGATGTGGCGCATGATGGAACGCATTGCGGCCGGCAACGCCCAGGTCGAAGAGATCGATCTTCTGGAAGAGGTAACGCGCCAGATCGAAGGCCATACTATTTGTGCCCTCGGCGACGCGGCGGCATGGCCCATCCAGGGGCTGATCCGCCACTTCCGCCCGGAATTGGAGTCGCGTCTCGGCGCCGCCCCGGAAACTCCCAAGAACAAGGCGGCGTGAGGTCGACGGATGCCGAAACTTACCATTGACGGTATTGAGATTGAGGTCGAGGCTGGCCTAACGGTCCTACAAGCTTGCGAACAGGCAGGCGTCGAGATTCCGCGCTTCTGCTATCACGAAAAACTGTCGATCGCCGGCAACTGCCGCATGTGTCTGGTATCCATGGAACGCGCGCCAAAACCCATCGCATCCTGCGCCATGCCGGTGGGCGAGGGTATGGTGATCCACACCAACACCCCGGAAGTGCAGCAAATGCGCAAAGGGGTGATGGAATTCCTGCTCATCAACCACCCCCTCGACTGTCCGATCTGTGACCAGGGCGGTGAGTGCGACTTACAAGACCAAGCCTTGTTTTACGGCTTTGACCGTAGCCGCTATCGCGAGCCCAAGCGCGCCGTCAAAGAAAAAAACTTCAGCCCCCTGATCGAGACCTCCATGACACGGTGCATCCACTGTACGCGCTGCATCCGCTTCGCCACCGAAGTCGCCGGTGTACCCGAGCTTGGCGCGACGGGCCGCGGCGAGCACATGGAAGTCGGAACCTACATCGAGAAGGCGCTGTCTTCCGAACTTTCGGGAAACATGATCGACCTTTGTCCAGTGGGTGCGCTGACCAATGCTCCCTATGCCTTTTCCGCGCGTCCGTGGGAGCTCCGCAAGACCGAGACCGTTGATGTCCTGGATGCCCTGGGCAGCAACATCCGCGTCGACAACCGCGGTTCCGAAGTGCTGCGTGTACTGCCGCGGGTCAACGAAGACATCAATGAGGAATGGATATCGGACAAAACCCGCTTTGCCTGTGACGGATTGACCCGTCAACGGCTCGATCGTCCCTATGTACGCCGTAGCGGCAAGCTTGAGGAAGCGACCTGGGACGAGGCTTTCACCGCCATCGCACAAAAACTAAAGGGTGTGGCGGGCAAGAGTATCGCCGCCATCACCGGCGACTTGGCGGATTGCGAATCCATGCTGGCGCTCAAAGACCTCATGTCAGCGCTCGGCTCAAAGAACGTGGACTGCCGCCAGGACGGAGCGCGCTTGGATGCCTCCGCGCGCGCCGGCTATCTTTTCAACTCGACCATCGCCGGTATAGACACCGCCGATGCCTGTCTTCTTGTTGGTACCAATCCACGCCACGAGGCATCGGTCCTCAACGCGCGTTTGCGCAGGCGTTGTCTGGACGGCGGTTTTCCCGTTGCCGCCATTGGCACGGCGGTTGATTTAACTTACCCTTACACTCACTTGGGAGAAGGAACGGACGCCCTGGCCGCAATCGCCTCGGGCCGCCACGCCTTCGCCAAGACCCTCAAGGTCGCGAAGCACCCCATGCTCATCGTGGGCACGGGCGCACTGGCGCGGCCCGATGGGGCTCAGATATTGGCGGCGGCTCGGAGCATCGCCGAGAACTGCGGCATGGTGATCGACGGTTGGAACGGCTTCAACGTCCTGCACCGGGCCGCGGGCCGCGTCGGCGGGCTCGATCTTGGTCTGGTGCCTGGCGCCGGTGGCTATGACGTGGCCGCCATGGTGGAGGGCGCCGCCAATGGAAACATTGAGGTGCTCTACCTTCTCGGTGCCGACGAGATCGATATGTCCGGCCTGGGCGACGCATTCGTCATCTATCAGGGCCATCACGGCGATGCCGGGGCCCATCGCGCCGACGTCATCTTGCCGGGCGCCGCCTATACCGAAAAGAACGCGACCTATGTCAACACCGAAGGACGGGCGCAGACGGGCCGTCTCGCAGTCCACCCGCCCGGCGAAGCGCGTGAGGATTGGACCATTCTTCGGGCCCTGTCGGCGGTGCTGGGAAAGACGCTGGACTACGATACCTTGGACCAAGTGCGCGCCCGCATGGCTGAAATTAACCCCAACTTCGCCAACTCAGACGCCGTGGAGCCCGCGCCATGGGGCGATTTCGGGGCGGACGGGGATCTGGACCCGGCGCCCCTGACCATGCCGATCGACAATTTTTACATGACGGACGCCATCAGTCGGGCCTCGGCCACCATGGCCCGATGCACTGAGGTCCACCTTGCGTCGCAACCTCAAAAGACGGGCACCGATGGCTGAATTCTTCACCTCATTTGGCTTTTGGGGACAAGCGGTCTGGATCGTCATCAAGATCCTCGTCATCGTGGCACCCCTGCTGACGGCAGTAGCCTACCTGACCTATGCCGAGCGCAAAGTTCTCAGCGCCATGCATCTGCGCCGGGGACCCAACGTGGTCGGACCATTTGGATTGTTGCAACCCATCGCCGACGGCCTAAAACTGTTTCTCAAGGAAACCGTCATTCCGTCCGGCGCCAACCGCGCTGTCTTCATATTGGCGCCTTGCGTCACTTTCATTCTGGCGTTGATCGCCTGGGCGGTGATCCCCTTTGGTCCCGGATTGGTGCTGGCCGACATTAATGTCGGCATCCTCTATCTCTTCGCCATATCGTCCTTGGGCGTTTACGGCATCCTCATGGCGGGGTGGGCGAGCAATTCGCGCTATGCCTTTCTCGGCGCCCTGCGCTCGGCGGCGCAGATGGTGTCTTATGAGGTATCCATGGGGTTCATCATCATTACCGTGTTGCTGTTCGCCGGGTCGCTTAACCTGACCGACATCGTCATGGCGCAGAAAAACATCTGGTTCGTCTTTCCGCTGCTGCCCATGGCGGTGATCTTTTTCGTCTCCACGTTGGCCGAGACCAACCGCCATCCGTTCGATCTCGCCGAAGCAGAGGCGGAACTGGTGGCGGGCTTCAATGTCGAGTACTCGGCGATGACCTTCGCCCTGTTCTTCCTGGGCGAGTACGCCAACATGATCTTGATGTCGGCGATGACGACCATCTTGTTCCTCGGCGGCTGGTTGCCGCCGGCGGACGTGGCACTCTTTACCTGGATTCCGGGACCCGTGTGGTTCGCTTTCAAGGTGGCGGCGGTGCTGTTCGTATTCATTTGGGTACGGGGAACTTTTCCGCGTTACCGCTACGATCAATTGATGCGCCTCGGCTGGAAAGTGTTCCTGCCGCTGTCTCTGGCCTCGGTCGCGATAGTCGGCGGCCTCGTGGCCTACGGCCTGTCGCCGGTAGCGGGCTGAGGAGGGACCGAATACATGGGTTATATTGACCGCAACGCACGGACAATCCTGCTCACCGAACTGATCTCGGGCATGGCGCTGACGTTGCGCTATTTCTTCCGTCCCAAGGTGACCATCAACTACCCCTACGAAAAAGGGCCGTTGAGTCCGCGTTTCCGTGGCGAGCACGCGTTGCGCCGCTATGCCAACGGCGAGGAGAGGTGCATCGCGTGCAAGCTGTGCGAAGCGGTCTGCCCGGCTCAAGCAATTACCATCGAGGCCGAACCAAGAGACGACGGCAGCCGCCGCACGACGCGCTATGACATCGACATGCTGAAGTGCATCTATTGCGGTTTGTGCCAGGAATCATGTCCGGTCAACGCCATTGTTGAGGGGCCCAATTTCGAATTCTCCACCGAAACCCGTGAGGAACTGATGTACGACAAGGACAAGCTGCTCGCCAACGGCGATCGGTGGGAAACAGAAATCGCCGAGTGCCTGGCGCAGACCGCGCCCTATCGGTAGCGCCGGGGCAATAGGGGGAACGGCAGACGTGTTGCCAATTATCGACAAGACCTGGAAGGGAGGACCGGCATGATTTTGCAGGCCCTGGCCTTTTATCTATTTTCGTTCGTGGCCGTCGCCGCCGCCGTCATGGTGATCTCGGCGCGCAACCCTGTGCATTCGGTGCTTTTCCTCATACTTGCCTTCTTCAACGGTGCGGGCCTGTTCGTGCTTTTGGGCGCCGAGTTCCTGGCTATGATTTTGGTCGTCGTCTATGTCGGAGCGGTCGCGGTGCTGTTCATGTTCGTCGTCATGATGCTCGACATCAACTTCGTCGAACTGCGCCAGGGCTTTTTGCAGTATCTCCCCATCGGCGGTGTCGTGGGGCTGGTCTTACTGGCCGAGCTTTTGGTTATCGCCGGCGGATGGACCCTGGCCCCGGAGGCGGCGTCGGGTGGCGCCGCACCGGCCCCAGCGCCCGAGACCCTCAGCAACACCCAAGCCTTGGGCGAACTTCTCTATACCCACTACATCTATCTCTTCCAAGGCGCTGGCCTGATATTGCTGGTCGCCATGATCGGCGCCATCGTACTCACCCATCGCCACCGCGAGGGCGTACGCAAACAGCGCATCGGGGACCAACTGCGCCGCCGCGCCGAGGAAACGGTGAAGCTGCGCAAAGTGCCGACGGGAAAGGGGATCTGATGTTTGATATTGGCCTTTCCCACTACCTCAGCGTCGCGGCGATCTTGTTCGCACTTGGCGTCTTCGGAATCTTTTTGAACCGCAAAAACGTCATCGTCATTTTGATGTCGATCGAACTGATCTTGCTCGCCGTCAATATCAATCTGGTCGCCTTCTCGGCCGAATTGAACGATCTGGTGGGTCAGATATTCGCCATGTTCGTGCTAACCGTGGCGGCGGCAGAGGCGGCCATCGGCCTCGCCGTACTGGTGGTCTTCTTCCGCAATCGCGGCAGTATCGCGGTAGAAGACATCAACATGATGAAGGGGTGAGGGAAGAGATGTACACCATCACCGTCTTCCTGCCGTTGCTGGGCGCGATTATTGCCGGCATCCTGGCATTCGTCACGCCCGCGGATAAGGAAAGCCGCGCCCGCATCGACCGGGCCGCTCAATGGGCTACCTGCGGCGCCATGGGGCTGTCGGCGATCTTGTCGGCCTTCGTATTTTACGACGTCGTCGCGGGTGGCATTACGGGCACGGTGGAGCTGTTCACCTGGATCGATTCGGGTGCGCTCGAGGTCTCCTGGGCGCTACGCATGGACACGTTGTCCGTGGTTATGGTGATGACCGTCAGCGTGGTTTCGGCCATGATCCACGTCTATTCCGTCGGCTACATGCACCATGATCCGGGCATCCCGCGGTTCATGGCCTATCTTAATTTGTTTACTTTTTTCATGCTGATGCTGGTGACATCGGACAATTTGGTTCAACTATTTTTTGGTTGGGAAGGCGTCGGTTTTCTCTCCTACCTCCTGATCGGATTTTGGTACGACCGGCCGGCCGCCAATGCCGCCGCCATCAAGGCCTTCATCGTCAACCGCGTCGGCGACTTCGGGTTCGCGCTGGGCATCTTCGCCGTTTATCTCATGTTCCAGACGGTCGATTTCGACACCATCTTCGCCGCCGCCCAGGGCAAGGCGGACGCGACGCTCCATATCTTCGGCGGTGAATTTCACGCATTAACCGTTATTTGTCTCTTGCTATTCGTCGGCGCCATGGGCAAGTCGGCGCAAATGGGTCTGCACACTTGGCTGCCCGACGCCATGGAGGGCCCGACGCCGGTTTCCGCCCTGATCCATGCTGCCACCATGGTCACCGCCGGCATCTTCATGGTGGCTCGGTTGTCACCCTTGTTCGAATATTCCGATACCGCCCTGGCGGTCGTCACCATCGTCGGTGCCTCAACCGCCATCTTCGCCGCCACCATCGGCTGCGTGCAAAACGACATAAAGCGAGTCATCGCCTATTCCACCATGTCGCAGCTTGGCTACATGTTCTTTGCCTGCGGCGTATCGGCATACTCGGCCGGCATCTTCCACCTGATGACCCACGCTTATTTCAAGGCGCTCCTCTTCCTCGGCGCCGGCTCGGTCATCCACGCCATGTCCGACGAACAGGACATGCGCAATATGGGCGGCTTGTGGCGCACGATACCTGTTACCTACATCGTCATGTGGGTGGGCTCGCTGGCGCTTGCCGGTATCTGGCCGTTCGCCGGATTCTTTTCCAAGGACACCATCTTGGAGGCAGCCTACGCGGCGCACACCGGCATCGGCAATTACGCCTTCTGGATGGGGGTTATAGCCGCCTTCCTAACCGCCTTCTATTCGTGGCGACTGCTGATCATGACCTTTCACGGGACGCCCCGGGCCGACGAAACGACCATGGCCCACGTCCACGAATCACCCAAAATCATGCTGGTGCCGCTCCTTGTCCTGGCGGTGGGGGCGTTGTTTGCCGGTTACATTGGCTTTGAGGCCTTCGTCGGCGAGGCGGCGGTGGGCTTCTGGGGTCAATCCATCCTGGTCCTGCCGGCCCACCCGGCGTTGGAGAACGCCCATCATGTGCCGGCTTGGGTGAAGCTGCTGCCGTTGATCGTCGCCTTTGCCGGTATCACCTTGGCCTATGTGATGTATGTGGTCGCGCCCGGCCTGCCGGCGGCCCTGGCCGATCGCTTTCAAGGTATCCACCAATTCTTGCTCAAGAAATGGTACTTCGATGAGCTATACGACAAATTGTTTGTACGCCCAGCCTTCGTTCTCGGCCGCGGCTTTTGGAAGACCGGCGACGGTGATTTGATTGACGGCGTCGGTCCCGATGGCATCGCGGCCGCGACCCTGAATTTGGCGCGCCGAGCGGCACGTCTGCAAAGCGGCTACCTCTACCACTACGCGTTCGTCATGTTGAGCGGCGTCGCCGCACTGGTCACCTGGTATTTGGTTGGACAAGCTTCATGAGTACGTTCCCCATCCTTTCCGTGGTGACATTCCTGCCGCTGGTAGGCGCCATTGCCATCCTCACCATCCGTGGCGACGAGGCGGTGGTGGCGCGGAACGCCCGCTGGGTGGCGCTGTGGGCCTCGCTGTCCACTTTCATCGCGTCGCTCTTCATCTGGCATCAATTCGATACCTCGACAGCAGAGTTCCAGTTCCAAGAAGAAGTGGAATGGATGGCCGCTTTCAACATCTCATATCGCATGGGCGTCGACGGTATCTCGGTGTTCTTCGTGCTGTTGACGACATTGTTGACACCGGTCTGCGTGCTGGCGAGTTTGGAATCAATCACCGATCGGGTGAAGGAATACATGATCGCCTTCTTGATCATGGAAACGATGATGTTGGGCATGTTCTGTGCCCTCGATCTGGTGGTCTTCTATATTTTCTTCGAAGGCGTGTTGATCCCGATGTTCCTGATCATCGGTGTGTGGGGCGGACCGCGCCGAGTCTATTCGGCCTTTAAGTTCTTCCTTTTCACCTTGGTCGGCTCGGTGCTCATGCTGCTGGCCATCCTTGCCATGTATTTTGAAAGCGGCTTGACCTCGATCCCGGCGTTGATGGAGCATTCCTTCCCGGCCTCCATGCAGACGTGGCTGTGGCTGGCCTTCTTTGCCTCCTTCGCGGTGAAGGTTCCGATGTGGCCCGTCCATACCTGGCTGCCCGACGCCCATGTCGAGGCGCCGACGGCGGGCTCGGTCATCCTGGCCGGCGTGCTGCTCAAGTTTGGTGGGTACGGATTTCTGCGCTTTTCTTTGCCCCTTTTTCCAATCGCCACCGTCGAATTCACGCCGCTGATCTTCACGCTGAGCGTCATCGCCGTGATCTATGCGTCGCTGGTGGCGCTGGTCCAAGAAGATATGAAGAAGTTGATCGCCTATTCCTCGGTCGCCCATATGGGATTCGTCACCATCGGGACATTTACGCTGACCGTGCAGGGGATAGAGGGCGCCATCATCCAAATGCTAAGCCACGGCGTGGTCTCGGCGGCATTGTTCCTTGTTGTCGGCGTTATTTACGACCGCATGCATTCGCGCGACATTGAGACTTACGGAGGCTTGGTCCACCGAATGCCGTCCTACGCCTTTGTGTTCATGCTGTTCATGATGGCCTCGGTGGGGTTGCCCGGAACCAGCGGCTTCGTCGGTGAGTTTTTGATTCTCGTTGGCATCTTCCAGGTCAACACCTTGGTGGCGGCGCTGACCACCACGGGCATCATCCTGGGGGCCGCTTACATGTTGTATCTGTATCGCCGCATCATCTTCGGCAAGCTGACCAAGGAGTCATTGCAGAAGATTTTCGATCTCAGCGGGCGTGAAATTGCCGTGTTCGCCCCCCTGGCCGTGGTGGTGATCTGGATGGGCATCTATCCCATGCCCTTCCTTGACGCCATGCATGCCTCGGTGAACCATTTGATCGGCCAGGTCGAGACGGCGAGGGCGCTGAACGATGCCGTCGTGCTGGCCGGCCAGTCGGTAAGGTAAGGAGAGTAAGGTGCCTTCGGCGAATGTTCCCAACCTGATACCGGCCTTGCCGGAACTGTTCCTGGCCTTTATCGCCATGGCGCTCCTTATGCTCGGCGTTTTTCAGAAAGGGGGCGTCCGCGAAGACAGCCGAACGGCGCGACTCATCTCTTCGCTTAGCGTCGTCACCCTGGCCCTGACGCTGCTTTTGGTGATGACGGTTTCGGGTACGCGAATGCTCGCGTTCAACAACCTGTTCATCACCGATTCTTTCGCCACCTTCACCAAGGTCATGGTTTTGTTGGCGTCCGGGGTCTCCATCGTCATTTCGCGGGAATACATGCAGCGTCAGGACATGGCACGTTTTGAGTATCCGGTGCTGATCTTGCTCGCAACGCTTGGCATGATGATGATGATCTCGGCCAACGATCTCATCGCGCTCTATTTAGGTCTCGAATTACAGAGCCTGTCGCTCTACGTCATTGCCGCCTTTCAACGCGACGACACGCGCTCCACCGAGGCCGGGGTCAAGTACTTCGTGCTCGGTGCCTTGGCTTCGGGCATGCTGCTCTATGGTGCCTCGCTGGTTTATGGCTTCGTCGGCACGACAAACTTCGATGGACTGGCTGCCCAATTCCACGGTGCCGGGGCGCCATCGGTGGGACTCATTGTCGGAATCGTGTTCATCTTAGCGGGGCTGGCTTTCAAGGTTTCTGCCGTTCCCTTCCACATGTGGACGCCCGACGTTTACGAAGGAGCACCGACACCGGTCACCGCCTTCTTCTCGGTGGCGCCGAAGATTGCCGCCGTCGCGCTCTTGCTGCGCGTCATGATCGGCCCGTTCGGCGAATTGGTGGCGCAATGGCAGCAGATCGTAGTCTTCATCTCCATCGCATCCATGGTGCTCGGCGCCTTCGCCGCCATTAATCAGACGAACATCAAACGGCTGATGGCATACAGCTCCATCGGTCATATCGGGTATGCGTTGATCGGCCTAGCCGCCGGCGACGCGGTCGGCTTGCGCGGTGTTTTGATCTACATGGCCATCTATCTGTTCATGAACTTGGGCACCTTTGCCTGTATTCTATGCATGCGGCGTGGCGACCGTATGGTGGAGAATATCTCGGACTTGGCGGGTCTCGCCAAAAGCCATCCTCTGGTTGCCCTGGCGCTCTCCATATTCATGTTTTCGATGTCGGGGATCCCGCCGCTGGCCGGATTCTTTGCCAAGTTCTATATCTTCCTGGCGGCGATCCAGGCGGAGCTCTACGCGCTTGCCATACTCGGCGTACTAAGCAGCGTGGTAGCGGCGTTCTACTATTTGCGTATCGTCAAAGTCATGTACTTCGACGATCTGGTCGAGACCCTGAACAAGCCTATCGACCGCGACATCGGGGTCGTCCTGGTGGGCACCAGTCTGGCGATCGTCCTTTTCTTCATCTATCCGTCTCCCTTGCTGTCAGGCGCCCAAGCGGCGGCGGCGGCCCTGTTCGCGGGATAATGTTCCTCGAATGACGGAAGCGCTAAAGCTTCCTGACGCTTACCGCTTGGTGAGCTTCGATAGCATCGATAGCACCAACGAAGCGGCCAAGCGCCTGGCCGGCGAAGGAGCCGCCGGCGGCACCGTCGTCTGGGCACGCCAACAAACCGCCGGCAAGGCACGGCGGGGCAGGGGATGGGTCTCGGAACCCGGCAACCTTTACTGTTCCGTACTGCTGCGCCCCAACCGCCCGGCGGCCGAGGTTATGCAAATGAGTTTCGTCGCCGCCACGGCGGTCGCCGATACCGTGGCCGGCGTTTTGGCGGGATCCGCCGTGGAATGCAAATGGCCTAATGACGTGCTGATCGACGGAAACAAGGTGGCCGGCATCTTGTTGGAATCGTCGGCCAGGAACGGTCTTGTGCCCGACTGGCTGGTAGTCGGGGTGGGCGTTAATATCAATCACCACCCGCCGGACGCCGAATTTCCCGCGACATCGCTGAGAGACGCAGGATGCGGAGAATTGGACGTGGCCAAAATGCTGACGTCCTTTTGCCACCACTTCGATAGCTGGTGCGGCACTTGGTTGGCACAGGGCTTCCTTCCTGTGCGCAAGGCCTGGCTGCGCCGCGCCCGAGGCATCGGTGCCCCCTTGACGGTGCGCCTGGAACGGGAAACCATTGCCGGCACCTTTACCGGAGTCGACGCCCAAGGCGCCCTGATTGTGGAGGCGGCGGAAGGCACGCGGTGCATTACCTCGGGCGACGTCTTCTTCGCTGCCTGAGCGAAAGGTTCAGACCCATGCTTCTCGCCATCGATTCGGGAAACACAAACACGGTCTTCGCCGTATTCGACAGCGACGGTAGCGTCCGGGGCGAGTGGCGCAGCTCGACCAATACCAACCGCACCGCTGACGAGCTTTGGGTGTGGTTGGGTCAACTGATGCAGTTGGACGCAATTCCGCGCGATAAAATCACGGCGGCCGTCATCGCCACCGTAGTGCCGGCCACGCTGTTCAACCTCAAGTCCCTGTGCCGGAAGTACTTCGACTGCGATCCCCTGGTGGTCGGGGACGACGGAGTGGAACTGGGCATCGAGATCTTGATCGACCGGCCCGAAGAAGTCGGCGCCGACCGCCTGGCCAACGCCGTCGCCTCCCATGAACGCTATGGCGGCCCACTGATCGTCCTCGACTTCGGCACGGCTACCACCTTCGATGTCGTGGACACGAACGGCAACTACTGCGGTGGAGTCATTACGCCTGGCATCAATCTTTCTCTCGAAGCCCTGCACCAAGCCGCCGCCAAGCTGCCCCGGGTGGCCGTCTCCAGACCTAAAAGCGTCATTGGAAAGGGCACCGTGGATGCCATGCAGTCGGGTATCTTCTGGGGTTATGTCAGCATGATCGAAGGTCTTGTGGAACGTATTCAAGACGAGTTCGGCACGCCGATGCAGGTCGTTGCCACGGGCGGTCTGGCACCCCTTTTTATCGAGGCCACCGAAACCATCGAACATGCCGACTTGGACCTGACGCTTCGCGGCCTCTATGCCATCCACCTGAAAAATAGGTCTCCATGAACAAAGGGCAGAATGACGAACTGCTCTTCGTTCCCTTGGGCGGTGCCGGCGAGATCGGCATGAACCTCAACCTTTATGGGTTGGGCCGGCCGGGCAAGGAAGACTGGATCATGATTGATCTGGGCATCACCTTCGGCGACGGCACCACGCCGGGGGTCGATGTCATCCTTCCCGACCCGGCCTTCATTGCCAAGAGGCGCGATCGCCTGGTGGGATTGCTGCTGACCCACGCCCACGAGGATCACCTTGGCGCCGTACCCTATCTGTGGGAACGCCTGCGGTGCCCCATCTACGCCACGCCGTTTACCGCCGCCGTGCTCAGGCGCAAGCTCTCCGAGGTCGATCTGCTGCGCACCACCCCCATAACCGAAGTGCCCTTGGGCGGACGTTTCAATGTCGGACCTTTCGATCTTGAACTGATCACTCTTACTCACTCCATACCTGAACCCAATGCCGTTGCTATCCGCACACCGCTGGGAACGGTCCTCCACACAGGTGATTGGAAATTCGACCCCGATCCCGTGGTCGGGCCGACGGCCGACGAGGCGGCGCTAAACCATCTGGGCGACGACGGGGTGTTGGCCTTGGTCGGTGACTCGACCAACGCCTTGGTACCCGGAACGACCGGCTCGGAGGGTGAATTGCTTAAGACCTTGACCGAGATCATCAAGGGGGGAAAGGCGCGGGTCGCGGTGGCGTGTTTCGCCTCTAACGTCGCTCGGCTGGAGACCATCGCGACCGCCGCCGCCGCCGGAGACCGCGACGTCGTGGTCGCCGGGCGTTCGCTCAAACGCTTCGAGGCGGCAGCGCGCGAGACCGGCTATCTGGCCGACGTGCGCCCGTTTATTGACGAGGCCGATGCCGGCACCGTGCCTAAGGACAAAATGCTTGTCATTTGTACCGGCAGCCAAGGTGAGCCCCGGGCGGCGCTATCGCGCATTGCCGCCGGTAATCATCCGAACATAGCCCTGGAGACGGGCGATCGGATCATATTTTCGTCGCGGGTTATTCCGGGTAACGAAACTTCCGTCAGCGGTCTTCAAAACCAGCTGGCCCAAGGCGGCGTCGAGATATTTACCTGGAAGGACGCCCCGGTCCACGTTTCGGGCCATCCGGCGCGCGACGAACTGGCCCGCATGTACACCCTGACCCGCCCCAGTGTCGCCGTTCCCGTACACGGAGAGGCCCGCCACTTGATCGAGCACGCCCGGCTGGCCCGCGCCTGCCAAGTGCCGCAAACCATCTTTGCCCTGAACGGGACCGTTGTCCGCCTTGCTCCCGGCGAGGCCGCCGCTATCGACACGGTGCCCTCGGGCCGCCTGGTATTGGAGGGCAATCGGGTAGTTACGGCGAATGGCGAGATGATCCGGGGCCGCGTGCGTGCCCTTTACAACGGCACGGCATTAATTACCGTGGCGTTCAACGGCAAGGGTGGCCTGGCCGGCAAACCCCAACTCACGACCATCGGGCTTCTCGACGAAGGCGAGGAGGCGATAGCGGACGATGTTATTAGCGCCGTGCGCACAGTGGTGAAGAAATTGGGTGGTACGAGCGACGACGAGGCATTGCGGGAAGCCGTGCGCCTGGCAGTGCGCCGCACGTTCCGCATGTTATTGAACAAAAAACCGATGACCAAGGTACATTTGGTGCGCCTATAAACAAAAAGAGGGGAGCGTCATGATCGGCCGGCTCGACCATGTGGCCATCGCGGTAACGGATGTGGAAAGCGCCGCCGCCACCTATCGCGACCTTTTGGGCGCCCGAGTTTCGGAGCCCAAGGCCCTATTCGAGCAAGGAGTCCGCGTGGTTTTCGTCGAGCTGGACAACACACGGATCGAACTCATGGAACCCCTGGGCGATGCATCCCCCATTGCCGCATTTGTGGAGCGCAAACCCGACGGTGGTCTGCACCACGTTTGTTATGAGGTCGATGACATCATCGCCGCCCGCGATCACCTGCTCGGCGCGGGGGCCCGCATTCTGGGCGACGGCCAACCGCTTATGGGCGCTCACGGCAAGCGCGTATTGTTTGTACATCCCAAGGACCTTTGCGGAACTCTGGTTGAGTTGCAGGAGGCCTGAACATGGGATGGGTTAGCGGCCTTGCGGTCTACGCCATCATCTGGTGGCTGCTAATCTTCATGATCCTGCCATGGGGCGTCAGGCCCATCGGACGCGAGGACGTGGATAAAGGACAGGACGCCGGTGCCCCTCGGCGCCCCCATCTGGGGCTCAAAATCGCCTTCAACTCAGCGCTGTCCGGAGTGATCTGGGGAATAGTCTACGTCATCACCGAAATGGAACTGGTGTCCTTCCGCGTGCCCTGAGGAGAGCCTTCATGTCTTCATATTGCGATATCGCGCCCGGACACCCCTTGCACGGGCCCTATCACGACACCGAATACGGCTTTCCCTTGACCGACGAAGCGGCGCTTTTGGAGCGCATGTCGCTGGAAATTTTTCAGGCCGGGTTGTCGTGGCTCATCATCCTAAAGAAACGCCCCACTATCGTGACCGCTTTCGAAGGTTTCGACGTAGACCGCGTCGCCGCCTATGGGGAGCGCGAAAGGGCGCGCCTGTTGGCCGACGCCGGCATCATTCGCAACCGCCGCAAGGTCGACGCCATCATCGAAAACGCCCGGCGTACCGTTGGTCTCAGGGAAAGTGCCGGGGGATTAGCCGCCTGGATTGCCTCACATCATCCTCTGAGCAAGGACGAATGGGTGAAAGCGTTCCGCCAAACCTTCGTTTTCATGGGCGGCGAGGTGGTCGGTGAGTTTCTGATGAGCATCGGGTACCTGGCCGGCGCCCACCGTGAAGATTGCCCGGCCTTCGCCAAGATCGCGTCCCTTCGGCCGCCCTGGATGGAATGAATTGCGAAGCCATATTATTAATATATTACAGGTTATTATATGTTTTATTTAATGCATAACAAGAAAGGCAAGATCATTCCTGATCTTGCCTTCTGATTAAGTTGATTAACTACCGCTTTTTGTGGCTACGCTCGGTAGCCTGAATTCAGCCTTCTTGTGTATCCTCCCAGAAACCAGGGCCGTATAAATAAGTAGGCTTTGTCCAATCTTGGACACACATAATTTAGATGATTAGGCGATGTGCGTCACGCCCTAATTAACCGGGCGTGGTGTTATCACCTCACTTCCGTGTCGCACCGCGAACCAAAAGAGCCCTGCATGGACCTCAAAAATGCACCAAATTAGCCCTTCGTTAAGCGCCCTGTGAGAAAATTCGGGCATGAACAGGTATATCTTACTAACGACATTCCTGGCGGGCGCGCTTCTCGCCGTTGCTACCGACGTCCGGGCGGCAGGCAAAATCACCGTGAGCAGGAAGGATTGCGCCACGATTGTGACACACACACCCTCGGCGGACGTAACCTATAAACCCGCATTGCCCAGATGACCGTGTGATTTGACGACAGCGCACCCGGATTCTGATATAAAAATCATACCATTATAGGCGGATTTGGGGTGCTGATATGGCTCACCCGATGGGTGAAAGGGAAGCAGGGGTTTTGAGGCTCGGTTTTGACCGTCGGCTGAAGCTGGAGTTCCACGGTTCCAAGGTCTCTTCCGACGCCGGGATGTTGCCGTACCGGGAACTGGATGATGCGGTTGAACTGACCGAGAT
>JASLZL010000030.1 GCA_030754885.1 Rhodospirillales bacterium | reverse complement strand
CACGTCGAACGCTTCTTTAACAAGATCAAGCACTTCCGACGTGTTGCGACACGTTTCGAAAAACATGCCGACAACTACCTTGCCATGATAAAGTTGGCCGCCATACGAATTTGGCTACGTGTTAATGAGTCCATGGCCTAGCTCAAGGAGGTGCGAGGGTGGTGGTGGTGGCAATTGTCGGCGTTCCTCTTATCCTGTTGTTAGGAACTGTGTTGGTCCTGAGTACGGGTTTGCCCCTATGGTACATTTTTTGGTCGGGATTTATGATCTTCGGCGAACTGATCGTTGCTCTTATGGTGTACGCGATGGTTCGCTTCCGAGTTCGATACGGAAGGCTGCCAAGAGTAGACGATTTAGATATGCCCTTGCCGCCCGGTGCGTGGTTCTGAGCTTGCGGTTCATAACAACGTTGCTTAGAACATCTGGCTCCGAGGGACTGTTTTCGGTGTCGCACGACGCCGATTTCGCGGGGTGTAAATTATATATTGTCTTCGGGAAACGCCGAGAGTGCAAAAATATTCCATCTTCTCGCTGGCGCGCCATACCCTGACGGGCCACGCGGACTGGACCGAGGCCTGGCGCAGCCCCGAGCCCAAGGCGACTTACGACGTGGTTATTGTCGGCGGCGGCGGGCACGGCTTGGCGACCGCCTATTATCTTGCCAAGGAACACGGCATCAATAACGTCGCGGTCCTTGAGAAGAGTTGGCTGGGCGGCGGCAATACCGGGCGCAACACGACCATCGTGCGCTCCAACTATCTATGGGATGAGAGCGCGCACTTGTATGAGCATGCGCTCAAACTGTGGGAGGGGCTGTCGCGCGAACTCAACTTCAACGTCATGCTGAGCCAGCGCGGCGTCCTCAACCTGGCCCATAACCAGCACGACCTGCGCGAGATTTCCAGGCGCGTCCATGCCAACCGTCTCAACGGCGTCGATTCCGAGGTCCTGTCGACCGACCAGGTCAAGGCCTTCTGCCCGCTGATCGATTGTTCGCCCGGCGTTCGCTATCCGGTGCTGGGCGCGTCGTTACAGCGCCGCGGCGGGGTTGCGCGCCACGATGCCGTTGCCTGGGGTTATGCGCGGGCCGCCGATGCGCTGGGTGTCGACATCATCGAGAACTGCGCCGTCACCGGCATCCGGCGCAGCGGTGGCGCGGTCGAGGGCGTCGAGACGACGCGGGGCTTTATCAAGGCACCCAAGGTGGCGCTCGCCGTCTCCGCCCACACCAGCCACCTCGCCGCCATGGCCGATCTGCGCCTGCCCATCGAAAGCCACCCTTTACAGGCCATCGTCTCGGAGCCGGTGAAGCCGATCTTGCACACCGTGGTCATGTCGAACTCAGTCCACGCCTATGTCAGCCAGTCGGACAAGGGCGAACTGGTCATCGGCGCCGGTATCGACGGTACCGTCTCCTACGCCCAGCGCGGCGGCTTCCCGATCATTGAGGACATCTTGAAGGCCATCGTCCATGTGTTCCCCATGTTCAGCCGCCTTCGGATGTTGCGCCAATGGGCCGGCACCGTCGATATCTGCCCCGACGCCAGCCCCATCGTCGGCCTGACGCCGGTCGGGGGCCTCTATGTCAACGGCGGCTGGGGCACCGGCGGATTCAAATCAACGCCGGGCTCAGGCCACGTCTATGCCCACACCATCGCCAGGAACGAACCGCACCCCTTGAATGCGCCGTTCAGCCTGGAGCGCTTCTCGACCGGCGCCCTGGTCGATGAGCACGGCGCGGCCGCGGTCTCTCACTGAACGGCACGACGGAAGCCAGACCCATGTATCTCATCCCCTGTCCCTGGTGCGGCGAACGCGATCAAAGCGAGTTCCGCTCGGGCGGCGAAGCCCATATCGCCCGCCCGCTGGAGCCTGAACACCTGAATGACGGTGCCTGGGCCGACTATCTGTTCATGCGTACCAACCCCATGGGCCTCTACCGCGAACGCTGGGTCCACGCCCACGGCTGCCGGCGCTGGTTCAACATGCTGCGCGACACGGTGAGCGACCGTATCCTCGCCGTCTACCACATGGACGAGGCGCCGCCCGAACCCGGAGACGAGTCGTGAGCGACCAAACCCATCGCCTGGCCGCCGGCGGCGGCGTCGACCGCACCCGCCCCCTCGCCTTCACCTTCAATGGCCGGGCGTACGGGGGCTTCGGCGGCGACACCTTGGCCTCGGCGCTGTTGGCGAACGGCGTTCATTTGGTCGGGCGCAGCTTCAAATACCATCGCCCGCGCGGCATCCTCTCGGCCGGGCCCGAGGAAACCAACGCCTTGGTGCAACTGGGCAGGGGCGGCGCCACCGATCCCAACCATCCGGCGACCACCGTCGAGCTGTGGGACGGACTTGAGGCCAGGAGCCAGAACTGCTGGCCCGGCCCGCGCTTCGACTTAGGATCCCTCGCCGAGAGCGCATCGCCGCTCATAACGGCTGGCTTTTATTACAAGACCTTCATGTGGCCAGCCCGCCTGTGGCCGCTTTACGAACGCATCATCCGCCACGCCGGCGGCCTTGGCCGTTCGCCCACCGAACCCGACCCCGACACTTATGAGCACGTCAACGCCCATTGCGACGTATTGGTCGCCGGCGGCGGGCCGGCCGGACTGGCCGCCGCGCGGGCCGCGGCCGGAACCGGGGCCCGTGTCATCGTGGCTGAACAAGACCCGGCTTTCGGCGGCGCCCTTTTGAACGAGACGGAAGAAACCACCATCGCCGGAGCGCCGCCCCTTGAGTGGGTCGAACGGACGGCCGGCGAACTGGCCGCCGCCGAAGAAGTCCGCCTTCTGCCGCGCACCACGGTCTTCGCCTATTACGATCACAATTATCTGGCCCTGGTGGAGCGCCTTGGCGACCACCTGTCACCCGCCGAGGGAACGGGGCGGCCACGCCAACGCCTATGGAAGGTGCGCGCCAAGCAAGTCGTGCTGGCCACCGGCGCCATCGAACGGCCCCTGGTCTTCGCCGATAACGACCGCCCGGGAATCATGCTGGCCGGGGCGGCGCGCGCCTATCTCAACCGTTATGGGGTCAAGCCCGGCAACCGCGCCGTGGTCTTTACTGGCAACGACGACGCCTACCGCGCCGCCCTCGACATGGTGGCCGCCGGCGCCACGGTCGAGGCGATCGTCGATCTGCGTCCCGAAGTGTCCGGCGCATTGCCACACCGGGCCCTGGACGCCGGCATCCCGGTGCTTGCCGGCCACGCCATCGTCGCCACCCACGGGCGCCATCGCATCCAAGGGGTAAGCGTCATGGCCCTGAACGACGACGCCACCGGCGTTACCGGCGCGGCGCGCGATTTGGCCTGTGACGTGGTGTTGATGTCGGGCGGCTGGAACCCGGCGGTGCATCTTTTCTCCCAGTCCCGGGGCCGGCTGCGTTTCGACGACGAAAGGGCGATCTTCGTTCCCGACACCTCGGCCCAGGCCGAACGCTCGGCCGGCGCTGCCAACGGCACCTTCTCCTTGGCCCAATGCCTGGCCGAAGGCGCCCGGGCGGGGCTTGCCGCGGCCCAGGAAGCGGGCCTCGATGGTACCGCCGAGCCGGCGCCCGAGGTTGACGAGACCCAGGAATCGCCGGCGCGCACGGTCTGGGTGGTGCCTACGCGTAAGACACGCGGCGCCCGCATGTTTGTCGATTTCCAAGGCGACGTGACCGTCAAGGACCTGCGCGGGGCGGTGCGCGAGGGCTACCGCTCGGTCGAGCACGTCAAGCGCTACACCACCGCCGGCATGGGGCTCGACCAGGGCAAGACGGGCAATGTGGCCGCCCTAGCCGTGGTTGCCGAGGCAGTTGGCGCGTCCATTCCCGAGATCGGCACCACCACCTTCCGGCCGCCCTATACCCCGGTCACCTTCGGCGCCATCGCCGGGCGCGACGCCGGTGACCTGTTCGATCCCGTCCGCAAGACCCCCATACACCGCTGGCACGCGGATCACGGCGCCGAATTCGAAGACGTCGGGCAGTGGCAGAGACCCTGGTACTACCCGCGGAAGGGCGAGAGCATGCACGACGCCGTCCAGCGCGAATGCCTGGCCGCGCGCCGTTCGGTCGGCATCCTGGACTATTCAACCCTGGGCAAGATCGACATCCAGGGCCGTGACGGCGCCGAACTTCTCAACCGGGTCTACACCAACGCCTGGAGCAAGCTCGCCATCGGCCGCGCCCGCTATGGCCTGATGCTGGGCGAGGACGGCATGGTGATGGACGACGGCGTCACATCGCGCCTTGGCGAAACCCATTACCTGATGACCACCACGACGGGCAACGCGGCGACGGTGCTGGGCTGGCTCGAGGAATGGCTGCAGACCGAGTGGCCGGACCTCAAAGTCCACCTGACCTCGGTCAGCGAGCAATGGGCGACGGTCAGCCTATGCGGCCCCAACAGCCGCCGCGTTGTGGCGGCGCTCAACCCGGACATCGCCCTCGACGGTGAGGCGTTTCCCCACATGAGCGTCAGGGAGGGCCGCATCCTGGGCGTCGCGACGCGCATCGCCAGGGTCAGCTTCACCGGCGAACTGGGTTTCGAGGTCAGCGTGCCGGCGAACCATGGCCTGGCCCTGTGGGAGGCCTGCATGGAAGCCGGCAAGGATTACGACATCACACCCTACGGCACCGAGGCCATGCACGTGCTGCGCGCCGAGAAGGGCTTCATCATCGTCGGCCAGGAGACCGACGGATCGATAACGCCGGGCGATCTCGGCATGGATTGGATCGTCAGTAAGCGCAAAGCGGATTTCATCGGCAAGCGGTCCCTGGCGCGGAGCGGCGTCGCGGGTGGGGAGCGCAAGCACCTGGTGGGTCTTCTGACTGACAACGCAAACGAGGTCCTGGTCGAGGGCGCGCAGCTTGTCGAGGACGCCCAGTCCTGCCCGCCCGTGTCTCGCCCGCCCGTGACCATGGTCGGCCACGTTACGTCGAGCTACATGAGCCCCAATATGGGACGGTCCATCGCCCTTGCCATGGTCAAGAACGGCCGCGACCGCATCGGCGCCCGCCTGTTCGTAGCCATGGAAGGAAAAGCCATTCCGGTTTCCGTGGTGCGGCCGGTTTTCTTCGATCCCGAGGGAGGACGGCTCGATGGTTGAAACATTGTCGCGCGTGAGCCCCCTGATCGATTGTGGAGCCGAGACCGACGAACGGAACCCACGCATCACCGAGCGGTCCGGCCTGGGCCAAGTCAACCTACGCGGCAACAGCGCCGATGAAGGCTTTTGCCAAGCGGTCGAGGCGACCCTCGGACTGACCCTTCCCGAAGCCGGACAATCCGCCACCGCCGGTCCGGTGACGGTATTGTGGCTCGGTCCCGACGAATGGCTGGTGGTCACAGATAACGGTGGCGATGCGCTTGTCGGATCGCTCGGTCATGCGCTTAAGGGACTCGACGTTGCCGTCACCGATGTCAGCGACGCTCGCGCCGTCATCCGTCTTGTCGGTACCACGGCGCGGGACGTGCTGGCCAAGGGCTGCACAGTCGATCTCCACCCCCGCGTCTTCGGCCCCGGCCAGGTGGTGCAGAGCACCTTGGCCAAGGCCGACGTCATTCTTTATCAAGTTACGGGCGACGATCTGGCCTTCCATATCCACGTCGGGCGTTCCTTCGCCGAATACCTGTGGTGGTGGTTAGAAGACGCGGTGGACCATTAGGAGAATTTTCCATGCTTGCCGAGAAAATCAGCGAACGCTTTGGCTTCGATACTGGTGTCGGCGGTGACGGTGAGGCGGAGGGCGTACTGGCGGCGGTCCTGGAACGGGCGACCCAACGCCGCTTTCGGACGGACCCGGTCGCCGAGGGCCTGTTGAAAACGCTGCTCGCCTGTGCCCAATCAGCGCCCTCCAAGTCGGACCTTCAACAGTATTCCATCGTCATGGTCCGGGATGCCGAGAAGCGACGCGACATCGCCGAGTTGTGCCGCGCCGGCCGCCAGATGGACGAGGCACCCGAGTTGCTGGTCTTCTGCGCCGACATCCGCCGTGGCCAGAGGATTGCCGAATTGCGCGGACACCCCCACGCCAACAACAACATGGATACCTTTCTCAACGCGGTCGTTGACGCGGCCCTAGCCATGCAGGCGTTCATCCAATCAGCCGAGTCGGTGGGATTGGGATGCTGCCCGATCAGCGCTCTGCGCAACCCCATCGCCCAGGTCTCGGAGCTGCTTGCCCTGCCGCCCGGGGTCTTCCCCATTGCCGGGTTGTGCCTGGGCTGGCCGGTCGAGCCGGCGGCCATATCCATGCGCCTGCCGCCCTCGGTGGTCGTTCATTGGGACCATTACGACGACGACAAGCTCGCCGATGAAATCGACGCCTACGACCGGCGGCGCCATGAACGCCGTCCCATCCCACCGGGCAAGCAGCGTGACGTCGAGCGCCTTGGTGAGGCGGCGTTCTACGGCTGGTCGGAGAACGCGGCGCGTCAGCTTTCACAGCCCGAACGAGCCGGGTTTCGGGATTTCCTGAAAGGTCATGGCTTCGACCTCGCCTGAAAACGGCGGGAAGGACGAATTCCCGGACGATCCGTTCTGGGATTTCTCCCTTGCCACCTACCTCCGCCCGGAGGTCGCGACTGTCTGTCTGGGCTTGCAGGACCGCCACGGCGTCGACGTCAACATGGTGCTGTTTTGCTGTTGGGTGGGGGCGAGCGGCGGTGGCACCCTTAGCGGCGCCGAGATGGACGCGGCCCTGGCAGCGGCAGGGCCTTGGCAGCGCGACGTGATCGTTCCCTTGCGCAGTCTCCGCCAAGACCTGAAAGGCTCAGGCAAAGAGGGTGAAAAGTACAGACAACAGGTTGCCGCCGCCGAAATCGACGCCGAGCACGCGGAACAATTGCTAATCTCCGCATCTTGGACGCGTCCACCCGACTTGGCCCGAAACGAAGATTTGTGGATTGGCGACGCCTGTGCCAACCTGAGGCGCTATTTCGAAGTCCTCGACTTGACGCCGGACGATCGAGATCGCCCCGACCTGGCAATACTCCTGGGTGGGGCGTTTCCCCGTCCCAATCGGCCCGACGTGCCCGCCATCGTGGAGAAAGAGCTTTATAGCAAGACGTAACAGGGCCGCCGATCAGCACCCTACAGTAAGAAGGAGAACAGCCATGCGCGCGGTTTGGTATGAAAAGACGGGTCCGGCAGCGGACGTGTTAGTCACAGGCGACGTTTCCGATCCTCGCCCGGCGGCCGGCGAAGTGCTGGTGCGCGTCGCCGCGTCGGGCATCAACCCCATCGACGTGAAATGGCGCAAGGGCCTGCGCGTGCTTGAAGAAGGCGAAAAGGTCATTCCCCATTTCGACGGCGCCGGGGTCATTGAAGACATAGGCGATGGAGTGCCCAAGGAACGCCTCGGCGAACGGGTGTGGCTCTTTGAAGCAGCGTGGCAGCGCCCTAGCGGCACCGCCGCCGAGTTCACAGCCCTTCCCTCCGGTCTTGCCGTCACGCTTCCCGATACCGTTGATTTTGCCGTTGGCGCCTGCCTCGGCATTCCGGCGATGACGGCACACCGATGCGTTTTTGCCGATGGTCCGGTGACGGGCCAGACGGTTTTGGTTACCGGCGGCGGCGCCGTCGGCGGCTTTGCCGTCCGTTTCGCCAAACTGGGCGGTGCCACCGTGATCGCCACCGTCAGCACCGACGACAAGGCGGCCCTGGCGACCAAATTGGGAGCCGATCACGTCGTCAACTACAAGACAGAGGACGCAACCCAGCGGATCAAGGAGATCGGCGGCGACGGCGGCATCGATCGCGTCGTCGAGGTGGCGTTGGGCGTTAACTTTCCGGTCACGGCCGAGGTCATCTCCAACAACGGTGTCGTTGCCGCCTATGCCTCGGATGACGAGCCGGAACCGACACTGCCCTTCCGCCCGTTCCTCTACAAGAACATCACCGTGCGCCACGTTCT
>JASLZL010000029.1 GCA_030754885.1 Rhodospirillales bacterium | reverse complement strand
GCAAAGGCTTGATGCCGTACGGGCCGTCGTGCCCGCAACAAAATGCTCAATCAGACGATCCTGTGTGTACCTGCTGAGACGGCTCTTCCGCATAGCTCCCATGATAACCCCCAAAATGGGTTATCTGGGACAGCCCCTAATTTAAAATATAGATTCGTGGCGAATTTCATAATTTCCGGCGATTGCCTGGCTGATTCCCGATGTGGCGCCACGAAGGGCTTGCGTGGCAGGCCCATCCCCCTATCTTGGGCGCGGATTGGTAGTATGGCATGGAGCCTCGGCACACATGAGCATTTGGGGCAAGGTCATTGGCGGTATGGCGGGGTTCGCCCTGGGTGGGCCGCTGGGGGCGCTGCTGGGCGCTTTCGCGGGGCACGCGGTGGACCGCATGCGGACCGGCGGTACGGCGTCGGCGGAGGATCGTAGGCTCGCCTTCACCATCGCCGTCATCGTGCTCAGCGCCAAGATGGCCAAAGCCGACGGCCACGTCAGCCGTGATGAAATCGCCGCCTTCAAAAGGGTCTTCCACATCCCGCCCGACGAAATGGAGGACGTCGGCCGCCTGTTCGACGAGGCGCGCCAGGACGCCAGCGGGTTCGAGCCTTATGCCGAGCAGATCGCCCGCCTGTTCGCCGGCGAGCCGGCGTTGCTCGAAGAACTCCTGGGCAGTCTTTTCCATATTGCCATGGCCGACGGCCACCTTCATCGGGAAGAGCTCGACTACCTGCGCAGAGTGGCTGCCATCTTCGGCTTCGATGCCCGCGTCTTCGAGCGCATCAGGGCGAGCTTGGGAGAATCCGAAGACGAAAATCCTTACACCGTGCTTGGGCTGGCCCCGGGCGCCACCGATGCCGAATTGAAACGCGTCTACCGCAATCTGAGCCGCGAAAACCATCCCGATACCCTGATTGCACAAGGAATGCCCCAGGAATTCGTCGACTTGGCCAATGGCAAGATGGCGGCCATCAACGCCGCCCACGACCGTATCCGTAAAGAGCGCGGCCTGGCATGAGCGGCGCCGTTCCCCTGTCATGAGGCCCCTCGACGTCGCCGCGGCCGTGGCCGTCATCGCGATCTGGGGGACGAATTTCATCATCGCCAAGATAGGCTTTGCTCAATTCCCGCCGCTTCTGATGACGTCGCTGCGCTTCTCCGTCGCGGCGCTGGTGCTGGCGCCGTTCCTCAAGCCGCTGGGCCGGCCAATGTCCCAGATCGTGATCGTCTCTCTGACCATGGGTACAATCCATTTCGGGCTCATGTTCACCGGCCTGAGCGGCATCGAGGCCGGCACCGCCGCCCTCACGGCCCAGCTCTACGTGCCGTTCAGCGTCATCCTGGCGTGCGTCGTCTTCGGTGAACGGATGAACGTGAGCCAGGTAGGGGGCATGGTGCTGGCCTTTGCCGGCGTCGCCATCTTGGGAGGCGCCGGCGGCGGCGAGACGAGCCTTGTTCATCTATTCATGGTGGTGGGGGGCGCTTTCATGTTCGCGCTTGGAAATATCCAGGTAAAGCGCCTGGGGCCGGTCAATCCCTTTGTCCTCAATGCCTGGGTGACATTGCTTGCGGCTCCCCAGCTATTCGTGGTTTCCCTGATCCTCGAGGACGGGCATTGGGCGACGCTGGTGGCCGCCGACTGGCGGGGCTGGGGTGCGGTGCTCTTCCTCGGCCTCGTGGCGACGGTCGTTGGACTGGCGCTCTGGTATCGTCTCCTCGGCCGCTATCCCGTCAACCGGGTAGTGCCCCTGAGCCTTCTGGGGCCGGTCCTGGCGGTGTTTGTCGCCGCCGCAGTTCTTGACGAGCCTCTGGGACTGCGCACCATTGGCGGCGGCCTGATCACCATCGTTGGTGTCGCCATTGTCCAGGTGCGGGGTACCCTCTCCACCGCCGGCAAGGCCCAGGTGTCATGATCGAAATGCCTTCGCCCAACTTCGATGCGCGGCCGGCCGGGTGCCCGATCGACATGCTGGTCATCCACTACACCGGCATGCGAAGCGCCGAGGCGGCCGTGGCGCGACTTTGCGATCCCGAGTCCGGAGTCAGCGCCCACTACGTAATCGACGAGGACGGTTCGCTCATCCGCCTGGTTGACGAGGGAAGGCGGGCTTGGCACGCGGGCCGGGCCTGGTGGCGCGGGGAGGCGGATATCAACGCCCGCTCGGTCGGTGTCGAGCTGGTCAACCCTGGGCACGAGTTCGGTTACCGGCCCTTTCCCGAGGCCCAGATGAACGCACTTGAAGGCCTTGCCCAAGGCATTCTCGGACGTCATCCCATCGCTCGGCGCAACGTCGTCGGGCATGCCGACGTGGCGCCGCGACGTAAGTGTGATCCTGGCGAATTGTTTGACTGGCGGCGCCTCGCAGGCGTCGGTATCGGCCTCTGGCCGGAGGCGGTGGCGCCCGCCACGCCCGTTTCCGCCTCATCGGATCTGGAAACCCTTAGCGCCCTGCTGACCGAGATCGGTTATGAGACCGAAGACCTTGGCGCCACGGTCATGGCCTTTCAGCGGCGCTTCCGCCCGGCCCGCGTTGACGGTGTCGCCGACGCTGAAACGACGGGTCTGGCCGCTGCCGTGGTGGTACTGTGCTCTTGACGTTAGGCCTCGGAAGGCTACCTTTAGGGCGGTGCCAGACGGCCGGATGGCCGCCTTTCGCGCATTGCGCGGGGGGAGGAAAGTCCGGGCTCCACGGAAACACGGTGCCGGGTAACGCCCGGCGGGGGCGACCCTAGGGACAGTGCCACAGAAAGCAAACCGCCGGCCCAGGTTGCGGTCCCTTCGCGGGACGGACCGTCGGCAAGGGTGAAAGGGTGCGGTAAGAGCGCACCGCGTTCCCGGCAACGGGGACGGCACGGTAAACCCCACCGGGAGCAAGACCAAGTAGGGACGGCACGCCACTTTCGTTCCTTTGGGAGCGAAATAGGCAGGCGGGTTTCCGCGCCGCCGTCCGGGTCGGTCGCGTGAGGCGTTCGGTAACGGGCGTCCCAGATGAATGGCCATCCATCGCATCGTCCGCCTTTGGCGGGCGGAGCGGGGACAGAACCCGGCTTACAGGCCGTCTGGCACCCTTATTTATCCTGATAGGCAGGCACCGCCATGGGACCGTATGAAAAGACGGAAATCATGGTTTTACAATAAAAGAACAAAAACCGAACATATTTTTGCCTCATTCTTGATCCAAATTGACCGTCGTCGGGGTCCGGGACTTGACGATATTCCAAGTCTCCATAGAGCAACGGATTTCCGTTTTGGAAACACTTTGTTAACCCAAGTAATGTCACTCTATCCCATTGACGCCCATGATTTCCCATGATATCCCAAATATGCCCAGTACATATATCATGGGAAAATCAAGCATGGCGCCGGTTTCCAGGCGTCTGCGGGCAGGCGAGGCGAAGCGGTCTTGGGGACCTAAATGGCGCTTCTGGTCGGAAGGCATATCAACAAGATTGACAAGAAAGGGCGCGTATCCGTGCCCAAGCCTTTCCGCGATTACTTTCGCGACAAGGGATTCGGCGGCCTTTACGCCTTTCCGTTGTTTAAGTATCCGGCCATTGAGGCCTGCGCCGAGGACATTATGCAGCGCCTCAACGACAGCCTCGAAGAGATCGAGATGTTCTCCGACGATCAAGATGATCTCAACACGGTTATCTTGGAAAATGCCCATTCCCTGTCATTCGACCCCGAAGGCCGCATCGTGCTGCCCAAGGACCTGATGGAAGACATCGGCATCACCGATCAGGTGTTGTTCGTCGGTGTCGGCAACCGCATCAGGATCTGGGACCCCGACACCTACACCGAACATCGCGGGCCGGCGGTTGAGCGCCTGCGCCAGCGCGGCGCCACTCTGCGGTTGCGTCCTGCGACAGTATCGAACGAGGGGGGGACGTGAGCATGCCCGGCATTCATAGACCGGTCATGCCGCGCCAGGTGGTGGACGCGTTGACACCGCACGACGGCGGCACTTACGTGGACGGCACCTTCGGCGCTGGCGGCTACTCCGAAGCCCTGCTGCGGGCTGCGCTGTGCACCGTTTTGGGCATAGACCGTGATCCAGGGGTGGTAGCCGCCGGCGCCGATCTTGATCGGCGCTATGCGGGACGCTTCAAGATCCTGACGGGCTGCTATGGGGACATGGTGCGCCTACTCGCCGGCGTTGATCTCGACCGGGTCGATGGTGTCGCCCTCGATCTCGGTCTTTCATCGATGCAGGTCGATGACGCTGAACGCGGATTCTCCTTTCGTCGCGACGGCCCCCTCGACATGCGTATGGGAAACCAGGGCCAGACGGCCGCCGATATGGTCAACACCCTGGGTGAGACGGACTTGGCACATATTATCTATCGCTTCGGCGAGGAGCGCGCGTCCCGGCGCATCGCCCGGGCCATTGTCGAAGCCCGTGTACACGCACCCATTTCGCGCACGGGGGAATTGGCCGATCTGGTGCGCCGCGTGGTTCCTCGTTCGCCCAGCGGAATCGACCCCGCTACCCGCACCTTCCAGGCGTTGCGCATATACGTTAACGACGAGCTAGGCGAGTTGGAGCGCGGCTTGAGCGCGGCCGAGACCCTTCTCAATCCAGGCGGGCGGCTGTGCGTCGTCTCCTTCCATTCGCTGGAGGACCGCCGGGTCAAGGAGTTCCTGAGGCAGCGCAGCGGCGCCGGTCCCAGACCCTCACGGCATCGGCCCGATCTTCCCAAAGCCGAACCGGCACCCAGTTTTCGCTTGTTGCGCCGGGGCGCCATCAAGCCTTCGGCCCGTGAGGTCACCGAAAATCCGCGCGCCCGGTCCGCGCGCCTGCGCGCGGCAGAGCGGACCTCGGCGCCGCCTTGGCCCGACACACCGGAGACCGGCAAAACCCGGCAGGCCGCGTGAGGGGGAGCGGTCATGATCCGTACCACCACTTTGATGTCCTTGCTCCTCGGTGTCGTGCTGACGGTCGTGCTGTTCTCCCTTGAGTTCCAGGTGCGCAAGCTGGAGGACGAGCTGGCTGCGCTTGATCGCGCCATCGTCGCCGAAAGCCAGGCCATCCACGTGCTTAAAGCCGAGTGGAGCTATCTCAATGATCCCTGGCGCCTACGTCGGCTGGCCGAGCGCTTCTTGAGATTGACGCCGGTAAGGCCGGAGCAATTGAGCACCCTGGCCAATCTTCCCCGACGGCCGCTGGTGGGCGCCAAAGGGCGTGCCGCTAACCCGGCGGAGACCACCGCCCTGGCTGACGGAGGACAAAGGCGATGAGGCGGAAAGATGCACATTCCGCGGAAACTGAAGGATCGTGGCGGATTCGGTTCGACGGCACCCGCAAGGAGGCGCTGGAGACCGGCCGCACCCGGCTTCTCGTCACCGGCGTCGTCTTTTGCCTGGCCTTCCTGGTCGTTGCCGGGCGCTTGGTCGACCTGGCTGTCCTCGGGCAGGCCGCCGAACCGCGTCTCGCGACCGCCGGCACGACCGTAGACCAGGACTTCCGTCGCGCCGATATCATCGACCGCAACGGGGTTCTGCTCGCCACCAGCCTGCCCACGGCATCGCTCTATGCCGATGCCCGCGAAATCATCGATCCCCGCCAGGCGGCCGCCCGTCTGGTTTCGGTTCTGCCCGAATTGAACCACGATCAGGTATTGGCCAAGCTTACTTCGAAGGCCGGGTTCGTCTGGTTGCGCCGTAAACTGACCCCACGTCAGACATACGCCGTCAACCGTCTCGGCATCCCGGGCCTTCATTTCCTACAAGCAGAGAACCGCGTTTATCCCCAGGGGCGCGAAGCTGCTCACGTGCTCGGGTTGACCGATGTGGACGGCCGAGGCATTGCCGGCGCCGAGCGTTTCTTCGATGGTCCGTTGCGGCGCGGCGGCGCCCTCGAGCTGTCCATCGATATTCGCATCCAGGCCCTGTTGCGCCGCGAATTGGCCACCGCAGTCGCCGAATTCGAGGCCCTCGGTGCCGCCGGTCTGGTTCTTGACGTGCGCACCGGTGAGACCCTGGGAATGGTGTCGCTGCCCGACTTTGATCCCAACGTTCCGGCCAGCGCCAGGGGCGAGTCGGCATTTAACCGGGTCGCCAAGGGCGTCTACGAGATGGGCTCCACCCTAAAGCTAATCAACACGGCAATGGCTCTGGACAGCGGCACGGTCACGCTTAGCGACGGCTACGACGCCACCAAGCCGATCCGTGTCGCACGTTTCACGATCAGCGATTTTCATGCCCTCAACCGTTGGCTTTCGGTGCCCGAGATCCTGGTCTATTCGTCGAATATCGGAGCCGCCAAAATGGCCCTCGACGTGGGTAGTGCCACGCAGCGCGCCTACCTCGACCGTTTCGGCTTGCTTAAGTCTGCTGCCACTGAACTTCCCGAGGTCGGCGTTCCCCTGATGCCGGCTCGCTGGCGCGACATTAATACGATGACAATAGCCTACGGCCACGGCCTGGCGGTAAGCCCGGTGCAGTTGGCCGGCGCCGTCGGGGCCATTGTCAACGGTGGCATTCGCATGCCGGTGACCATTCTTAAACATCACCGGGGTGCCTCCCTTCTCGGCGAAAGGGTGGTCTCCGCCGAGACATCGATCTCCATGCGTCGGCTCATGCGATTGGTCGTAACGAGAGGGACCGGCCGCAACGCTGACGTGCCGGGCTACCGCGTCGGCGGAAAAACCGGAACAGCGGAAAAGTTGGTTGGCAGGCGCTACCGCGCCGATGCCCTGATTTCGTCCTTCGTCGGCGCCTTCCCCACGGATACACCGCGTTATGTGGTGCTGGTGTTGATCGACGAGCCGAAGGGCAACAAATCGACCTTCGGGTACGCCACTGGCGGATGGGTGGCGGCACCGGTGGTCGGCCGTCTGGTACGCCGGATCGCCCCCCTTGTCGGCATGACGCCGGGGGGCGAGGAGAAAGAACCAGCACCCGGCAATCCCCTTTTCATTCCCGTTAAGGGCGGGACCGTGAAGGCCGGGGTGCGGGCCGTTGCAGCTCACTGAATTATTCGATGGAGAGGCGATTGTTGTGATCAACCAAGCGGCGACAGAAGGCTTGGATATCAACGGACTGACCTGTGATTCGCGGCAGGTGGAGCCCGGCTTTCTGTTCGCTGCCCTGCCGGGCGCGCGTGCCGACGGCCGTACATTCATTGACGATGCGCTGCGCCGCGGCGCGGTGGCCGTTCTGGGGCCGCCAGGAACCCGTATCGATGGGACTGGTCAACCGGTCACGCTCCTTGTCGACGACAATCCGCGCCGCCTCTTTGCTCTTATGGCGGCGCGTTTCTTTGGTGCCCAGCCGGCGACCATCGCCGCCGTCACCGGGACCAACGGTAAGACAACCGTGGCCGGATTCCTGCGCCAGGCGTGGGAACAGCGCGGACTGCGGGCGGCCAGCTTGGGCACCCTTGGCGTCTCCGTTCCGGGGGTTGTAAAGGCTGGAAACCTGACCACCCCCGACCCGGTCGCCCTGCACGAGATTCTTAGTAACCTCGCTGGTGACGGCGTCGAGTACCTTGCCATGGAGGCCTCCAGCCACGGCATCGATCAATGCCGGCTCGACGGGGTGCGCCTGACGGCGATCGCCTTTACCAACCTGACCCGCGATCACTTGGACTATCACGGCTCCATGGAGGCCTACCTCACGGCCAAGCTGCGCCTGTTCACAGACGTCATGGCACCCGGCGGCCAGGCAGTGGTCAATGCCGATACTCCCTATAGGGAGGCCGTGTTGGCGGCTGCGACGCAACGCTCTCATGGGGTCATGACCTATGGCGTCGAAGGCCACGAAGTGCGGCTCAAGAGCATCGAACCGGTGGCGGGGGGGCAGCGGCTCAAGATCGTCGTCGTGGGAGCGCCCCACGAGGTGAAACTTCCCTTGATCGGTGCCTTCCAGGCCTCCAACGCTCTTTGCGCCCTGACCCTGGCTTTGGCCTGCGGCGAGGACGCCGCCGCCGCCGTCTCCACCATGGAAAACCTTGAAGGCATTCCGGGCCGTGTCCAGTTCATCGGCCATCATGCAAGCGGGGGCGCCGTCTACGTTGACTATGCCCACACGCCGGACGCGCTGGCTTCGCTCCTCAAGGCGTTGCGTCCCCATGCCGCCGGCCGGCTCGTCGTCGTCTTCGGCTGTGGTGGCGAACGCGATCCCGGCAAGCGGCCCGAAATGGGGCATTTCGCTTGCGACCTTGCCGATTCGGTCATTGTTACTGATGACAACCCGCGCGAAGAAGATGCCGCCGAAATCCGCCGTGAAGTCATGGCCGGCTGTTCCGGAGCGCGCGAGATAGGCGACCGCGGCGAAGCGATCCACGCCGCCGTCGCCGCCCTCAAGTCGGACGACTTGTTGGTCATCGCCGGCAAGGGCCACGAGCCGGGACAGATAGTCGGTACAGAGGTTCTTCCCTTCGACGATGCCTCGGTTGCCCTTGAAGCCATTGGGGGGGCGTCCGCATGACGGCGCTTCATCATGATGGGGCGACCCTGTGGTCGGCGGGGCAGGCGGTGGCTGCTACAGGTGGCGCCTGCGATGTGTCTTTCGTGGCCCGAGGCGTTTCCATCGATAGCCGCTCGACAGAGCCCGGTGACCTTTTCGTTGCCTTGCGCGGTCCTCAGTTCGACGGTCACGACTTTGTCGCCGATGCCCTGGCCCGAGGTGCCGCCGCAGCGATTGTCGATCACGCACCAAAAAACGTTGCCGACGGAGCGCCGCTGCTTAGCGTCGGCGATACTTTCGACGCCCTGAACGGACTCGGCGCGGCCGCCCGTGCCCGCGGCCGGGTGTGCATCGTTGCCTTAACCGGCAGCGTCGGGAAGACGGGAACCAAGGAAGCCCTCCGACTGGTGCTGTCGCGCCAGGGGCGGACAACGGCCAACGAAGGCAGCCTGAACAACCATTGGGGATTGCCACTAAGTCTTGCCCGCATGGTTGGTGACGAACGGTTCGGCATCTTCGAGATGGGCATGAACCATCCCGGCGAAATTGCGCCGCTGTCGCGGATGGCGCGGCCCCACGTTGCCCTGATCCTTACCGTCGAAGCGGTGCATAGTGCCTTCTTCAATGGTATCGAAGCCATCGCCGATGCCAAAGCGGAGATCTTCGACGGCCTGGAGCCGGAAGGCATTGCCGTCCTTAACCGCGACAACCAACAGTACGAACGGCTGGCCGCTGCCGCCCGGGCGCGAAGGGTGGGCTCGATTCTTACATTTGGTGCACACCCGAAGGCCGATGTGCGAGTCCTCGACATACAGCCTGGGCCTACGAGTTCGCGGATCGGAGCAAGCGTCGCCGGCACGATGTTGTCCTATGAGATTGGCATCGCCGGCCGCCATTGGGTGACAAATAGCTTGGCCGTCCTGGCGGTGGTTAAGGCCCTTGGTGGCGACGTCGTCCGCGCAGCCTCGGTACTTTCCAATATGCGGGCGCCCGAAGGACGGGGTGCGCGGCGCCGCATCCACATCGGGGATGGACATTTCGAACTTATCGACGAGGGCTACAACGCCAGCCCCGTTTCCATGGAGGCCGCCCTTGCCGTTCTCGGCCAGGCGCCGGTGGCGGGGGACGGCCGGCGCATCGCCGTTCTCGGCGACATGCTGGAACTAGGGGACGGCGCGGCGGCTCGGCACGCTGAATTGGCAGAGGTCATAAAAGAACATGGGATCGACCTCGTGTTCACCGCAGGATCCGAAATGACCCATTTGTGGTCCGCGCTGCCTTCTTCGCTGCGTGGCGGACACGCCTCCGACAGTTCCACCCTAGCGCCTTTGGTGACGGCCAACGTCGCTCCCGGCGACGTGGTCATGGTCAAGGGATCGGCGGGGTTGCGCATGGGGGTCATCGTGCGGGCCCTTACGGTGCTTGACGCAACGGGCGTCGCCCGCGATCCGCGTCGCGTCGGAAACGGGGAATAGGGGGGGCGCCTATGCTGTTTAATTTCCTCTATCCCCTGGCCGACCAGTTCTCGGCGCTCAACGTATTTCGATACCTGACGTTCCGCACCGGCGGAGCGGTGATCACCGCGCTGATCGTGAGCTTCGTCTTCGGCCCCTATCTTATCCGGGTTCTGCGCGAGAGACAGAACGGCGGCCAGCCGATCCGCAGCGATGGACCCGAAGGTCACTTGCTGACCAAAAAGGGGACGCCGACCATGGGCGGTATCCTCATTCTTCTCGCCCTCGTCGTTTCGACCGTGCTCTGGGCCGATCTTACCAACGCCTTCGTTTGGGTGGCGCTCGGGGTCACCGTGACGTACGGCCTCATCGGGTTTCTCGACGATTACCGCAAGGTGACGCGACGCGATAGCACGGGCCTGCCCGGTCGGCTGAAACTGCTATTGCAGACTGTGATCGCCATCGCTGCCGGTGTGTGGATCATGGATGTGTTGCCCGAGCCCTTGCGCACCACCTTGGCGGTTCCTTTTCTCAAGACCGTGCTCCTCGATCTGGGTTGGGTGTTTCTTGCTTTCGCCACCCTGGTCATGGTTGGAGCCTCCAACGCGGTCAACCTCACCGACGGGCTGGACGGCTTGGCCATTGTTCCGGTGATGATCGCCACCGGTGTTTTTGCCCTCATCTCGTATCTGGTCGGGAATGCAGTATTCGCCGGCTACCTGCAGCTTCATTACGTTCCCGGCAGTGGCGAATTGGCCGTATTTTGCGGCGCCCTGATTGGCGGCGGATTGGGATTTCTGTGGTTCAACGCGCCGCCGGCCAAGGTCTTCATGGGCGATACCGGGGCGTTGTCGCTGGGTGGAGCGCTGGGCACGGTCGGCGTCATCACCAAGCACGAGTTGGTGCTAGCCGTCGTCGGCGGCCTCTTCGTGTTGGAGACCGTTTCGGTGATCGTGCAGGTGGTCTCATACAAGTTGACGGGGCGGCGCATCTTCCGCATGGCGCCCCTGCACCATCACTTTGAAAAAAAGGGATGGGCCGAGCCCACCATCGTCATCCGATTCTGGATTATCGCTTCCATCCTGGCCCTGGTCGGCCTCTCAACCCTGAAGTTGAGGTGATCGGCCCATGTTGAGCATCGCGCGCACTGATACCAGCCTCTTTGGGCGTTGGTGGTGGACCGTGGATCGGTGGACCTTGGCCGCTCTGATTTCCATCATTGCCGTGGGCGCCGTGCTGACACTGGCCGCGTCGCCGCCGGTCGCCGATCGTCTGGGACTGGATCCCTTCTATTTCGTCCGCCGTCAGTTCGTCTTTCTTCCCTTGGCCTTGGCCGTCGTTGCCGCCACGTCGCTGATGTCGCCCAGGGGGATCCGTCGCCTTGCCGTCGTTTGTTTCGCCGTCGCCGTTGTCCTCATGGTCCTGACCCCAGTCCTCGGCGAGGAGATCAAAGGGGCAAGTCGGTGGATCGTGTTGTTCGGCCAATCCGTGCAGCCATCGGAATTCGTAAAGCCCAGCTTCGCCGTTATTACCGCCTGGTTGTGCGCGGCGCGCCGCCTGGAGCCGAGATTCCCGGGCTATGCCATCTCAACTGCGCTGTTCGCCGTGGTGGCGGCGCTGTTATTGATGCAGCCCGACGTCGGCATGACCATGGTCGTGGCCGCGGTGTGGGGGGCGCAGTTCTTCCTTGCCGGGCTGCCGCTGCTGTTGGTCGGATTAATCGGAGTCGTATTCATCAGCGGCGCCGTCGGCACCTATTTCGCATTCCAGCACGTCCAAGGACGGGTCGACCGCTTCTTTAGTTCCTCGGCCGGCGACAGCTTTCAAGTGACGCAATCTCTGGAGGCGTTCCGCAATGGCGGGCTAATGGGCCGCGGCCCCGGCGAGGGCCAGATCAAGGCCGTGCTGCCTGACGCCCACGCCGATTTCATTTTCGCCGTCGCCGGCGAGGAACTGGGTCTGATCGCCTGCCTTGTTATCGTGGCGCTGTTCGCCTTCGTCGTAATGCGTGGTTTCTCTCGGCTGCTCAAGGAAGACAGCCTGTTCGTCCTGTTGGCGGTTACCGGTCTTTTAGTTCAATTCGGCCTGCAAACCCTCATCAACATGGCGTCGGCTACCAATCTCATCCCGCCTAAGGGCATGACCTTGCCCTTCGTCTCCTACGGCGGCTCCTCGGTCCTGGCTCTGGCCTTGACCATGGGCATGGTGCTGGCGCTGACCCGCGAGCGGCCGGGTCGGGGTATCGCGGAGGTACCGCGATGAACGGGCAACAACGGGCATTGGTAGTATTAGCGGCCGGCGGCACGGGGGGGCACGTGTTCCCGGCCCAGGCGTTGGCTGCTGAACTAGTCGAGCGCGGTTACCGCCTGGCTCTGATCACGGACCGGCGCGGCGGTGCCTTCGGGGGATCGCTAAGTGCCATTGAGACCTACCGTATCCGTGCCACCGGCGTTGCCGGCAAGCACCTCGCTGCACTCCTGCTAAGCGGCCCGAACTTGGCCGTCGGCACGGTGCAGGCGCGACAGCTTCTCAAGCGGTTGAAGCCGGCCGTGGTGGTCGGGTTTGGCGGCTACGCCTCGGTACCCACCATGTTGGCAGCCACTTTCAGCGGCCTTAGGACCGCCATCCATGAACAGAACGCCCTTTTGGGGCGCGCCAATCGTTTGCTGGCGTCCAAGGTCGACCGCGTCGCGACGTCGTTCTTGGTTTCAGGAGGTCTGCCGGCGGACGCCGTGGACAAGGCGACCCACACAGGCATGCCGGTACGTCCGGCGATCGCCGCCATGCGGACCCGAACCTACCCGGACCTTGCTGGAACAGGGCCGATCGAGCTTCTGGTGTTGGGTGGCAGCCAAGGCGCGCAAGTGTTTAGCGAAGTCATTCCCGAAGCGGTCGGCCAACTAGCGGACCAATTGCGCCGTCGACTGCGCGTCACTCAGCAATGCCGCCCAGAGGATCTGGATCGCGTACGGCGGCACTATGGGGAGTTGGGGGTAGAAGCCATTCTCGCCGCCTTTTTCGAAGACGTGCCCGAGCGCTTGGCACGGGCGCACCTGCTCATCAGTCGGGCTGGAGCCTCCTCAGTGGCCGAGATAACCGCCGTCGGGCGGCCCGCCATATTGGTGCCCTATCCCTACGCCGTCGACGATCACCAAACAGCGAACGCCCATGCCATGGACGAGGTGGGCGCCGGCTGGCTGATACCCAATGAAGCGTTCACGCCAGAGACCCTGGCTGCGCGGGTGAACGCGCTCTTTGACTTGCCGGCAACCTTGGAAAAGACGGCGGCCTCGGCGCGCGCGGCTGGTCGGGCCGACGCCGCGGCGTGCCTCGCCGACATGGTCGCCGAGTTGGTGCCCAACGGCACTACCGAAGCGCGGAGGAGGGCGGCATGAAGGCGCTCCCTCTCACCATCGGCACCCTGCACTTTGTCGGTATCGGCGGCATCGGTATGAGCGGCATCGCCGAAATCCTGCACAACCTGGACTATGACGTGCAGGGCAGCGATTTGAACGACAGCGCCATCGTCAAGCGGCTCAGGGAAATGGGCATCCCTGTCTCAATTGGTCATGACGGAGCGAATCTGGGCCGGGCCCAGGTCGTGGTCGTTTCGTCCGCCGTCAAACCCGACAACGCCGAGGTTATGGCCGCTCGCCAGCGTCTGTTGCCGGTGGTGCGCCGAGCCGAAATGCTGGGCGAACTGATGCGCCTCAAGTGGTCTGTCGCCGTCGCCGGAACTCACGGCAAGACCACCACCACCTCGCTCGTCGCTCAGATGCTGGATGCGGCGGGCATGGACCCCACGGTCATCAACGGCGGCATCATCAACGCTTGGGGAAGCAACGCGCGCCTGGGCGGCGGCGATTGGTTGGTCGCCGAGGCCGATGAATCCGACGGCACGTTCGTTAGGCTGCCCGCCACTATTGCGGTCGTCACCAACATCGATCCCGAGCATCTGGACCATTACGGCACTTTCGACAGGCTGCGCGACGCCTTCGACACCTTTGTCGAAAATATTCCCTTCTACGGCTTTGCCGCGCTCTGCATCGACCATGCCGAGGTGCAGGCCATGATCCCGCGCATCCCGGACCGCAAGATTGTTACCTACGGTTTTAGTCCCCAGGCCGACGTCCGCGGCATCAACCTGGATACGAACGGCGAAGGTGTAGGTTTCGACGTCGTGGTGACCGATCGCAAGTTGGATCGGAGCCGGACCATCGAAGACCTGCGTTTGCCCATGTTCGGTGCCCACAACGCCCAGAATGCCTTGGCAGCGGTCGCCTTGGCCCAGGAGATGGGGATCAAGGATACGGTGGTGCGCTCAGCACTGGCCGGCTTCGCCGGAGTCAAGCGCCGCTTCACCAAGACCGGCACGGTGGACGGCATCACCTTCATCGACGACTACGGGCATCACCCGGTGGAGATCTCCGCTGTGCTCGACGCCGCGCGAAACGCCGCTGAGGGCAAGGTGATCGCTATCGTCCAGCCGCATCGCTACTCGCGATTGCGCGATCTCTTCGAAGATTTTTGTACCTGCTTCAATGACGCCGACGCGGTCCTTGTCGCGGACGTCTACCCGGCCGGTGAGAACCTGATCAAGGGTATCAATCGGGAATCCCTGGTCGAAGGCGTGCGGTCCCGTGGCCACCGCCAGGTCCTGGTCGTGGAGCGGCCCGAGAATTTGGCTGGGATGATCGACGATTTGGCGACGGAGGGCGACTTCGTCGTTTGCCTGGGAGCTGGAAGCATTACCGCCTGGGCCAACGCTCTGCCCGACGAACTGAAGCGCTTGCGGGCCGAAAAGGCCACCATTCGCAGGGGGGCGGAGGGATGATGGCGACCAACACCCGCAGCCCCCAACTGATCGACAGGCTACCCACCGTCCGCGGCCGCCTAGAGGCCAGCGTACCGCTGGCCCGGCACACATGGTTCCGCGTTGGCGGTTCGGCCGAAGTGCTCTTCCGACCCGCTGACGCAAAGGACCTCGCCGAATTCATGGCGGCAACACCCGACGACATAGCGGTAACGGTCATCGGTATCGGGTCAAACCTTTTAGTCCGTGACGGCGGCATACCCGGTGTCGTGATCAGGCTTGGTCAAGGCTTGTCCGGCATCACCGTGGAGGGTGCGACGATCTGCGCCGGTGCCGGTGCCGCCGGCCTGCACGTCGCCAACGCGGCGCGCGACGGCGCCATCGCGGGCTTGGAGTTCCTGTGCGGCATCCCCGGCGGTATCGGCGGCGCGTTGAGGATGAATGCGGGAGCCTATGGAACAGAGATCAAGGACGTTTTCGTTGCTGCCCGTGCTGTTTCCCGCGACGGCGCCCTTCATGACCTTGGGCGCGACGACATGGGCTTCGCTTACCGCCAATCGGCGGCGACCGCTGGGTTGATCTTCGTTGACGCCCGTTTGGCCGGTTGGCCCGGCGACAAAGAGGCCATCACCAAGCGCATGGCCGAGATTCAGAGCACGCGGCGAACAACCCAGCCCGTGCGTACGCCGACCGGCGGCAGCACGTTCAAGAACCCACACGGAGCCAAGGCGTGGGAATTGATTGATCAGGCGGGATGCCGGGGGCTCGGCCGCGGTGGCGCCAAGGTCTCAGAAAAACACTGCAATTTCTTGGTCAACACCGGCACCGCCAGCGCCGCCGATCTAGAAGGTCTGGGCGAGGAGGTCCGCCGCCGCGTCCTCGCCGAAACCGGTGTTTGCCTTGAATGGGAAATCCAGCGTCTCGGCATCGCTGCCGGTCCACCCGTCAAGGAGGTTGGAACATGAGCCGGCACATATCGGTCTTAATGGGTGGATGGTCGGCCGAGCGTGAGGTCTCGCTGGTTACGGGCGCCGGCGTCTCGCGCGTCTTGAAAGAGCAAGGGCACCGGGTGACACCGATCGACGTGCAGCGCGATATGGGGTCCCTGTTGACGCGCCTCTACCCCCGTCCCGACGCCGTCTTCAACGGCCTGCATGGTCGCTACGGCGAGGACGGCTGTGTGCAGGGTCTCTTGAACATGCTTGAAATTCCCTACACCCATTCAGGGCTTCTGGCCTCGGCCCTGGCCATTGACAAGCCGATGGCCAAACGTCTCTTCACCGACGCCGGAATCCCCGTGGCCGAGCACGTTCTGGTCCGCCGCGAAGACGTTCTCGTCGGTGAAGTCATGGCGCGGCCCTATGTGGTCAAGCCAATCAACGAAGGATCCAGCGTCGGTGTCCTCATCGTCAAAGAGAGTGACGACGAACCGGCTATTTCGGAAGGCGATTGGCCGGTCGGCGGCCAAGTCATGGTCGAGCGCTACATTCCGGGCAAAGAGCTGACGGTGACTGTCATGGGTGACCGGCCGTTGGCGGTGACCGAGATTACGTCGCGACAGAGTTTCTATGACTACGAGGCTAAGTACGCGCCCGGCGGTTCGTCCCATGAGGTGCCCGCCGATCTTGATAAGGCAGTCTACGACGAAGCCCTACGACTCTCGTTGCTCGCTCACCAGACTCTCGGTTGCCGTGGCGTATCGCGGGCCGATCTTCGGTACGACGGCAAGCAGCTCTACATGTTGGAGGTTAATACCCAGCCCGGCTTGACGCCGACATCCTTGGTACCCGAACAGGCGGCCTACGCCGGCATTCCGTTTGGCGAGTTGGTGACCTGGATGGTGGAAAATGCGGAGTACGACGCATGAAAATTGACAATAAAGGCAAGGCGGCGGAGCGGTCCAGACCGCGGCGCCGGGCGACGCCTCTGTGGCGCACCGGCTGGGCACACGTCGTCGCCGTGGCGATCATTTTGTCAGCGGCGACGAGTGGCGGATGGTGGCTGTGGAGCGGCGGCTGGCTCCCGCGTATCGCCGATCAGGCGAGGTGGGCATTGATCGCCGCCAGCGCCGAGGCAGGCCTCAGGGTCGAGGAAATTCTGGTCGTCGGGCGCAACGAGACGTCACGCCAGGCATTGTTGGATGCCGTGCGTCTGGCCCGGGGCGCCCCCATCATGGCTTTCGATCCGCAAGATGCGAAGCGCCGCATTGAGGCCCTGCCTTGGGTGCGCATCGCCACCGTCAAGCGAATGCTCCCCGATACTGTTCTTCTTGGCGTGGTCGAGCGCGAAGCGTTGGCTCTGTGGCAGCACAAGGGTCGCTTCGCCCTTATCGATCACGACGGAACCGTGATCCAAGATCGGGGCCTTGAGCGTTTCAGTGGATTGCTGGTGGTGGTGGGCAAGGACGCACCCGTTCATGCGGCGGCATTACTGGGAATGCTCGCGACCCAGCCCAACCTTCTGGCCCAGGTCAAGACGGCGGTGCGGGTGGGCGGCCGGCGTTGGAACCTCCGATTTGAATCCGGCATCGACGTTCGCCTGCCCGAAGAGAACCCGGCCTCGGCCTGGGCTCGATTGGCCGAATACGAACGCACCAACCAAGTCCTTGCCCGTGATGTCGAGATGCTCGACCTCCGGCTTCCCGATCGACTCATCGTGCGCCGCGCGCCCAGGCCCGAGCGACGGCCCGAAAGGCGCGACCGCGAGACTTAAGGAAAAAGAGATGAATTTGGCAATCGACGACGGAGCTGACACACCATGAGACGGAAGACCGGGTCAAAAGGAAACCGCAACGGCCTGATCGCCGCCCTTGACGTGGGCAGCACCAAAGTCTGCTGCTTTATCGCCGCTGCCGGCGTCGGCGAGACGCCCAGGGTCGTGGGCATCGGTCATCAGGTCTCGCGCGGCCTGCGTTCCGGCGCCGTCGTCGACATGGAGGCTGCCGAGATCGCTATTCGGGCCACGGTCGAGGCCGCAGAGCAGATGGCCGGAGAAAATATCCGCCAGGCCATCGTCAACATTTCAGGGGGCACACCGGAATCGCGGCTAATTGCCTATGAGATATCCATCGCCGGGCACCAGATTGGCGACAGCGACCTGCGGCGCATCCTCGATCCCGCCGAAGTCCGGACCGAATTGGCTGCCGATCGCGACATCATTCACGCCATTCCCGTCGGATATACCATCGACGGCAACCGCGGCGTGCGCGATCCGCGCGGCATGTTCGGTGAACGACTGGGCGTCAACATGCATCTGGTTAGCGCCGCCTCGGGCGTGATCCGCAATCTTTCGACCTGCGTCGCTCGCTGTCATCTGGACATCGAATCGGTGATCGTTTCGTCCTACGCCTCGGCACACGCCACCTTGGTCGAAGACGAGAAACAATTGGGTGTTACCCTCATCGACATGGGCGGTGGGACGACCTCCATCGCGGTCTTTTTCGACGGTGAGTTGGTGCACACCGACTGCGTGCCGGTGGGCGGCGTCCACGTCACCAACGACGTCGCCCGCGGGCTGTCGACACCGTTGGAAGACGCCGAACGCATGAAGACGCTTTATGGCAACGCCATGCCCTCGCCGTCGGACGACCGCGAGTTCATCAAGGTGCCGCGCATCGGTGAAGATGATGACGCGGAATCAGGCCAAGTGCCGCGCTCCATGCTGGTCGGCATCATCCGGCCGCGCCTGGAGGAAACATTCGAGATGGTGCGCGCCCGCCTCGAGGCGACCGGATTCGACAAGGTGGGGGGGCGCCGCGTGGTGTTGACCGGCGGCGCTTGCCAGCTTCCCGGCGTTCCCGAGCTGGCGGCCATGGTTCTTGACAAGCAAGTACGCGTCGGCCGGCCCCGGACCGTCGAGGGTCTAGCCGAGGCCGTAAGCGGTCCAGCCTTTTCCACTTGCGCGGGATTGCTCGGCATTGGCGCCCATACCGTCGCCGATGCGACCAACCGGGCCTACCGCCCCACAGAGGAGCCGAACGGCCGACTAAGCCGGCTCGGTCAATGGTTACGTGAATATTTTTAATAACCGTTTTTTCCAACCGCGGGCATTGCTTGCCCGCGTTTCGCCATCACCCTCGTGCCGGCCGGTGAGGTCTACCGGCACGATCCTGGAATCGATTTCCAACCGGAGAGTGACATGACCATCAACATTACCGTACCAAGCAACATTGAGGCACCCGAGATGAAACCACGAATTACCGTATTCGGAGTCGGCGGCGCCGGCGGCAACGCCGTCAACAACATGATCCAGTCCCAACTGGAAGGGGTGGATTTCGTCGTCGCCAATACCGACGCTCAGGCGCTGTCGCATTCAAGGACCGATCGCCGGGTGCAATTGGGCACTAACACCACAAGTGGCCTCGGCGCTGGCTCGCGGCCCGATGTCGGACAGGCGTCGGCGGAGGAAGCGATCGAGGATATCCTGGCGCAGCTTGTCGAGACCAACATGGCCTTCATCACCGCCGGTATGGGGGGTGGCACGGGCACCGGCGCGGCACCGATCATCGCCCGCGCCGCTCGTGAACAGGGCATCCTGACCGTCGGCGTGGTGACCAAGCCCTTCCAGTTCGAGGGTACCAACCGCATGAAAATTGCCGAAGCCGGAATTGAGGAGCTGGAACAGTACGTCGATACCTTGATCATTATTCCCAACCAAAACCTGTTCCGTGTCGCAAACGAGAAAACGACCTTTGCCGACGCCTTCAAGATGGCTGACGACGTGCTCTATTCCGGTGTCCGTGGCGTCACCGACCTCATCGTCATGCCGGGCCTGATCAATCTGGATTTCGCCGATATCCGGGTCGTGATGAGCGAGATGGGCAAGGCAATGATGGGAACGGGCGAGTCCGACGGCGAGCGCCGCGCCCTAGACGCGGCGGAGGCGGCTATCTCCAATCCGCTGTTGGACGACACCTCGATGAAGGGCGCCACCGGCGTACTGATCAATATCACCGGCGGGTCCGATATGACCCTCTTCGAGGTCGACGAGGCGGCCAATCGAATTCGCGACGAGGTCGATCCCGAGGCCCACATCATTTTCGGCTCCACCTTTGACGAGAACACAGAGGGCCGGATCAGGGTGTCCATCGTGGCCACGGGTATGGAGGTCGACGCCTCGACACGGGCCCGGCCTGCCCCACTGAACCTGACACCGGCTATTGCCACCACTGCCGAACCGGCCCCGGCCCCGGCGGCCACCGTCGTGCGTATGCGGCCAGCAGCTGAAGACAGTGCACCAGCCAGCGTCATGGAGGACCCTGTTTTAGCCAGCGACGGTGATTCCGCCGCACCGGCCGAAATGGCCGAGGCGGTTGAGAGTGCGTCGCCGCCAGCTAGTCCTGTTAAGGACTTCACGGATGCCACCGAACCTGGGGATGCCTTCATTCCGCCCGACCCTGCCGATCCATCGGTTCCCGATGAGACGGCGGCGCCTGATCCCTTTGCCGCGGCGGCGATGGCCAACGGCGCTACGGAACTTGAAGGTGGTGCGACCCGGAAATCGACCAAGGGATCGGGACTGTCACTCTTCGAGCGGGTTACCGGCACCGGACGTGCCACTAAGGCGGCAAAGACTGAAGAGGAGGCTTCGGTGGTGAATATAGAGGCCCCGGAACCGGCTCCCGAATCAATCCTGGCTGCGGACGAAACGGAACAAACGCAGCTCGGGGGAATGAACCCGACGGATCGTCTCACGGCCTCCAAGGCGGAAGAAGATCTACTTGATATTCCAGCCTTTTTGCGGCGCCAAGCCAACTGATCGGGCGCGAACGAGCCGACGTAACAATCGGTAACAAAGATTGATTTGAGTGCTCCAGGTGTTGTTGGTAGACCAACTCCTGGAGTGCCTTGGCATTAATCCGACGGTGTGCTCCGCAGCGGCTTCGGAACAGCAGCTTAAGAACAGCCGCATCGAGGCCGGTTCGCGGTGAGATGAAGAAGGGTTCAGCAGGATCACATGGGCAACTTGCGTAAGCATCGCTATCCCACCGGTGGCAGGGGCAAGATCGAGACGATCGCCCAGCGAACCTTAAAGCAGCCGATTAATTGCAGCGGCGTAGCCCTTCATAGCGGCCTTGATATCAAAATGACTCTCCGTCCGGGGGAGGCCGATAGCGGAATCCTTTTCCGGCGCACCGACATTGCCGGTGGCGGTGCTTTCATACCGGCCCGGTGGGATCAAGTGACCGACACGCGGATGTGCTCCACCCTGGGCAACGAGGACGGCGTTACTATTGGTACCGTGGAGCATCTGATGGCGGCGCTCGCGGGCATGGAAATCGACAACGCCGTCATCGAGATCAACGGCCCAGAAGTTCCGATCATGGATGGCAGCGCGGCCCCCTTCGTCTTTCTCATCGAGTGCGCCGGCGTCGTCACCCAGGATCGGCCCTGGCGCGTTATCCGCATCTTGAAGCCGATCTCTGTGGATGATGGCGATCGCTATGCCTCGCTGGCGCCGGGCAACGGTTTCTCGGTCAGCTTCGATATCGATTTCGACAGCGCTGCGGTGTCCCGCCAACGCATTTCCGTGGAACTGGGCAATGGCACCTTTAAACGTGAATTGGCCCGCGCCCGCACCTTCGGGTTCCTGCACGAGGTGGAAGAGTTGCGCGCCGCCGGCTTGGCCCGGGGCGGGTCGCTGGACAATGCCGTCGTCGTAAGCGGTGATAAGGTTCTCAATGAAGGTGGCCTGCGCTACGACGATGAATTCGTGCGCCACAAGGCACTCGACGCGATTGGCGATCTCTTCCTGGCGGGTGCGCCTCTGAGGGGACACTTCTATGGCCAGCGCTCGGGGCACGGCACCAATAATGCGCTTTTGCGCGCGCTTTTCGCCGATGCCGAGGCGTGGAGCTATGACGAGATGCTGAGCGACGAGATAGAGGCCTCTGTCGATCTCGGCATCTGGACCGACGACCGGGCGCGCACTGCGGCCATCCCCGCCACTGCTTGAACCCCTGCATCGGGGCGGCCCTTTAGTCGCCTGACGATCCTTCTCCGGCTCCCATCGCCAGGGGTTGGTTTGCGCGCCAAATCGAGTACAATTCGCATCGTCGCGTAGTACCAAGGATCAGTGATAATGACCCGTCGTTCATCAACGCCGCTGGCCCTGGCATTGGCCCTCCTTGTGGTCGGCGCGTGCGCTAGCGACTCGGATGAACCGGAGTATGTCGAGCGCCCGGTCAGCACAATTTATAACGAGGCCATGGACACCCTTAACGAGGGGCTATACGCCGAGGCAGCCGTCAAGTTCGACGAGGTCGAGCGACAGCACCCTTATTCGTCGTGGGCGACCAAGGCCCAGTTGATGGCCGCCTATTCCCATTACGAGATCAATGCCTACGACGAAGCCATCATTGCTCTTGACCGGTTCATTGAGTTGCACCCGTCGAACCGCGACACGCCCTATGCCTATTATCTCAAGGGTTTGTCTTATTACGAGCAAATTTCGGACATTGCCCGCGACCAAAGGATGACAAGGCAGGCGCTGACCACTTTTAGAGAGTTGATTAACCGCTATCCCAACAGCCGGTATGCACGTGACGCCAAGATCAAGTTGGACCTGACCAGCGATCACCTGGCTGGTAAGGATATGGAGATCGGCCGCTATTACTTGCGCCAGGGCCACAATCTGGCCGCCATCAACCGATTCAAGGCGGTTGTCGAGAAGTATCAGACAACCACCCACGTACCCGAAGCCCTGCACAGAATGACTGAGGCCTACTTGTCGCTCGGCATTATCGAAGAGGCACGCAAAATGACGGCTGTCCTGGGTCATAACTTTCCGGGCAGCGAGTGGTATGTGGATTCTTACCAGCTCATAGAGGGCAAGCAGATCCGCCCCGTCGACGAGGATCCCTGGTACAAAGTATGGTGAGGTGATGCTGCGCCGGCTCACCATCCACGACGTCGTCCTTATCGAACGTCTGGAACTCGATTTTCACTCACGGCTTTCGGTGCTGACCGGCGAGACCGGAGCGGGCAAATCAATCTTGCTCGACGCTCTTGGCCTGGCGCTCGGCGCGCGGGCCGATAGTGCCTTGGTCCGCCATGGCGCCGATCAGGCGGTGGTGGTGGCCGAGTTCGAAATCGCAGACGACCATCCGGCACACCATATCATCGCTGAACAAGGGCTTGGCGACGACGAAGAGACGCTGCTCCTGCGCCGAGTGCTTGGCGCCGACGGGCGGTCTCGCGCTTATCTCAACGACCAACCGGTGAGCGTCGCCTTGCAGCGGCAAATCGGCGAGACCCTGGTCGGCGTCCATGGCCAGTTCGAGAACCAGCGTCTCCTCGAACCCGCCGCGCACCGTGGCCTGCTGGATGCCCACGGTAGTCTTACGAGATTGCTCACCCGCACCGGCGAGACATTCGGTAGTTGGCGTCGGGCGGCGGCGGCCAGCACCGAGGCCGAGGCGACCCTGGTAGCTGCTCGGCGTGACGAGGCGTTTTTGCGTCATGCGGCCGATGAGATTAGCACCCTCGACCCGCAACCCGGCGAAGAGGCGGAATTGGCTGAAAAGCGGACCGTCATGATGCATGGCGAGAAACTGCTTGAGGCAATGAACGAGGCGGCGGCGGACCTGAACGAAGGGCAGGGCGCCGAGACCATGCTGCGCGCTGCTCAACGACACCTGGAACGGGTGGCGCCCCTGGCCGAGGGACGGCTCGAAGGTGCCATCGCGGCCTTGGACCGCGCCGCCGTCGAGGCCGGCGAGGGTGTTCAGCAGTTGGAAAAGATAAGCGCCGAGGTGGACTTGGATCCGCGTCATTTGGAGCAGGTAGAGGAACATCTCTTCGCCTTGCGCGCCCTGGCTCGCAAGCATGACGTGGCCACCGACGACCTTGCCGAACTAGGCATCCGACTGGCGACGCGTCTGGCTTCCATCGAAGATGGAGGTGCCGATTTGAAGCGCTTGCAAGCGGCTGAGGCGGCGGCGCGTGTCGACTATGTCAAGGCGGCAACGGCATTGAGTGAGGCGCGCCGTAAGGCGGCGGCACGGCTTGACGCAGCGGTAGCCGGCGAACTGGAACCCCTGCGCCTGGGGGCGGCCGTCTTCACGACCCAGGTCGAGCTTTTGGCGGAAGACGAGTGGGGCGAGGCTGGGAGCGATCGAGTCGCCTTTAGGGTATCGACCAATCCCGGTGCACCGGAGGGGCCACTGGCGCGTATTTCATCGGGCGGCGAAGTGGCACGGTTCATGTTGGCGCTGAAGGTCGTGCTGGCACGCGCCGATCCGGTGCCGACCATCATTTTCGACGAGGTCGACCACGGGGTCGGCGGCGCCGTTGCCGCCGCCATCGGCTTGCGCCTAGCGCGCCTGGCTGAGGACTTCCAGGTCCTGGTGGTGACCCATTCGCCACAGGTGGCGGCACGCGGCGCCCACCACTGGCAGGTCTCCAAGGCGACGGCGAAGGCCGGCGTGTTGACTTCCGTCGATGCACTGTCGGAGACGGCGAGGCGCGAGGAGATAGCGCGCATGCTATCCGGCACCCGCATCACCGACGAGGCACGGTCCGCCGCCGACCGGCTGTTACAGGGCCAATCCAAGTGAAGCGGCCGACGCGCGACTTTCCGGTCGAGAAGCTGACGGAAAAGGAAGCGACCGCCGAGCTCAAGGTCCTGGAAGGCGAGATCGCGGAGCACGACCGCGCTTATTACCGAGATGACGCGCCACGCATCACCGACGCGGAGTATGACGCGCTAAGGCAACGCAACGAGGCCATTGAGGCGCATTTTCCCGAACTGGTGCGCCCCGATAGCCCAAGCCAGCGAGTCGGCACGGCGCCCGCTGCCGGCTTTGAAAAAGTCTCCCACGCCCGTCCCATGCTGTCGCTGGGCAACGCCTTTGACGACGAAGACGTGCGTGAATTCGTGGCTCGGGTGCGGCGCTTTTTAGGGCTTGCGGAAGACGAGGGCGTCGAAGTGGTAGCCGAGCCCAAGATCGACGGCCTGTCCGTCTCTCTGAGCTATGAGGACGGCCGCTTTGTTCGCGGCGCAACACGCGGCGATGGCGCCACCGGCGAGAACGTGACTGCCAATCTGAAGACCATTCAATCCCTGCCTAAATTGGTGGAGGGCGGAATGCCGCGCGTATTCGACGTGCGCGGTGAGGTCTATATGAGCAAGGCGGACTTCGCCGACCTTAATCAACGCCAAGAGGCGGCGGGCGCCAAAATCTTCGCCAATCCGCGCAACGCCGCCGCCGGCAGCCTGCGCCAGCTAGATTCTAAAATCACTGCCGCCCGGCCGCTTAGCTTCTTCGCTTATGCCTGGGGCGAGGCCAGCGATCCACCGGCCAAAACCCATTCGGAATTCCTGCAAAAGCTCAAGCGCTGGGGGTTCCAGACCAATCCCAAGGCACGTGTATTCACTGAGGTCGAGGCGGTGATCGCCTACCACGCGGAGATAGCCGAAGAACGCCACGCGCTCGACTACGACGTCGATGGCATGGTCTATAAGGTCAACCGCATCGACTGGCAGGAGCGCCTGGGCCAGGTCAGCCGTGCGCCGCGCTGGGCCATTGCCCACAAATTTGCCGCCGAGCAGGCCGAGACGATGGTCGAACGCATCACCATCCAGGTCGGCCGCACCGGCGCCCTGACCCCGGTTGCCGAACTGCGCCCGGTTACCGTCGGCGGCGTCGTGGTTTCCCGGGCGACACTGCATAACGAGGACGAGATTGCGCGCAAGGACGTGCGCGAAGGCGACACCGTTGTCGTCCAGCGCGCCGGCGACGTCATTCCCCAAGTGGTCTCGGTGCGCAAGGATAAGCCCCGGCCATCACATCGGCCCTTCGTATTTCCCAACACTTGTCCGATCTGCGGCAGCCAAGCCCAGCGCGACGAGGGCGAGGCGGTGCGGCGCTGCACCGGTGGCTTGGTCTGTGCGGCCCAGGCGGTTGAACGGCTCAAACACTTCGTTTCGCGCGACGCCTTCGACATCGAGGGACTGGGCGGCAAGCATATCGAGACCTTCTTCGCCGATGGGCTGATCAAAACCCCCGCCGATTTCTTTCGCCTGAAAGACAAGACCGATCAAATTAAGGAGCGCGAAGGCTGGGGCGAAACTTCGGTTGCCAACCTCATCGCCTCCGTTGACGAAAGGAGTACCATCGAGCTCGACCGCTTCATCTACGCCCTTGGCATCCGCCAAGTGGGGCAGGCGACGGCGCGTCTGTTGGCCAAACAGTATGGTTCGTTGGAAGTTTGGCGCCGCGCTATGTTTGCGGCTCATGACCCGGAATCGGAGGCCTATGCCGACCTGATCAACATTGACGGTGTTGGCCCCTTGGTGGCCGCCGACCTTATTTTCTTTTGCGCCGAGGCTCGAAACGCAGACGTACTGGATGAACTGGGCCGGCTTTTATCCGTCTCGGATTTCGTCGCCCCGGCGGCGCAAGAGACACCGGTCGCCGGCAAGACGGTAGTCTTCACCGGTACCCTTGAGAAAATGAGCCGGGGTGAGGCCAAGGCCCGTGCTGAGGCCCTGGGCGCCAAGGTCGCGGGGTCGGTGTCAAAGAAGACCGATTTTGTGATCGTCGGCGCCGACGCCGGTTCCAAGGCGCGCAAGGCCGCCGATCTCGGCGTCACGGTCCTCGACGAAGCCGCATGGCTCAAAATGATCGACGCCTTTTGAACTTTCTTTGATCGCCCTCGCCACAAAAATCTTTGCCATCCGTTGATCCATGTCATCGAATGCCGCTGCCTTACATGATAATAACATAATGTAATCATATAAGACGCTTTCAGCTACGTGTAGCGGGTTCTGATGACCATCGTGAAACAAAGCTTCTGGACGACGATCGCCATTGCCGTCGTCGTGGCGGCACCGTCCCTGGCTATGGCGATCGGTTCCACCGCCGACCACGGCAAGTTCGAGGCCCTGGATCAGCAATTCGCCTCGGGTCCCGAGGTCACCCGGGCCTGCCTCACCTGCCACACCGAGGCCGCCAAGCAGATCCACGGGACCAAGCATTGGACGTGGGACTTCGTTAACCCCAAGACCGGCCAGCGTCTGGGCAAGAAGAACGTCATCAACAACTTTTGCGTCTCGGCGACGCCCAACATTGCCGAGTGCTCGAGCTGCCACGTAGGCTACGGCTGGAAGGACGACACCTTCGACTTCTCTTCGGAGGAGAACGTGGACTGCCTGGTCTGCCACGACACCACCGGGACCTATTCTAAGAAGGCCCTGAGGACGCCCGGTAAACGCAAACCCAACCTGAAGAAGATGGCCCAGAGCGTCGGACCGACCAGCCGCGCCACTTGCGGTGCTTGCCACCTTTCGGGCGGCGGCGGCGACGCCGTCAAGCACGGCGATCTGGACCCGTCCGTCGAGCATCCCGACGTCTTCCTCGACGTCCATATGGACGCCGACGGCCTCGACTTCACCTGCTCCGACTGCCATGGGGCGAAAAGCCATAAGGTGGAGGGAGGCCGGTACGACGCCAAGCCCCACGGCAACGGCGGTATGACCAAGCATGGCAAAGACGAGGAACACAGCCACGCCACCTGTCAGTCCTGCCACGGGGATGCCCCGATGAAGGACGAGAAGCTCAACGAGCACACCGACAAGATAGCCTGTCAGACTTGCCATATCCCCGAGTACTCACGCGGCGATTATCCCACCAAGACCTGGTGGGACTGGTCCACCGCCGGCACCCTTGATGTCGATGGCAAGCCGTTCGTTGCAAAAGACGACTGGGGTTGGGAGGTCTACAACTCCAAGAAAGGCGACTTTCGCTGGCAGCGGAACGTCGTTCCCGATTACGTGTGGTTCAACGGAACCATCCGTTACACGCTTCTCGGAGACACCTTCGACCCCGCCAAGGTTCTTTCCGTCAACGCCTTGGATGGAGGGCCGGACGACCCCGATTCGCGGATCTACCCGGTCAAGGTGATGCGCGGCAAGCAGCCCTATGACGCCGTGAACAAGACCCTGACCGCGGTGCAGACCACCGGCAAGGATGGCTACTGGACGACTTTCGATTGGGATACCGCCATCGACCGCGGCATGACTTCGGTGGGCGCCCCCTACAGCGGACGCTACGGCTTCGTCGAAACGGAGATGAAATGGTTGATCACCCACATGGTGGCGCCGGCCGACGAAGCCCTGGGGTGTCCGTCCTGCCATGCCAAGGACGGACGGCTGGCAGCCATCGAGGGCGTCTACATTCCGGGCCGCGATTCCAACCGCCTCCTGGACCTCGCCGGCTACGTCCTGGTGCTGCTGACCCTGGCGGGGGTCGCCCTGCACGGCGCTCTCAGGGTGGTCTTTGCCTTGCGAAGGAGGTCACGGACATGACGCGCGATGCAACCGGAAATGCCACGATTTCGCGCCGACGGATTCTCCTTGCCGCGGTGGGGATGGTCGCCTCCGTAATTTCGGACCTGCTGCCCCGCCCGGTCGATGCCTCACCCCGCGAGGCGAAGAAACATTTGGCCGAACTGACTGGTGGAGCCCCCGCGAAGAAGGGCCGGGTGACGGTGACGCTGCCCAAGATCACCGATCAGGCCGCCTGGGTGCCAATAACGATCGCCGTGGAAAGCCCGATGACGGAGGACGACCACGTCACGGCGGTCCATATCCTTGCCGAGCGCAACACCGTTCCCCAGGTCGCGACGTACTACCTCGGGCCGGCCAACGGCAAGGCTGAAATCTCGACGCGTATCCGGGTCAAGAAAAGCCAAATCATCATCGCCGCCGCCGTCATGAGCGACGGTTCCATTTTCGTCGGCAAGGCGCGCAGCAAGATCGTCAGCGGCACCGGCGGCTGCGGTTGAGTGCCAGGAGGCGGGACAAATGCCCAAAAAACCCCATGTACGCGTTCCCAAGATAGCTCGAAAAGGCGAGGTCGTGCCCATCAAGACAAAGATCGACCATCCAATGGAAACCGGGTGGCGCAAGGGCAAAGACGGCACGCCGGTTCCGCGCAACCGGATCAACCGGTTCGTCTGCGCCTTCAACGGCGAAGAGGTGTTCAAATCGGATTTTGACGCCGGTGTCGCCGCTGATCCCTACCTCGCGTTCTTCGTCAAGGTGGAGGAAAGCGGGGCGTTTGAGTTCACCTGGGTCGAGGACGAGGGCCGGACGTTTACGCGGTCGGCCTCAATTCTGGTCACCTAGGACGATGGGAGAAACCCTTACAAGAAAGGAGAAAGCCATGAGACCCAGGATAAGCTTTCTAGTCGCCGGCGCGGCCTTGCTATTCGCCGCGTTAGGCCAGCAATCCGTTGTAGCCGCCGATGCTAAGGCTGGTTGGTATTCCAAGATCGTTGATACCGACACTGTCATGCAGTACGCGGTCATTCCCAAGCGCGACGACGTGGTTATCGTCGATTCGCGGCCGGCCGGCAAATACGACGAGGGGCATGTCCCGGCCGCCATCGGCATTCCCGACCGCAAGTTCGACAAAATGACCGACATGCTGCCGGCGGATAAGTCGACCCCGCTTGTCTTCTACTGTGGCGGCCTCAAATGTCCGCTCAGCCACAAGTCGGCGTTCAAGGCGGAGAAGGCTGGTTACACGAACATCCAGGTCTATGCCGCCGGCTATCCAGATTGGATTGCCAAGGGCAACCTGGGTTCGGTCAGCGCCGCTTACGTGAAGAAGCTGCTCGACAAGAAGGCCGACGTGGTCATCATCGACGCAAGGCCCGAGCGCAAGTTCAAGGAAGGCCACGTCCCAACGGCGATTAACATCCCGGACCGCAAGTTCGCCAAGATGACCGGCCTGCTGCCTGAGGATAAAAAGACGCCGCTGGTCTTCTACTGCGGTGGCCTCAAGTGTCCGCTCAGCCCCAAATCGGCGGCCAAAGCCGTGAAGCTGGGCTATACCAAGGTCAAGCTCTTCCAAGCCGGCTATCCAGCCTGGAAGGCAGCCTACGACGCACCAAAACCTGCGGCGGCGGTCCCTCAGGCGGGCGTCGTGGCGATCGATACCGGCAAGGAAACCGATACCATTACCGTCGCCTCGTTCGAGAAGATCCTCAAGGCTGCACCGGAAAGCGTTCTCATGCTCGATGTGCGTGACCCCAGCGAATATGAGGGCGGTCACTTCAAGCCAGCGGTGAACATGACCGTCGACGAGGTCGAGGAGAAGGTGGCCGAGCTTCCCACCGGCAAGCCTATCGTTTTCGTCTGCTCGACCGGCACGCGTAGCGCCGAGGCTTTCGACATCGTCAAGATGGAACGCAATGATGTTGAAGCCTATTTCCTCGACGCCAATGTGGACTTTGCCAAGGACGGGTCCTACACGATCACGCCCAACGTTCACTGAGGGGAATTTTGGGAAGCGGCATACCCCGGTTCCACCATGTTTCGGTGGCACCGGGGTCCCTCCCGGAGAAACGGAACGCCATGCAACGGATTTACATCTTCAAGCGATTCGAACGCTTCTGGCACTGGTCACAGGCATTGTTGATCGCGCTGATGGCGCTCACCGGCTTCGAGATCCACGGCACTTACAAATTGCTCGGCTTCGAGGATGCCATCACCGTACACACGACCAGTGCCTGGGTCCTCATCGGGCTTTGGGTCTTCGCCATCTTCTGGCACCTGACGACGGGTGAGTGGCGCCAATACATTCCTACCACCGAAAAGCTTCTCGCCATGGTGCGTTACTACGTGACCGGCATTTTCACCAATGCTCCACATCCCTTCCGCGTCACCGGACTGAGCAAGCACAATCCCCTGCAGCGGCTCGCATACCTCGTCTTCAAGCTGGTTATCGCACCGACACTGTGGATCACCGGCCTGCTCTATCTCTACTACAACGCATGGGAGGCCTGGGGGCTGGGCGACCTTGACCTTGAGACCGTCGCCCTCATCCACACGGCGGCGGCAATACTCATGGTGGTTTTCTTCGTCGGCCACGTCTACATGGCGTTCTCGGGGCAAACTCCACTTGCCCACCTCAAGGCCATGATCACCGGATGGGAAGAGGTCGAGGAGGAGAAGGAGGCGTGAAGACCGCGAACCCACGTCGGCGCCGCTAGAAATATTTTCTCCAAATACACTCCAGTTACACTCAGACATAATCTGCTTACATTCATATTATATAATATAATGAGTTGAGGCCTTCCGGAGTAGAATTGAGGATAAATCCATGAGCAAAAACCCCTTTAGCTTCAGATCTTTCACGGCATTTATCGTAACCTGGGCTTTCTTGGTGGCAACGGTGACGGGCGTTGTGCTTTACATCGTTCCCCAGGGGCGCATCGCCAATTGGGTGGACTGGCAATTGCTTGGCCTCCTGAAAGAGGACTGGGGCAATGTACATCTTGTCTTCGGGGCCATTTTCATCGCCGGAGGAGTGTTACACCTCTATTTCAACTGGAAGCCGTTCAAGAAATACCTGGGGGAAAGGATATCAGGGCACCTGCACCCAAAGAAGGAGCTGCTTATGTCGCTTGGCGTCAGCTTGTTTCTGATCGTCGGTGCCATAACTCAGCTTCCTCCGTTCAGCTATTATTTCCAGCTCAATGAATGGGCTAAGCAGGCCTGGGTGACCAGCCCGGATGTCGAGCCGCCTTTCGGCCACGCCGAGGAGCTGTCGCTCGCTGGCTTCGCCAAGCGCCAGAACATGGACCTGGATAAGGTATCCGCCGAACTCCGGGCCAAGGGCATCCAATTCGAAGGAGAACGGCAGCGGATCATTGATATCGCCCGGGCCAACGGCATGAACGCCATGCGGCTCTATGGGCTGATCCGGCAATTAGAGGCTCGGCCCGAACCGGCACCGCGCATCGCCTACACGGTCGAAGACGTCGAGGACAAGTTCAATGGCACCGGAATCGGAAGGAAGAGCCTGACGACGATCAGCGAGACAGTCGGCGTTCCCTTGAATGCGGTGAAGGACAAGTTTGTCAGCGCAGGCATTGAGGCCTCCGGGGACGGGACGCTGAAGGCCATAGCCGGCAAGCACGGCATCGATCCCATCGACCTGATAAAGGTCATTCTGGTCGAGGGCTTCAGGCCACCAATTCCTCCAGGGGACGACCGCAGGAGTTGATCCACACCATGTTGAAAAAAACAGCGACCATCACGACATGACCGAGCAAGCAATACGACCGCGTTGGGCTGTCGCCCTCGCGGTTCTCGCCGGCGCCTTCGGCTTCGTGACACTGAAATCGGGAGGCGAGGTTCTGTTCATCGACGGTGCGGGGCGCCAAGCTGCCGGCGACTACGCGCCCTTCGTCCTCTGGTTCAACTTCCTGGCCGGCTTCGCCTACATCGCCGGGGCAGTCGGGTTGGCTCTGTGGCGGTCCTGGGTCGTTCCGCTGGCCATTGCCATCACGGTGTTGACGGTTCTGGTCTTCGCAGCTTTCGGAGTCTGGATTCTGATCGGGGAGGCATTTGAAATCCGTACTGTCGGGGCGATGACCCTGAGATGCTTGGTCTGGTTGGGGATCGCCCTCGCCCTGCGCGGCAAGTTCAAATAGAACGGTTTGAAGAAATTTTGATTGAACTCATGGTTGAAAGCTGGAAACAATTCTCAATTCAGCTTCTTCGGCAGTTCCTTGATGGCGTCGGTGACCAGGGCGTGGGCCTTCTTGTCGGTTACCGTTTCGGCCAGGGCCCGGCGCGTCGCGTCGATGGCGATGTCGATGGCCAGGCCACGCACCGCATCAAGGGTCCGCGACTCGGCTTGGGCAATTCGTTCCAAAGCCGTCCGCTCACGCCGCTTCAGCGAGGCTTCCAGAGCTTCCTCGGCTCGCGCGGCCTGGCGCGCTGCCTCGTCGCGGGCTTGGTCCAAGATTTCGCCGGTTTCCTTCACCGCGTCGCGTTGCTTGCGTTGATAGGTGGCAAGCAGCCCCTGGGCCTCCTCGCGCAGTCGCGCCGCTTCGTCGATCTGGTGCTTGATGGTTTCAGCACGCGCGTCGAGCGCCGTGACGGCGATTCGAAACAGAGGCTTGAAGGCGAAGACGACAAGAATGACGAAGGCCACCATGACCCAGAATTCCGCCGCCGCATAAAAGGGCTCGGCATGGGCCGCCGCCGTTTCCGCCGCCCACGCGCTCATCAGCCGTGCTCCTTCAAGGCTGCATCGACGGCGGCCTCCAGGGTCTTGTTGTCGAGCTTTCCGCCCGATAGCTTCGAGGCCGCCTCGCCAGCTACCTCGACGACCACTTCGCGGATATTGGCTATCGCCTGTTCCCGGGCCTCGTTGATTCGCGTCTCGCCGGCCGTTATTTCGGTCTCCAGGCGTTCCGAAAGCTGGGCAAGGCGTTCGGCGGCATCGGCCGCCATCCGCTCCGCTGCTTGATGCACGATGGCCTGGGCTTCGGCGCGCGCTTCGGCGAGGGCACCGTCGTAAGCCTGGGCCACGCTTTCCGCTTCCTCCTTCAGGGCTTCCGCTTTTTCCAGGTTGTCGTTAACCCGATGCTGACGCTCTTCAAGCACCTGGCCGATGCGCGGCAAGGCCACCCGGGACATCAACACGTAAAGGAGACCAAAGGAAATCGCCAGCCAGATGACCTGCGGCGCATACTGCGACGTGTCCAGTTGCGGCAGCCCGGCAGCAAAGGCCGGACCAGCGCCTATGGCGAAGGCCATCAGAACGGACAGGAAGCGAATCGGCATGGCGGGTTTAGGTGAACAGGATCAGGAACGCGATCAGCAACGCATAGAGTGCCACCGCTTCGACCAGGGCAAAACCCAGCATGGCCAGGCCGAAGACCTGTCCGCGGGCCGCCGGGTTGCGGGCGATAGAGCTGATCAGGGACGAGAAGATGTTGCCGATACCGGCGCCAACGCCGCCCAGGCCAATCACTGCCAAGCCGGCGCCCACCATTTTTGCCGCGTCTAGTTCCATGGTCCTATTTCCTCGATTGGGTTTGGGTTATTGAATTCAATTTCATCCCTCTACCATGCTGGTCTAATGCAGGTGAATGGCGTCGTTAAGGTAGAGGCAGGTCAGAATGGTAAACACATAGGCCTGAAGAAAGGCGACGAGAAACTCGAAGCCGGTCAGCGCTACGTCGACCGCCAGCGGCGCCCAGCCGCCAAGGATGCCCAGCGGGATCACAAAGCCGGCGAATACCTTCATCATGGTGTGCCCGGCCATCATGTTGGCGAATAGTCTGATCGACAGGCTCACCGGTCGCGACAGGTAGGAGACGATCTCTATCGGGATGAGTATCGGCGCCATGACAACGGGTACGCCCGCCGGCATGAAAAAACTGAGGAAATGAAGCTTGTGACGGACGATGCCGATGACCGTCACGCCCAGAAACACCGTGATCGCCATGGCGAAGGTGACGATGATGTGGCTGGTGAATGTAAAGCTGTAAGGCAGCAGTCCGATCAAATTGGCAAACAAGATGAACATGAACAGCGAGAAGACGAAGGGAAAATACTTGCGTCCTTCGTTACCCACGTTGTCACGCACCATGCCGGCGATGAATTCGTAACTGAGCTCCGCCATTGATTGCCAGCGCGTCGGCACCAGGGCGCGGCCGCGCATGCTGAGCATCAGGAAGGTCGCCACGCCGGCGACAGCGAACATCATGAACATGCTGGCGTTGGTGAAAGATGCATCGACGCCGCCCATGTGAATTGGGATCAATGTCTTGACTTCGAACTGCTGTAGTGGATTGGCCACTTGGTCTCCCGCCCGATACGCCTCTTATTACTGCGTCCGTCCTTTGGTCTCGTCACCGTCGCTGGCATTCTTCGCCGGTGGCTTCGCATAGCCAGCCGCAAGACCGATACCGCTGGCGGCGCGGTAGACGTTTAAAATTCCGGCACCCGCGCCAAGGAAAAAGAACACCACCAGAAACAACGGCGTCGTTTCCAGCCAATGGTCAAGCAATAAACCAATCCCTACCCCAACAATGAGGGCCGCGATAAGCTCGGTACCGATGCGCATGGCCATTCCGAAGCCGCTCATCGAACCGCCGGGGCCGGTTGATTCATCCCCGATGGTCGATCTTTGTTCGGCCTGGGCCTTGCGCAGCCGGACGTCAAGTTCGTCCAACGGCTTCCGAGGCTTGCCTTCGCTCATAAGGGATACGCGCTGGTAACTCTCCCACTCGGTCGAAACCGTGCTAAAACGCGTCGCACCTTACTGACCGGATTTTGGCCTGTCAACCCCAAACCCTCCACTCTAACCTTTTGAAATTATTGATAAAAGCATCGGTTTTTTGATGTCTTCAGGCGGTCGCCCTAAGCTCTTCCGCCTGGCCTAAGTCCACCGACACCAGCTGCGAGATGCCGCGCTCCGACATGGTCACCCCGAATAGCCGGTCCATGCGCGCCATGGTCATCCGGTGGTGGGTGATTATCAAGAAGCGCGTCTGGCTGGAGTGGGCGATTTCCTCGACCAAGGTGCAGAAGCGATCGACGTTGGCATCGTCGAGCGGCGCATCGACCTCGTCCATGACGCAGATCGGGGCCGGGTTGGTAAGGAAGACGGCGAACAGCAGTGCCAGGGCGGTCAATGCCTGCTCGCCGCCGGATAACAGAGAAAGAACTTGAAGGCGCTTGCCCGGCGGGCTCGCCATGATCTCCAGGCCGGCCTCTAAGGGGTCGTCGGATTCGGTGAGTTGAAGGTGGGCCCGCCCGCCGCCGAAAAGACGTACGAACAAGTCGCGGAAATGTTGGTCGACCTGTTGGAACGAGGCGAGGAGCCGCTCGCGTCCTTCGCGGTTAAGTTCGGCGATGCCTTGGCGCAGTTTTTCGATGGCCTTGATCAGGTCGGCGCGCTCGCTCTCCAGAGACTCAAGCTGTTGGCTCACCTCAGTCGCCTCGGTTTCGGCGCGTAGGTTGACCGGGCCCATATTGTCGCGCTCGCGCACCAAGCGTTCGACACGGCGTTCCACGGCGTCGAGTTCCGGCGGCTCGGCATCGTTGGCCAAACCGGCGACCTGACGCAAGTCGTCGGGTGCGCAACTGAGACGTTCTGAAATTCGCTCTCTCAACGCACGGCAAGCCTGATCGGCCTGTTCCGCGGCGCCTTCAGCCCGCACCCTTTCCTCGCGTCCGGCGGCCAGCTCGGCTTCGGCGGCGCGCAAATCCTTGTCGGCCTCGGCGAGGCGGTTTTCGGTCTCGGCCAGACTGTCGGCGGCGGCCTTACGCTCGCCATCCGCCGTCTCGATCGTACTCAGAAGTTCCCGGCGCTGGTCCGCGATTTCACTGGGCCGCGCCGCCAAGTTCTCCAGTTCCCCGGTGATTGCGCGCTGCCGCTCCTCTAATTGTTCGATGCGCTCCTGGGCGCCATCCATGCGCTGTTGCCAGGTTGCCAGCTCGTCGGTGATCTCGGCTGCGCGGCGGCGCCGGTTTTCGACATCGCGCAGCATGGTGTTGAGGGTGTCTTGGTATTCGGTCTGGTGGCTTCGGCTTTCGATAAAGGCGGCGCGCAATGCCGTTACCCGTTCGCGTCCAGTGGTTGGATCGGGCAGGGCGGCAAGGGCCTCCGCGGCCTCGGTCCCTCGGCTCTCGGTTTCCGCCAGGTCGGCGGCGATTGTTTCAGCCGTATCGGCCAGCCCGGCCAGGCGTGAAGTGTGCTGTGCCATTTGCTCTTTCAAGTCGGCCTGCGTGTCGCGTGATTGCACATAGGCGGCATCGGCTTCGCGGGCGGCTTCGCGGGCGGTCGCCTCGCTTGTCGTTGCGGTCTTGCTGGCTTGGCGTGCCTTGTCGGCGACACCTTCGGCGGCGGCGACGGTCTCTGCCGCCTCAGCGATGCGTCCGCGGACCTTGCCGAGGCGGTTTCGTTGCTCGAGACGGGCGGCGGCGGCGGTCGTCGCACCGGCGCTGACCGTATAGCCGTCCCAGCGCCATAGCGCTCCGTCGCGGCTGACCAGCCTTTGTCCCTGGGCTAGGCGGTCGGCGAGGCGCTGGCCCTCGGCCTCGTCGGCGACGACACCGATTTGCCCCAATCTTCGGTCCAAAGCCGGCGGCGCCTGGACAAAACGGCTCAGGGGTTCGGTTCCGTTGGGCAGGGCAGGGATGGTATCGAGCGGCGCCAGGGAGCGCCAATGCACCGGCGCCGGCTCGTCCGTCGGCGCCGAGAGGTCTTCGCCCAGGGCGGCGCCGAGGGCCGATTCATAGCCGGCCTCGACGGTCACGGCGTCGATGACCGGCGGCCAGAGGTCCGATCCTTCGGCCTCTAGGATGTCGGCCAAGGCTTGCTCCTCGGCCTCCAGTCGGGCCAAGGCGGTTCCCGCCGCGTGAGCCTCACCCAGGGTCCGCGTCGTCGTTGTTTCGGCCTCGGTGCGCGTCGCTTCGGCCCTGTCAGCCTCGGCACGGGCCGCGTCGAGTTCATGGCGGGCCGCATCCAGCGCTGCCGCGGCTGCATTCGAGGCGGCATCGTCCACCGATTGATCCTTCATTTGGGCCCTTTGACCCTCTACTTCGGCGGCGCGGGCGTCGAGCCGTTGGCGACGTTCTTCAAGCTCCGCCGTGCGGCGGGTGAGGTCGGCTCGCCGCGCTTCGTCGGCAGCGACTTGTTCAGTAAGTTCTGTGAGCCGCTTCTCGGTATCTTCGGTGTCCTTCGTGGCTGCCGCCAAGTGCTCCTCGGCCTCGCTTCGCTGTTCGTCTTCGCCGACGCGGGCCGCGTTGATCTCGCCCTGCTCGGTTTCCAGGCGACGTACGGCGGTTGTGGCATCGACGGCGAGAGCCTTCTCGCGCTCGGTGTCGGCAATGACCTGGTCAAGTCGGGTTCGGCATTCTTGCTCCGCCTCCGCCGCTCGTTGTTCTTCGCTATCCAAGTTTTCGCGGGCCAGGACGAGCCGTTGTAGCCCAGCCGCCGCCTTGGCCTCGGCCTGACGCAGATCGGGAAGCCCTGACGCCGCCTCCGCCTGTTGTGCCGCCCGGGCACTGGCCCGCCTCGTATGCTCTGTCACCTCACCTTCCGCCATGGCGAGGGCCGTGCGGTTGACCTCGAGGACGTCAAGCGCGGCGCGCCAGCGGACCAGGAACAACGCCCCTTCGGCGCGTCGAATGTGATCGCTGATGTTGCGATAGCGGTTTGCTTGACGAGCCTGTTTCTTGAGACTTTGGAGCTGTGCCTCCAGGGTGATCAGGATATCGTCAAGGCGCTCGAGGTTGGTTTCGGCGCCGCGCAGGCGCAATTCGGCCTCGTGGCGGCGCGAATGCAGGCCGGTGATGCCGGCCGCTTCCTCAAGGAGGGCGCGTCGATTGACCGGCTTGGCGGCGATGACGGCGCTGACGCGGCCTTGGCTGACCAGTGCCGTCGATCGCGCCCCGGTGGCCGAGTCAGCAAACAAGAGGTGGACGTCGCGGGCCCGTACCTCCTTGCCGTTAACACGGTAAGTGGAACCGCTGCCACGCTCGATGCGGCGACTGACCTCAAGCTCCTCGAATTCGTTAAATGCAGCCGGAGCGGCGCGTTCCGTATTGTCCAGGTCAAGCAGGACTTCGGCAATGTTGCGTGGCGGCCGATCGGCGGTGCCGCCGAAGATGACGTCGTCCATCTCGCCGCCGCGGACCTGCTTGGCCGATGTTTCGCCCATGACCCAGCGCAGTCCCTCGACCAGGTTCGATTTGCCGCAGCCATTGGGGCCGACGATGCCGGTAAGGCCGGGCTCGATAGAGAGTTCCGTGGGCTCGACAAAAGACTTGAAGCCCGTGAGCCGCAGCTTGTTGAACTGTATCAACGCTTTGACCCGTCCCTACTTTTTGCTCTTAAGGGCCTCTTCGATGACCGCCTGGAAGTCCTCGAAGGGAAGCGCGCCGGAGACTTTCACGCCGTTGATCAGGAAGGTTGGCGTGGACTCGATGGCGAAGCGCGTCTGGGCCTTGCCGGCGCGCCCTTGAATGCCTTTTAAAAGGGCCTCGTTGTTAAGGCAGGCTTCGAACTCGGCCTTGCCAATGCCGGCAAAGCGGGCGACGCGCCCCAACTCCTTGCGCGGATCCTTACTGGTCGCCCAGGATTGCTGGCCGCGGAACAGGACTTCGAGGAAACCGAAAAACCGTTCCGGCTCTCCGCAGCGGGCCAGCATGGTCGCCGCCATGGCGAGGGGGCCGAGAGGATAGTCCCTATAGACCAGTTTCACCTTGCCGGTGTCGATATAGGCCGTCTTGATCTTGGGCAGGGCTTCGCGGTGGAAGGTGGCACAATGGGGGCAGGTCAAGGACGAGAATTCTTCCATGATGACCGGGGCGTCGGCACGGCCCATCACCCGGTCGGCCAGCATGATGCCGAGCGGTCCCTCGACCTGCGCCGGAGTGCTCAGCGCCACCCGAGGTTCCTTGCCCGGCGTGACCGCTGGGGCCGGTTTCTCGGTGGCCATCGGCGGGGGAGGGGATGGGTCTTCGCCCGACCATTCCTTGGCCCCGAACCAAAGCGCCACGACAACCACGACGGCCCCTATGATATACGACATATTACGCACGGAAGTCCCTCACACCACTATATGTTGATGACTATAAATTCGCCTGGACGAGTCCACAAGCTCCGATCTTGGCTGTGGACAAGAAAAATACAGTCCGGCGGGCGGCGTCATCCGTTACCGTTCGACCGTTCTTCGTCGCGCGCCACCACGACCCGCCCCAGGGCATCAAGGGCGGCGCGCAGGTCTTCGTCCTCGATGCCCGCCAGGCGATCGGCGAGGTCCTTTTCCTCGCATCGGTCAAGGGCGCGCGGCGCCGGTTTCGGCGGTGCCGGGGCGGGCGGCAGGGGCCCGTGGACGATCCTTAGGCGTTCGACGGAGCGATAGCCGAAATAGCCGTTGATGCGGTCCAAGAGTTGCGGTTCCAGGTGTTGTAATTCGGTGGCCAGGGCGCCGCTGTCGACGCGCAGGTGGAGGACTCCGCGATCACGTCCGCCGCCCTGATATGCGATCCTTTCGGGTGCCGTGTGGGCCGCCAGGTGGCGGCCGACGATGGTCGGCCACTCGGTGATCACGGCGCCGCTGGCGAATCCGCGCTTGCCAAAGATCGGCCGCGTCACCTTGTTCAGCACTCCTGCCAGGACGCGCGGGCCTCTGCCTCTTTTCGCCATCGTTAGCTCCGTCCGGCTTATCGATCCTTGGGGCCCGGGTATGGTACGGTCGGGGAAACGTGGACACAACAACCAACACCACGATTGCCATGCCCGCCGATCTCAGCCGCCGCCTTCTCGCCTGGTACGACCGCCACGCCCGCGTCTTGCCGTGGCGGACCGTGGGCGGCGCTTGCCCCGATCCCTATCGGGTGTGGGTCTCGGAGGTGATGCTGCAACAGACCACGGTGGCGACGGTGGAACCCTATTTTCACCGTTTCATGGAACGGTGGCCGAATGTGTGTGCGCTTGCCCGGGCATCGCTCGACGATGTTCTCCATGCCTGGCAGGGCCTTGGGTATTACGCCCGAGCCCGCAATCTTCACGCCTGTGCCCGTGTCGTGGCGCAAGACTTAGGCGGTCGCTTCCCCGACACCGAAGAGGGGCTTGGCGCTCTGCCCGGCATCGGCATCTATACGGCGGCCGCTATCGCCGCCATTGCATTCTCAAGGCAGGCGGCCGCCGTAGATGCCAACGCGGCGCGCGTGCTATGCCGACTGTTTGCCGTCGAGGATCCCCTACCCGGCGGGGGCGCGCGGTTGCGATCCCTGGCCCGCGGTCTGGTCCCCGCCCGGCGCCCGGGCGATTTCGCCCAGGCGATGATGGACCTTGGGGCGACACTGTGCACCCCACGCCGTCCTGCCTGCGGGCGCTGTCCGTGGTCGTCGGCCTGTGTCGCCGGGCGCGCCGGCAAGGCCGAGGCCTATCCCGTCCGCCGGCCCGGCAAGGCCAAGCCGGTCCGGCGCGGCGTAGCTTTCTGGGTCTTACGCGCCGATGGTTGCTTGCTTTTGCGCCGGCGCCCGGAAAATGGGTTGCTGGGCGGCATGATGGAGGTGCCGTCGACGGATTGGCGCGAGGGCGATTGGACACTCGCCGAAGCGCGCCGCCAGGCGCCGGCGACGGCGCGATGGCGGCGCGTGCCAGGCGTTGTTCGCCACACCTTCACCCATTTCCATCTTGAACTTACGGTGCTCGCGGGGCGCCCCAAGGCAGTCGGAACGGCTGGCATCTGGTGTCCGCCGTGGCGGCTCGGCGATTATGCGCTCCCGACCGTGATGAAAAAAGTGGCGCGCCTGGTGGATCAGTCGTCGTAGGCGACCAGGGCGTCGAAGGGCACGTCCAGCTTGGCGCGCCCGCCGAGGAAATTCAGTTCAACCATGCAGGCAGTGCCCACGACCTCGGCGCCGGCCTTACGGAACAGTTCGATAGAGGCCGCCAAGGTGCCGCCGGTCGCCAACAGATCGTCCAGGATCACCACCCGCTCTCCCGGTTGCACCGCATCGTTTTGTATCTCGATGGTATCGGTGCCGTATTCGAGGGCATATTCGTGGGGGTTGGTCGGTCCCGGAAGCTTGCCCTTCTTACGCACCATGACGAAGCCCAGGCCCAACTTGAGCGCCAGGGGCGCGGCGACCAGAAATCCGCGCGATTCGATGCCGGCCAGGACGTCGGGCCGGTGCCGGCTTATGAGCTTGGCCATGCGGCCCATGGCGACCTGCCAAGCGTCGGGATGGGCCAGCAAGGTGGAGATGTCATAGAACAAGATGCCGGGTTTGGGAAAGTCGGGAATGGCTCGAATGTGGTCCTTGATGTCCATAGGTCACCGAAATTGGAATGGATAGTAAGGTCGCGACGGGCCCATCCTAGCGCGCCGGTTCTCTATCGGCAATTCGTTGACGGCGCACGTTGTCGGGCGAGGATACATTTGTTCCAAATTTCTCCGCCACGGTTCATTTGTTTGCATTTGTGGCGTTGCCTGGATTACCATTGACGTTCATCCTAGGTCACGGGAAGACCGGCTTCGATGGATTTCAACGACCTTTCGCGGCAGATCGCGGATATGTTCCCGCGCCTCAGTCCCCAGCTGCAACGCGCCGCGCACCACGTTTTGCAGCGTCCCGATGACGTAGCATTGAAGTCCATGCGCAAGGTTGCCGCCGATGCCGAGGTCCATCCCTCGACCATGGTGCGCCTGGCGCGTGCCTTCGACTTCGAAAGCTATACTGGATTCCGCGATGCCTTTCAGCAGCGCCTGCGCCTGCGCCCCTCCAGCTATCTGGATAGGGCGCGCAACTTACAGGAGCGTCGCGCCGCTGAGGAGGCTTCGATCCTCCTCAGCGACGTCCTGACCACCCACGGTGCCAATCTGCGCGAGTGTTTCGAAATCAATGGGCCGGACGCCTTCATCGCTTGTGCCGAGGCATTGTCCGAGGCGCGGCGTATCTTCGTCGTCGGCGTCAGGGGGTATTTTCCGGTCGCGTTCTTCTTCCATTACGTCTATCGGATGTTTCGCCCCAATTCCATACTGATCGACGGGCGCGGGGCTACGTTTACCGACGACCTGCGCATCATCGATAAGGGCGACGTCGTATTGGCTATCAGTGTCCACCCTTATTCCTTCGAGGCGGTCAAGTCGGTGGAGTACGCCAAAAAACGCGGTGCCACGACGGTGGTCGTCACCGATAGCCTGGTCTCGCCCCTTGTCCAAAACGGCGAGAACGTGCTTATCGTCAACCATGAAAGCCCGTCGTTTTTTCATTCCATCGCACCGGCCATGGCAGTGGTCGAGTCCCTGATCGTGCTGTTGGTGGCGCGCGGCGGCGAAGAGACACTGCGCGCCATTGAGGGCAGCGAGCGCCATCTGAGGGAAATCAAGGCTTATTGGAACCAGAGCGCGAAACAGACAAAAAAATCATCGAAGCCAAGGAGGCCGCGAAGCCCATGACCCACATCCTGCAACGTCAAACCGGCGTCGTCGCGCCGGTGGCCGCCGGCGGCGACGGTATTTATGTCATCGACAAGGCAGGCAAGCGTTACGTCGACGCGACGGGCGGTCCGTCGGTGGCTTGCCTGGGTCACAGCGACCCCGACGTTCGCCGTGCGGTCATCGACCAGATGGAAAAGATCTCCTATGTCAGCAACCAGTTTTTCACCACCGAGGTGGCCGAGGATCTGGCTGATATTCTGATTGAGGGCGCGCCATCGGGGATCGCCTCGGTCACCTATACCTGCGGCGGCTCAGAGGCCGTCGAATCGGCGATCAAGATGGCGCGGCAGTATTATGTCGAGATTGGCCAACCCGAACGCAAGCGCTTCATCGCCCGGCGGCAAAGCTATCATGGCACCACACTGGGGACTCTGGCGGTCGGCCACCATACGGCCCGGCGCGCCGCTTACGAACCGATGCTGATGGAAACTTCCCACATCTCGCCTTGTTACGCTTATCGGGGCATGGCGCCGGGCGAGAACGAGGAGGATTACGGCCTCCGCGTCGCCGACGAACTGGAAGCCGAGATCTTGAAGCTGGGGCCCGAGACGGTCGCCGCCTTTTTCGCCGAGACCGTGGTCGGCGCCGCCCTCGGCGTGGTGGCGCCGGTGCCCGGGTACTTCAAGCGCATCCGCGAGATCTGCGACCGCTATGGCGTCCTACTGGTGCTGGACGAAATCATGTCCGGTATGGGACGTACGGGGACCCTGCATGCCTGCGAGCAAGAAGGCATCTCGCCCGACTTGATGACCGTTGCCAAGGGCCTGGGGGCCGGCTACCAACCTATCGGCGCCGTCCTCGTTGGCACCAAGATCGTCGATGCCATCGCCGCCGGCAGCGGCACCCTCATGAACGGCCTCACCTACATGGCCCATCCGGTGGGCTGCGCCGCGGCGCTGGCCGTACAGCGCGCCATCCGCGATCGCGACCTCTTGGCCAACGTGTGCCGCCAGGGGGCGGTGTTGCGTGATGCACTCCAGGACCGATTTGGCAACCACCACCACGTCGGCGACATCCGGGGACGCGGACTGTTTTGGGGCCTGGAATTGGTCGCCGACCGGGACACCAATGAGCCCTTCGACGCCGAGCTTAAGCTCAACGCCCGCGTCAAGGCCGAAGGCATGGCGCGAGGATTGATCTGCTATCCGATCGGCGGCAACGTGGACGGAACGAGTGGCGACGCGGTGATGATCTCGCCGCCGTTCATCGTCAGCGAGACCCAGATCGGCGAGATCGTGGAACTGGTTGGCGACACGGTGGATGCCGCCCTCGCCGGGGTCAAGGGTCGATAGATCATTTGAGGCAAAAACAGGGGAAATAAAATCATTTGTTGCAAAATGGGCCGGGCCGGGGATAACGTGGATCGGACGGCAAGGGATGGTCATCGGCTGGCCAATCGTGAAATTTGTTTGTGCCCGCCGGCCACTGGGCTAAACTGATGTCAGTCTCGGTTCAACGCCAAGTTGACCGAAAGGGGAGGGATAAAGAGTGACCGGACACAATGTCCCGGCCAATAGGATGTGCGAGATGCCGCATCTCCTGTCTCAAGCTTCATGCTGGGGCTCTCCTCGGGCACGGGCCGTGTCGGCCCGCGCCGTGCTATACATTCATCAATTGAATCAACTAGGGAGATAGCTGTGATGAAAAGACTCACGCTAACCACACTCGCCCTGGCGCTGGTCGCGGGGGCGTTCGCTTTGACCGCCGGCGACGCGGTGGCCCAAGGCAAGAAATCGTTTATCGCAATTGGTACGGGCGGTCCGACGGGCGTCTACTTCGTAACCGGCAACGCCATCTGCCGCTCAGTCCACAGGGCGGCGGCCGAAGGCCGTAAGTCGGGTCGCAAGCACGGCATCCGCTGTTCCGCACCGTCGACTGGCGGCTCGACCTACAACATCAACAATATCATGACGGGCGATCTCGAATTCGGCGTCGC
>JASLZL010000028.1 GCA_030754885.1 Rhodospirillales bacterium | reverse complement strand
AGAAAAAAGATCAAGAAAATGACCATCCAGAAGCGCCGCTTGAAACATCAACGCCAAGCGGCTTAACATCAAACCAAGATGAGCCAGATCCTCAGTTATCAAACAGGCTCAGGCGTCCCAATTGTTTTGATGACGGACACTGGTATATTGAGAGGCACGGTCCTTCGTTACAGGCCGGCCGCAACCGGAAAGGATGATAGACGATGAACGGGTTGGATCAATATTTCGGCATCACGGCCAAGGGCAGCACCTTCCGCACCGAGGTTCTGGCGGGCTTGGCTACGTTCCTGACCATGGCGTATATCGTTGTCGTCAATCCCGCCATCTTGTCGCAGGCCAAGATGGATTTCGGCGCCGTGTTCGTGGCCACCGTCCTGATCGCCGCAATCTCTACCACGATCATGGGGGTATGGGCAAAATGGCCGGTGGCCTTGGCGCCGGGCATGGGCCTCAACGCCTTCTTCACATACGGCATCGTCCTCGGCATGGGACAGACTTGGCAGGTCGCGCTCGGCGCCGTTTTCCTGAGCGGCCTGATCTTTGTCGTCCTCAGCCTGACGGGGCTGCGCGAATGGGTGATCAACTCTATTCCGCACTCCCTCAAGCTTGGCATCGGCGCCGGGATCGGGTTCTTCCTCGCTATCATCGGCCTTAAAAATGCCGGCATCGTCGTCGACCATCCGGCGACCCTTGTCACCTTGGGTGATCTATCCTCATGGCCGGTGCTTTTAGCCGGGCTCGGGTTTAGCGCCATGGTCGTTCTCGACAAGCTCAAGGTGCCGGGCGGCATCGTCATCAGCATCTTGGCTGTCAGCATCATCTGCTGGATATTTGGCCTGGCCGAGTTCAAGGGCATTATCGGCGAAGTCCCCAGCCTGGCGCCGACTGCCTTTCAGCTTGACATCGGCGGCGCCCTCAGCGTCGGCCTGATCAGTGTTGTCTTCACTCTTCTCTTTGTCGATTTCTTCGACACCGCCGGCACCCTGACCAGCATCGCCAACCTGGCCGGCAAGGTGGGCGAGGACGGCAAGGTCGACGGCATTGGCCGCGCCGTGATCAGCGATTCCGCCGCAACCGTAGTCGGCTCGCTCCTCGGAACCTCGAATACGACGTCGTACATCGAAAGCGGCGCCGGCATCAAGGAAGGCGGGCGGACCGGCCTCACGGCCGTCACGGTCGCCGTTCTGTTCTTGCTGTGCCTTGCGTTTGCTCCGCTTGCGCAGAGCATACCGGCCTTCGCCACGGGACCAGCGCTGGTTTTCGTTGCTACCTATTTCACCCGCAATCTCAGCGATCTGGACTGGGACGACGTCACCGAGTACGCCCCGGCCATGCTGGCGGCGATGCTCATGCCATTGACCTTCAGCATCGCCAACGGCATCGCCATAGGTTTTATCGTCTATGCCGTGGCCAAACTGCTCAGTGGCCGGCGCGAGGATGTCAGCCCGGCGGTCCTCGTCGTCGCCGTGCTCGGCGTCCTGCACTACGCCTTTAACTGAGCACCGCGTCCTCACCCGGTTTGCGGTGAGGAATGGGCGAGGGGCGCGATGTACTGGGGTTCCGTGTCCCACGGAAAGAATACCCAGACATCCTGTGGGACCTCGTGCACGAAGGTCTCAACGTAAGGTTTGCCCATGGGTTTGGCGTAGACCGTTGCAACGTGGCTTTTGGGCAAAAGCTCGCGCGCCTTCTTCATGGTCCGTCCGGTATCGACCAGATCGTCAACGAGAAGCCACCCGTCGCCCTTCTCCACATACGCCAGATCCGGGGTCTTGATGACCTCGATCGATCCCATCCGCTGTTCGTCATAGGCGGCGATGCATAGCGTATCCACGAATCGGATTTCCATCTCACGGGCCAGGATCGTCGCCGGCACGAGACCGCCCCGAGTAACCGCGACGATGCCTTTCCAACTGCCGATGTCCATCAACCGCCTGACCAGTTCTTTGGTATCTTGATGGACCTCGGGCCAGGTAACGAATTTGTCCATTGGGTGCTTAGCTCCTTCGGGCCTGGACCTTGAGCGCCAGGATCGTCTCATCACCCAGCGCCTTGCACGCTTCCAGGCGATGGAGCCCTTCGACGAGCACGTAACGTGCGCCGTCCTCGCGTATCAGGATCGGGGCCAACTGACCCTTTTCCAGCATGCTCTCGGCGATCTCTTCGACGACCTTGGGATCAAGGGTCTTGCGCCGTTTGGTGGGCACATAGATCAGATCGATCTTGAAGGCCTCGTCCTTCTTCAGCTCTGTCATCGGAACTTCCCGGTTGACCGATGGATGCCTGGCAATCTACCACGGCTGATCCGTCGGGTGAACATGGGAGCCGGTGTAAGATGAAGACCTATCAAGGCAGTTGCCATTGCGCCACGGTTGTCTTCGAGGTCGATACCGATCTTGAGGCGCTTGGCGTCTGCAATTGTTCGATCTGCCGGCGGCGCAATGCCGTCATGCTGCGGGTGCCGGCGGAACAATTCCGCCTTGTCGCGGGCGAAGAGGCCCTAACCCTTTATCAATTTAATACCAAGACGGCGAAACACTATTTCTGCCGTCACTGTGGCATATACCCGTTCCACCGGCCGCGGGTGGCGCCGGACGCCTATGCGGTGAACGTCTTTTGCCTGGACGGGCTCAGCGCCGACGAAATCGACCAACTGCCGGTGCACCGCTTCGACGGGCGCTCCTTTTCGAGCATCGAATGAGGCGCCATTAAAGGTATAGAAAGGAAAGGGCCGTATGGTGGCATGAATACTGCCCTGGAGAGAGCAATGTACCGTCTTTTCGGCCTTTCTATCCTTTGCTTGGCGCTGGCTTTCGCGGCTTCCGAAGCCTCCGCCGCGATTGAAAATCCGGCCAAACATGCGGGAGAACAGTCGGGTCTGCCGCTGTCGTATTACTGCACCCACGTCCCCGATCTCAGCGTCAAACGCTCCGACGCCGTCGACGATTGGCTCAGTATCTGCGCCCTTTATTTCTCGCGGCCCCAAGCGCAAATTCCGCCCAGCGAAGCACCCGGCGCGCGTGCCGACCAGCCTTCTTCCAACCTGCCAGGTCCCCCCAAGCCGTAATACGCGGGCGTCAGGGTCTATCCCAGGCGTTCTAAGTCGAACGCAGGTTCTCTTTGACCTCGAAGGTTTGGGGATCGAGGCGCAGGCCGTAGATTTTCTCGGCCGTGGCCAGGGTGATGAGGCCGTCGCGGGCGTCCGCCTGGACGCGCCAGGGCTCGCGCTCATGGGGTGGGCCATAGCCGCCGCCGGCGGGGCCGTGATGGGTCACCGTGTCGCCCTTGGCAATGACTTCCATGTCGCCGATGGCGTATTCCAATACCCTTTCCTCGGGCGTGCCTTCATTGATCACCCAGCGCCCGCCGTCGCCCGGCCCGGCACCGAAGAAGCCCTGGGGCAGGGACTTCGATTTTTGTGACGTGTGGTGCAGTTGCGGTGCCTCGCCCAATACCTTGTAGGCGGTCACCTGACCGGTGCCGCCACGCCAGCACCCGGCACCGGAGGCATCCTCGCGGAACTCGCGCCTTAGAAACATCATTGGCGATTCGATCTCGGTGGCCTCGACGGTGGGAACGCGAAAGTTGGTGACGTGGCTCGACATGACGTCAAGGCCGTCGCGCAGCGCCGTGGCGCCCATGCCGCCGGGCACGCTCTCGCCGAAGACCACCCGTTCGCCGGTTTCAGGGTCCGCCGTTATGACGTGGTTGTAACCACAGCCGCACGAATCGCCCATCACCTTGTCGGGCATGGCGTCGGCCAAGGCACCCATGATCAGATCGACGATGCTATGCGCCGTGACCATGCGTTGCATGACGGCTGTCGGTTTCTGAGCATTGACGATGGAGCCCTCGGGCGCGATGACGTGGATCGGCGCCCGACACCCCTCGGTGCTGGGAATCGTCGGATCGGTGAGGCAACGCAGCACATAGTAGACCGCCGAGTAGGTAGCCGACAGCGGCGAGTTGATGGGGCCCTGGATCTGGTCGTCGGTACCGGTGAAATCGAGGGTAATCTCGCTGCCCTTATTAACGATCTTGAGGCGTAGCCAATAGGGACCGCCCATGGCGCCGTCGTCGAGCAGCGGTTCTTCGTGGGTATAGGTACCATCGGGGATGGTTTCGATGGCCGCGCGGGTGCGCCGTTCCGAGTACGCGATCAGCTCGTCAAAACAGTTTGCAACCACATCGGTGCCGTACTTGCGGAACAGGTTCAACAGGTCCTCGCCCGCCGTCTGCACACTTGATATTTGGGAGATCAGGTCGTTCTCCAAGATATCGGGAACCCGGGTGTTGTTGAGCATGACGGCCATCAACTTGTCGTCCAGCTTACCCTCGTCCACGACTTTCAAGGGCGGCACACGGAACCCCTCCTGATAGATCTCGACGCCCCAGCCGCGGGTGCCCATCCACATGCTGCCGATATCCAGGTGATGGACCATGAGGCCGGTAAAAGCGACCAGCGCACCGTCCAGGTAAACCGGATAAAAGGTCAGAAAATCGTTGGCATGGGCGGCGGCGAGAGAGCCCTTGCCGGCGTAGGGATCGTTGGTGATGACAACGTCGCCGGGCCGCCATGTCTGGGTCGGAAAGTATTCTTCCAAGATGGTCTGGAGGCAGACGCCGAGGCTATTCAGATGCAAGGGCACGTTGGCCGATTCGCCGAGCAATCGCCCGCGGCTGTCGAACAGCGACGCCGAACAGTCCTCCATTTCCTTGACGATGGGCGAATTGGCAGACCGGATCATGCGCGTCGAGATACGCTCGGCCACTGCGGTAACGGCGTTCTGCACGATTTCCAGGGTTACCGGATCGACACTCATTTCCCGTCCCTTTCCAATCGCGCGTTGAGCATTTCATCGAACGTCGCCGTCCACTTGTCGGGGACGAACAATGTCGATCCGGCATATTCGACAAGACCCGGCCCGGTGAACGAAGCCCCGGGATAAAGGCCCGCCAATCGGTACACGGGAACTTCTTCGAGGCACCCCGGACCAACCAAAATCTTGCGGCCGGCGACGGGCTTGGCGCCGGAGACGTCGCCATCGTGTTCTGGCCATGGTATTCGTTGGACCTCGCCAATCGCCGTCAGGCGCAAATTGACAAGTTGAATGGTGCGGTTAGGCAATTCGTAGCCATAAACGCCTCGGTGGGTTTCGTGAAACGCCTGACCCAAGGTCCCGGACAGTGCCTCGCCGGCCTCGTGGCCCGGAAACGGCAAGGTCAGCTCGTAGTTCTGACCCTTGTAGCGCAAATCGACGGCGGGTAAATAACGGCGCCGCTCGGCGTCGATGCCGTCGGCGACAAGCGCCGCGACGCCGCGCTCCATCATGTCTTCGAATTGGGCGGTGATATCATTTGGATCGACGTCGTCGAGTGCTGCGACATGGGTACGCACCAAGTCGTGGCGGACGTCGGCCGACAACAACCCCATTGCTGAGACGTTGCCCGGCGCCGACGGTACCAGCACACGGCCGATCGACAGTTCCTCGGCCAGGCGCGCCGCGTGCAGGGGGCCACAGCCACCAAAGCCGACCAAGGTAAAGTCGCGCGGATCAAGGCCGCGTTCGACCGAGATCAGCTTGATCGCGTTGACCATGTGGGATTCGGCGATTGCCATAATGCCGATGGCGGCCTCGCCCTCGTTCATCCCGAGCGGCCCCGCGACCTTTTCACGCAACGCTGCCTCTGAACGCTCGGCCCTGAGCCTCCTCGATCCCTCAAGGAAGAAATCGGCGTTGAGGCGCCCGGCCACGAGGTTGGCATCGGTCACCGTTGGCTCGTCTCCGCCTTGGTCATAACAGGCCGGTCCCGGCACCGCCCCGGCACTGCGCGGGCCGACCTTCAGCGCCCCGCCCGCGTCAACCCAGGCAACGGATCCGCCGCCGGCGCCAATAGTGACCAGGTCGAGCATGGGTAGCAAAACCGGGTGACGGCCGACGGTGCCACGCGTCGTCAATACCGGTTGGCCGCCGGCGACCAAGGAGACGTCGGCGCTGGTGCCGCCCATATCCAAGGTGATGATGTCGGAGATACCGCAAGCGGCGGCGATGGCGGTGCCGCCGATGATACCGCCCATGGGACCCGAATGGGTCATGCTGACAGGCAGCCGCTTGGCCGCCGCGAAAGTCATGATGCCGCCGTTGCTGCGCATGGTATAGGGCGTCGAGCCGACCGCGTTCCCGGCCAGCTTCTCGGTCAAGCCATCCATGTGCCGCGTCAGTGGCGACGCCACGTAGGCGTTGACCACGGTGGTGCTCAGGCGTTCGTACTCGCGGAACTCCCGCACCACGTCCGATGACAGCGAAATGTTGAGTTCCGGGCATTCCCGGGCCGCCAGGGCGGCGACCCTTTGTTCGTGCACGGGATTGGCATAACCGTTGATGAAGCAGACCGCGATGCTCTTGACCCCGGCGACAACCAATTCGCCGATCGCCTTCAACGTCGCCTCCTCATCGAGCGGCGTGACGACACGGCCCTGATAGTCGATCCGCTCGGGCACGACCAGGCGCAGGAAGCGCGGCACCAGCGGCGGCGGTGGCGCCCACTGAATGTCATAGATGTTGGGCTTTCGCGACGCCCGCCCGATGCCCAGGATATCGCGGAACCCCTCGGTGGTGATCAAACCGACGGGAATGTCGCTGCCCTCGACCAAAAGGTTGGTGACCAATGTGGTGGCATAAACGAAGTGTGAAATCGAAGACGCCGGTCGCTCGGCGTCCTTGAGTACCCGGCCGAGACCGTCAAGGACGCCCTGGCTCAGGTCGTCAGGCGTGGTCGGAACTTTGAGGGCGCGAACCCCGCCCCCCGATCCATCGACCAACACCACATCGGTATGGGTGCCACCGGTGTCTATACCGACCCGAACAGACATGAAACCTCCCCGTTTTTGGCGCCGGCATCTCAGGCAGTTTCGCCGGACCTGTCAAGCCCGGCAGACGGGAAAGGCGGTGAGTCGGCATGAACCAAAGGCCTATTGATCCAGATTTACTCCCTGAGTTGATTGTGAGCCTAGGGATCAGGCTGCAAGTTCAATCGCACATCGGACCCCGGACCGATGCATTGGATGCGATGGACGAGCCTGGACATGGACAAACGAATTCGAGCGTTGAAGCCCGAAGGCGAGCATGGGGACAGCCGCCCGGGACAGCTTGTATGGGATTTGCCGGTTCGGGTTTTCCACTGGTCCTTGCTGGCCCTTGTCGGGGCCATGTCGGCGACCGGGTTCTGGGCGCCCGAGTGGTGGCTTAGCGTCCATGTTTGGGGCGGATACGCGCTCGGCCTGTTGATCGCATTTCGGCTCGTCTGGGGCTTTGTCGGCGGACGCCACAGCCGGTTCGCGTCGTTCCCACTGACACCCGGCGCCTTGTTCACCCACGTTCGAACGCTTGTCGCCCGCGGTCGACAATCCCACGCCGGCCACAATCCGGGCGGCGCCTGGATGATCCTCATTCTACTTGGCCTGCTTTCGGCGATCGTCGTCACGGGGGTGGTGTCGTATGGCGGGCGCGAAAATCTCGGGCCGCTGGCATTTATGATCGGGTTCGAGGCCGGCGACGTCGCCGGGATCCTGCACGGAATCCTGGCCTGGGTGCTCCTAGGCGCCGTTGCCCTGCACATTTTGGGCGTCGTCGTCGAGACCCGGCTTTCCAAATTCTCGCTGGTCGGTGCCATGATTACCGGACGAAAGCCGGTTTCCGAGAACCAAGCCGATCCCGGCGGCTCCTTGATTCTGCGCGGCCTGATCGTCGCCGGCGTCACAGCCATTTTGGTGCTGGCCGGCGGCCAAGGAATGGCGTTGTTGCCGGGTACCGGTTGGCGGGGCCTGGAATTTCCTGAACCTTATCGCACCGAATGCGGCGATTGCCACGACGCCCATCATCCGAGCCTACGAACAGCGGCTGATTGGCGAACGATGATGGCCGGCCTGGCCGATCACTTCGGTGAAGATGCGAGCCTGGAGGAGGAGGCGGTCGGGGAAATTCGACGCTTCCTTGAGGTCAACGCCGCGACGACATTCGATACCGAGGCGGCAAACCGGATCGGCCGCGCCGCCACGCTGACCGGCCGCATGACCGGCACCGATTACTGGAAGGCCCGTCACAAGGCCATCGATTCGTTGCTGTTCCGAACCAAGGCGGTCGGCTCGCGGGTTAACTGCGCCGCCTGTCACGCCGACGCCGCGACCGGACGTTTTAATGACCACGCCATCACACTTCCGAAGGGAGAATAATCATGACATTCCGAATACCGAAATGTTCGACATTTATCGCCGCCATCATGATGGCTGGTTGCTTGGTGCCGGTGATGGCGCTGGCCGGTACCGCCAGTTCCCCGCAGAAAGAAATACTGACGCGATACGCGGCTGAGACGGGAGGCATTGCCGCGCTTTCCGCGGAACGCGGCCGCGAATTTTTCATGGCCCGGCCGGCGAGCGGAAAGTCGGAAACCCCTTCCTGCACTTCCTGTCACACGAACTCGCCGTTCAAGGCCGGACAGACCCGTGCCGGAAAGACGATCGCGCCGATGGCCCTGTCCAAAACGTCCGACCGTTATGCCAACCCAAAAAAGATCGAGAAGTGGTTTCGACGCAATTGCAAGAGCGTCCTCGGCCGCATCTGCAGCGCCCGCGAAAAAGGCGACTTCATCCTTTTCATGACTAGCCAGTGATCGTCTTCAAGGACAGAGGAGAAGACCATGACCAAGCGTATGAGATTCTTAAAAATACTTTGCATCCTTTCGGTCGTTCCCGGAATTTATGCGTCGACAGCCTCGGCGGACGAACGCTATAGACCGGTACAGAACGAACGGGTTCTCGGCGAGTGCGGCGAATGCCACATGGCGTTCCAGCCACAGATGCTGCCCAAGAGGTCCTGGGAAAGACTGATGGGAGGCCTTGGCGATCATTTCGGTGAGGACGCCTCGATTGATCCGAAGACCCAAAAGAAAATCCACGAATTTCTAACCGCTAACGCCGCCGATTCAAGCTGGTTTGGCGGTCGGTTTATGCGTGGCCTCGATTCCAACAGTGCGCCGCTTCGCATCACCGAGACACCCCACTGGATTCGCGAGCACAACGAGGAAGTGCCCGAGTCGGCCTGGAATCGGCCGAACGTCAGTTCCAAGGCCAACTGCCCAGCCTGCCACCGGCGGGCACACCTTGGAGATTATGACGATGATTGAAGGCGTGCATCAGCCGCCGGCTTGCCGGCAAGGGAAGGACATCTGTAAGGTCTTACCAGCACCAATTATGTCGTGAGTTGGCCGGTGAAATCCAAAAAGCGGAATCCATGGCGAGCCCAAATCCTCGGCCTTTCTTTCGCCGTGATTGGGGTTTGTGAAATTTTCCTGATCTCGGACGTCCTGTCCGACATTTTCTACTTCGATATCGCGACCTCGTGGCTCGATCACGATGTCCTTGAATCGGTCGCCGTGGTCGCCTTGGGGGTGGCGTTGGTGGCGATTGGTTACGAGTTGTTAAACCTGCTGCGCGAACACCGCGAATCCCGTGCGACTGTAAGGGCGGCTTCTGGACAACTTCTCAGTGTCATCGAAGCGAAGTTCGACGACTGGGTGCTGACGCCATCCGAGCGCGAGATCGCGCTCCTGCTGATCAAAGGATTTTCCGTACAGGAAATCGGAACCTTCCGGGCAACCCGACCAGGTACCGTCAAGAGTCAAAGCAACGCCATATACCGTAAGGCGTCAGTCAGCGGACGAAGCGAGTTGGTTGCCTATTTTGTCGAAGACCTGCTCGCCGGCGAGAACCTGGTATCTCACTCCAATGACAGCGGCGGAAGGACCTCCGGGAACGGTCCATGAAACCGCTTCCGATTCAAAGTGGAAATTCATTGGATTAAGTGGGCCATGGGTTGGCTGTAGGCGAAGCCCCCCTACCCCCGGCGGGGCAATGTCGGTAGGATTGCCATGGACTTCGAGGCCGTCTGGGGGATGTAGGATGAAACCCGCGAAGCGCGCCAACACTGGGCTCCGGTGAATGACGTTCCATGACGCTATCGTCATCGGTGGCGGCGTGGTCGGAAGCGCGATTGCCTTCGGGCTCGCCCGGCAAGGTCTGAAGGTCACGGTTCTCGACGGGGAAGATGTCGCCGTTCGCGCCTCGCGCGGCAACGCCGGCGTGGTGTGGGTGCAAGGCAAGGGATATGGACGTCCAGAATACCAGTTGTGGACTCGTCGTTCGGCGGAAGACTGGCCGAACCTAGCCGCCGAGCTCTTGGACAACACGGGCCTCAATGTGCGGCTGGAAAAACGCGGTGGCGTCGTCCCCTATTTTTCGGAAGAGGGCCGTGACAAGCGCAAGGCGCTGATGGAGCAACTGCGAACCGAAGCCGGCAATGCCGGCTTCGAATATGACATGCTGGATCACCAGGAATTGGCTCGGTTGGTGCCTGGGCTCGGGCCTAAGGTCCTGGGCGCTTCTTACACCGCCTACGACGGGCAGGTGAACCCACTCAACCTATTGCGAGCCCTGCATGCGGCCTTGCTTCGCCTGGGCGGGCACTATGTGTCCAACGCCCGTGTCGCGACGATCGAAGCAGCGCCCCACGCCTTTACGGTGCGCACCGGACCTAAAACGGTGACGGCGCCTAAGCTTATATTGGCAGCCGGGCTGGGCACTGTTGCGTTGGCATCGTCTCTCGGCCTGTCGGTCCCCCTCATCCCGCAACGAGGCCAAACCCTGATTACCGAACGGGTCGATCAGACCTTGCCGCTGCCCATTCAAGGCGGTATCCGCCAGACCCATGAGGGAACGTTTCAGCTTGGCGGCACGGCGGAATTCACGGGTTTCGATGATCGCACCACGACCCATGGCCTTTGCAAGGGGGTTCGTTTCGCCCTCGACTGCCTACCTTATCTCGCCGGTGTGAAGGTCGTGCGCGCTTGGGCGGCGCTTCGCGTCATGTCGCCCGACGAATTTCCCATCTACGAACAGTCCGCCGAATTTCCCGGCGCCTTCGTCGCCACGTGTCACAGCGGCATTACGCTAGCCGCCGCACACGCTTACCGGCTTGCAAAGTACGTTGCCCTGGGTGACCTGCCGGCCGAGGTGGCCTGTTTTACAACGCGCCGTTTTGACGGCGAGTAGGGCCAAACGTTTGCGTCCCGATGTGGAGGTATATTACGAAAGCTGGGGCGTACCGGATCTGGAATCCTATTGCCGTTATTGCTCACGCAAATAAGCAATCGGTCAGACGCCCCTCGAAAGTGCCCATGACAAACGTGACAAGAGGTTATCCAACGCGGCGGCAGCCTTGCTTCATCAAACCTGGTGATTGTCGATGACCACACGCGGTATTTTGCTGAGGAACGCTCGCCGTGCATTTGGCGACCGTGTTGATATCCGAGTGCGCGATGGCGCCATAGCCGAGGTCGGACCCAAACTGGAAGCCAGCGGCGGAGACTCTTTGTTGCTGGATGCCGACGGCGCATTGGTCATTCCCGGATTGATCGACGGCCACCTACATTTGGACAAGACACTGCTCGGCCTGCCGTGGAAGCCGCACCCTGCGGGTCCCACGCTAAGTGAGCGTATCGAGGCTGAAAAGCACCTGCGGCACGCTCTTCCATTGTCCGTCGAGGATCGAGCCGCCAACCTCATCCGTCGAGTGCTGAGCAACGGCACCGTGCATCTGAGGACCCACGTTGACATTGACCCCGAAATTGGCCTCGAAAATTTGTATGGCGTACTATCGGCACGTGAGCGATTCAAGGATTTCATCTCTATCCAAATCGTTGCGTTTCCACAAAGCGGCGTCGTGTCGTGTCCGGGAACCGCAGCACTGCTGGATGAGGCAGTCGAGGCTGGGGCGGATCTGGTTGGAGGATTGGATCCGGCAGGAATCGACGGCGATCCGGACGGCCAGCTCGACGCGGTCTTCGACATTGCCGAGAGGAGAGGTGTTGGAATTGACATCCACCTGCATGATCGCGGAGAGCTCGGAACCTCGGAGCTTGTGTTGATTGCGGAGCGGACCGCCGCCCAAGGTATGGGCGGCAGGGTTACGGTCAGTCACGGTTTCTGTCTTGGCGAGGTTGACGAGGCTACCTTTGGCCGCACCGCTGAACGACTGGCCGAGAGCGGCGTCGCGATCCTGACGCATGGCCCCGGTTCACAGGCGATACCGCCTATCAATCGGCTCCGCGCGGCGGGCGTGACCGTGTTCGCGGGCTCCGACAACATCCGGGATTCGTGGTCTCCCTATGGCTCGGGTGACATGGTCGAGCGTGTGATGTGGATTGCCTACCGATCCGGTTTTCGGACCGATCAAGAGCTTGCGGTGGCGTTCGAACTCGCGACCATCGCCGCGGCCAAGGCCTTGGGGCTCGATCGATATGGTCTCGATGTCGGTTGTCGGGCCGATTTTGTAGTGCTTCGAGGATCGACGTTGGGCGAAGCCATCGTGGAACACCCGCGCCGATCCCTGGTCGTCAAGTCTGGCCGTGTGGTGGCGCACGAGGGAACCGTCATCGACCCTCCAGAATGACCTGCGCCATGGCCCATGCTCCCGACCCGTGATTCTCTTCGGGAGGATTAAAAACAACATCCTTCGCAACGGCGAGGCAGAAGAGCGGCCGATGACAAATCGTTTGCCATGCCTGGTCAAAGCTGGAAGATTTGGGGAAAGGCCCAATAAGGGCCGCGGCAATATTCGGGGAGGAGCGTAATGGCGTCGTCTCTTGTTCGCGGGAAGTACGTCATCTGCAAGGTGAACAGTCGCACCGACACGCAGGTGATAGAAGATGGAGCCGTATTCCAGCGTGACGGCACCATCATCGAAGTAGGTAAACATCAGGATTTGGCGGCCAAGCATCAACCCGACGAAGTGATCGGTTCCGCCGAACACGTGGTGATGCCAGGCCTCGTCAACAGCCACCACCACATAGGTTTGACACCTCTCCAACTGGGAGCGCCGGACTTATCCCTTGAACTCTGGCGGGCTCGCCGCATGGCAGCACGAGACGTGAACCCGTATTTGGATACGCTCTATTCCGCCTTCGAGTTGATCGAATCGGGCGTCACCACGGTTCAACACCTGCAAGCCCGGGTAAGCGGTCCCTTGGAGCGAATATATGGAGCGGCCAGCGAAGCCATCAGGGCATACCAAGATATAGGAATGCGCCTTTCCTACTCTTACATTCTGATGGATCAGAACCGCTTCGTCCACGAAGAGGACGATGATTTCGTCAAGCGGTTGCCACCGGACATTGCGCCGGAGGCGATGAAACTGCTGCGCGCGGCGGCCATTCCCCTGGAGGATAACTTCGCGCTCTTCGAGGATCTCCATAAGAACTTTAATCATGAGGAGCGAGTCCGCGTACAGCTAGCGCCCGCGAACCAGCACTGGTGCTCCGACAAATCATTAACAATGTTGAAGGAGTACTCAGACAAGTATCGCGTGCCGATGCACATGCACTTGCTCGAGTCTGCCTACCAGAAGGTATACGCCAAACGACGCTCGGGCACTACCGCGGTTCAACACCTCCATGACCTCGGTTTGCTTGGGCCGGATCTCACCCTCGGGCATGGTGTCTGGCTAACGGAAGGGGATATCGATCTAGCTGCCGAAACGGGAACGAGGATCTGTCACAACGCCAGCTCAAACCTGCGTTTGCGGAGTGGCATCGCGCCGCTGAACGCCTTTGAGAAGCGCGGAGTGCGCGTGGCAATCGGTATCGACGAAGCAGGCATCAACGATGATCGGGACATGTTGCAGGAGATGCGTTTGGTTCTTAATCTGCACCGGGAACCGGGCATGGATGACACCGTTCCAACGACGTCGCAGGTGTTCCGCATGGCAACCGAGCACGGGGCGCACACCACGCCCTATGGGAACGACATCGGCACTCTTGAGCCGGGCAAGACCGCGGATATCATTTTGATGAATTGGAAGCACATCGCCTATCCGTATCTGGAACAGAACGTACCGGTCATCGACGCGGTGGTGCACAGGGCACGCACGCAAGGTGTTGAAACGGTCCTCGTTGGGGGGGAAGCGATCCTGCGCGACGGTCGTTTCACCCGGCTAAACAAGGAAGACATCATAGAAGAACTGGCCGCGTCCTTGAGGGTCCCTCTGAGCGCGGGCGAAAAACACCGCCAACAACTTTCAATAAAAATATTCCCTCACCTGAAGCAATTTTACGACGGTTATCTTGACGGCCAGACACATGAATCCTTTTACCAAATGAGCTCGAAACATTGATGGTTCCAGTCGAGACGAATACGAGAATACTGACGGCAAACGAAGCCTCAGCAGGGTCGTACTAACGCAGAAGTTTCTGATGCCGTTCGACTGGCGGTGGTCGCCGATGGAGACCTCCCCTCTCCGGATCGAAATTGATTCCTCGGCGTGCGCCTCGGGCAGATACCTCCCTATCTGTGGACGTGATCCCTTCCGATCAAAGCCGTCCTCATGGCGCCCTCAATGTACATGGTACATGCGATGTGGCCGGCGCCCTGAGATCGGAATCGGAGTGTTGACGGAAGTGCAGGCGTCGGTCAGATTGCCTCCCCCGTTTCGTTTGGAGGAACCGAGCACCATGCCATGCTGAGAATCGGCATTGACATTGGAGGAACGTTCACCGACTTCGCCGTCTGGCGGCGAGGCGCGGGGAATGACACCGCCATCAAGTCTTTCAAAGTCTCTTCCAGTCCACCCAATTTCGCCGAAGCGGTGCGTGAGGGTCTGGAAGAACTGCTCGCCGACGTGACCCTGGAGCCAGACGAGCCCGTCTTCGTCATGCACGGTACGACGGTGAGCACGAATTCGGTCATTGAGCGCTCCGGCCCGCGACTCGCCATGCTGACCACGAAGGGCTTCAAGGACCTCCTGGAACTCCAGCGCCTGCGCCTGAAGGTGCCGACCAACCTCTTCAGCATCAGGACTAGTTCCCTGGTACCGAGAGAACTGGTATTCGAGATCGACGAGCGACTTCTGTCGGACGGCTCGGAGAGACAGTTGATCGACCTGGATCAAGTCGTGGCCGCCGCCACCGCCGCCAAGTCCGATGGCATACGCTCGCTCGCCATTTGCTTTCTGCACGGCTATCGAAATCCAGGACACGAACAGGCCGCCCGCGACGCCATTGCCGAATCTGTCGGCGGCCTGGATGTGAGCCTGTCGAGCGAGGTGTGGCCGCAGCTCGGCGAGTATGAGCGCGCCATCACCTGCGTCCTCAATGCCTATGTCAAAGATCGTATGGATACCTACCTGGGCGAGATCGAAGCATATCTGCGCGAGCGCCTGCCCGCATCGCGGCTTTTTATCACCAAGTCCAACGGCGGCGTCATGGCGGCCCGCGAGGCCCGCGACTTTCCCGTTCACACGTTGCTGTCGGGACCGGCGTCGGGGGTCACCGCTGCAAGATTCCTGGGTGAGATGCTGGACGAGCCCGATCTTTTGACAATGGACATGGGCGGCACAAGCACGGACCTGTCGCTGATCCGGGGCGGCGCACCGATGGTTTCCACCGATTCGGAAGTCGGTGAATTCCCCCTCATGATGCCGGTGACCGGAATCGAGGCAATCGGTGCCGGCGGCGGCTCCATCGCCTGGATGGATGGCACGGTGCTCAGGGTTGGCCCGAAGAGCGCCGGGGCACGGCCGGGGCCGGCTTGCTACGGCCAGGGCGGCACGGCGCCGACACTTACGGATGCCTATCTGTTATGCGGCTATCTCAACCCCGATCACTTCCTGGGTGGGCGTATGCCGCTCAGGCGTGACTTGGCGGAAGCCGCCATGCGCCCGATCGCCGAGGCCTTGGCAATGGACACCACGGCAGCGGCCGAATCGTGCGTTGCCGTGGCGACCTCTAACATGGTGGTCCGCTTGTTGCCGTACCTGGCCCGGGTCGGGATCGACCCACCGGAATTGATCCTGGTCCTCTATGGCGGTGCCGGTGCGGTCCACGGACCCCTTTTGGCCAGCGAAGTGGGGATCGAGCGCATCGTGATACCGAGGACGCCATCGGTCTTTTGCGCATACGGCGGCCTTGTCTGCGGGTTGGTCCATGACACGGTTAGGACCGTACACGGCCAGGCCATGTCCCTGGACGTGCTCAAGCGCACCTTCGCCGAACTTGAAAGCGAAGGCCGGGAGTGGTTGGCGCGCCAGGATTGCGAGAGCTACCTGACCGGCGACGAGATCGAACGCTCCGCCGAGATGCGTTATCGGGGGCAATCCTTCCAGACGAGCGTTCCCCTTTCTCCGCAAGCAATCGCGGGTAAGGACCTTTCAGCCGTCGAGGCAGACTTTCATACGGAGCACGAGCGCCTTTATTCCCACGCCGACCCTTCAGCGCCGGTTGAGTACATCGAACTCCGAACCCGCATTCTTGGCGCCTTGGATACGCCGCGCCCAAGCAAGGTGGACTGGACGGGCGGCAACGACGAAGTAACCGAGCACAAGGCGCTGCGGCTGGACGGCGCGACGTTTGACGATTGCGCCGTCTACCAGCGCGATGGCCTGGAACCGGGCCGCCGCGTCACCGGTCCCGCCGTCATCGAACAGCCCGACGCCACGGTCTTGGTGCCCGACGGATTTGTCGCCAAGGTCGCGGCCTATGGCGATCTCATTTTGACCCGGGGGACATGACATGGATCCGGTACGCACCTCGGTCATGAACAACCGCTTTACGGCCATCGTCGAAGAAGCCTCGACCATCCTCTATCGAACGGCCCACACCACCTTCGTCAAGATGGTGCAGGATTATCAATGCGCGCTGGCCACCGCCGACGGCGATATCTTCGCCTTTCCCTCACAGTCAGGAGTGAACGTGCTCATCGGCCTTCCCCTTCAAGCGATCTTGGAACAGATCGGCAAGGAGAATTTGGAGCCCGGCGACGTCATCATCACCAACGACCCCTTCGCTACCGACGGCCTGGTCACCCACATCATGGACGTCAATTTGTTCCTGCCGATCTTTCGCGACGGCAAGCTGTTGGCTCTGGCCTGGGCGTTCGTCCATGCCTCGGATGTCGGCGGCGCGGTTCCCGGCAGCATCTCGCCCTCTTTCACCGAGGTCTTCCAAGAAGGCATCCGTATCCGACCGGTAAAACTCTATCGCCGGGGCGAGCTCAATACCGACGTGATCAACCTCTTCCTCGACAACTGCCGCATCCCGGACGAGGTGTGGGGCGATTTCAAAGCCATGCTGTCGGCGATGAATAACATGGAGCGTCGCCTCAATCAGTTGTGCGACCGGTACGGCGTCGCCGACATTCAGACCGGCATGCAAGAGGTCATGGAATACGCCGATGAGAAGGCACGCTCGGTGATCGCAACAATCCCGGACGGCACCTACAGCTTCTCCGACTACTTGGAGGGCATCGAAGAGGACCAGTTCACCTACATCAAAACGACAATGCGTATCGACGGCGACCAAGTCGAACTGGACTTTACCGGCACCGACCCCCAGATACCGGCCGCCTACAACTTCATAATCGGTGATCGGACCCACCCTTATGTGGTGCTGGCTATCACCTTCTATATCCTGTCGATCGAGCCCGACTCACCCAAGAACGCCGGCCTGCTAAGGCCGATCCACACCAAAGCACCTCGGGGCACGGTGATCAACGCCGACTTTCCCGCCGCCATGGGGGCGCGCGCGGTCTCCTCGACACGGCTGTTCGATACCATCATCGGCTGTCTCAATCAGGCCATTCCGGGGGGACTTATCGCGGCGGGTGCCGGTATGGCGGGGATCGTCGTCGTCAACGCCCGCGACCCGCTGACCGGCAAGGATCGGGTCAGCGTCATCAATCCGATCTGCGGCGGCGGCGGTGCCCGGTCCTTCATCGACGGACTCGAAGGGGTGGACGCCCGCTTTTGCTCGCTGAAAAGCGTCCCCACCGAGGCCATCGAGGTCGAGACTGTCATGTTGATGCGCGAGTACCGGTTGTTGCCCGATACTCAGGCCGCGGGCCGCTGGCGCAGCGGCTCGGTCCTGGTCATGGAGTTAGAGAACACCGGTCTTTCGGCGACGATGACGGCGCGCGGTCTGAACCGCTTTCATTTCCGCCCGTGGGGCGTCAATGGCGGCGCGGCAGGCCGGGTCGGCGAGGTTATCGTCAACCCGGGCAAGCCGGACGAACGCTCGATCGGCAAAATCAAGATCCTCAAGTTGAAGCGGGGTGACGTCGTCAGAATGATCACCCCGACCGGGGGCGGCTTCGGCGACCCTCTGGAACGCGACCCCGATTTGGTGATGAAGGACGTTCTCACAGGCTTGCTTTCGCGTGACAAGGCGGAGCAGGACTACGGCGTGGTCTTTGGCAAGAACGGGATCGACGAGCAAGCGACGGAGGTAAATCGTGCCGAAGTTTCGGCCTCGCGCGCATCCTTGCCCGACTTCGCCTTCGGGCCGGAGCGAGAAGCTTGCGACCACATCTGGCCGGACGACGTACGCACCTTGCTCTCCACAGAAGTGCTGCGCCATGAACCCGGTGTTCGCCAGCCCCTGATGGCTGCCGTCCAGACCCGCTTATCGGCAAAAGACGAGGCGGTGGACCGGTCGACCCTCGAAAATACCCTGGCGGAGGAAGTCGAGCGTCTGACGGGCAACAGCGCACCGACCACGGACACCTGATCGCGACCATGGCTTACATAGAAAGGTCAAATCTCTCCCTGTTTGTAGGCGCGGAAATTTATTAAATTGGAACTTAGATGCCTGCGGGGAGGAGCCGTCCACTACGTCAAAAGGGGCGTTTGAGAGAATATCATGACCTCGACTCGCGATTTCATCGGATATGGACGGACGCTGCCGCACCCCCGTTGGCCTGAAAACGCTCGTGTGGCCGTTCAGTTCGTAATCAATTTCGAAGAAGGATCCGAACCCTCCATTCCGGATGGAGATGAAGCCTCCGAAACGAGCCTGACCGAAGGGCCCAGTCGCGTCGCGCCGGGGACGCGGGATCTCGCCGCCGAGTCCGTTTACGAATTCGGAAGCCGGGTGGGATTTTGGCGGCTGCTGCGGCTCTTTCAAGATCGTGACCTGCCCCTAACCGTTTTCGGTTGCGCTTTGGCGCTGGAACGAAACCCAGAAGCTGCGAAGGCAATTTCAAGCGCCGGCTTCGACGTTTGCTGTCATGGTTGGCGTTGGGAAAAGCACTGGTTGCTCGACGAGGATCAGGAACGATCCCGTATCCAAGATGCGATTGCCTCTATCAAACGTACCATCGGCCAACGGCCGCTTGGATGGTATTGCCGCTACGGACCCAGCGTGAATACGCGACGCCTACTCGTCGAGGAGGGTGGGTTCTTGTACGACAGTGACGCTTACAATGATGAATTGCCATACTGGCTTCGCGTCAATGACAAACCGCACCTGATAATACCTTACACAAACGACGTTAATGACACGAAATTCACGAGCGGTGGTTTCGGCACGGGCGAAGACTTTTTTCTCTATCTTAAAGATACTTTCGATCTTCTCTACGAAGAGGGCCGGTCCTCTCCCAAAATGATGTCGGTGGGTCTTCATATGCGTATAACCGGCCGCCCCGGGCGGGCGGGCGGACTGGCGCGATTCCTAGATTATGTTTTGGGTCATGAAGCGGTTTGGGTTTGTCGGCGAGAAGATATCGCGCGTCATTGGGCCACTTGCCATCCGTATCAATCGTAAAAATAGCTCAGCGAAAATCGGTAGCCATAATGAAATTACTCCAGATTCTTCTCAACCACGAAAACATTTCCTTGGAGCCAAACAGCTATAAATCGGATTCTACCTTTGGCACG
>JASLZL010000027.1 GCA_030754885.1 Rhodospirillales bacterium | reverse complement strand
GGTCACGCCCTTGGGGGCTGCCACTTAATTAGGGGGGGGGCCCCGCCCCCCCCCCCCCCCCGCCCCCCCACGCCCTTGTTTGGGGGGGGGGGGCGGGGGGGGGGGGCGGGCCGGTGCCGGTTCTTAGTAACATGGAAATGCTAAGTCCATTATCCGCTCTCGGTCCCCGTCGAGCCGAAGCCGCCGGGGCCGCGTTGGCTTGCGGGCAGGGTGTCGACCTCCAGCCAGGCCACGCTCAGGACCGGCGCCACCACCATCTGGGCGATGCGCATGCCGCGGCATACGGTGAAGGCCGCCTCGCCCAGATTGGCGAGGATGACCCCGATCTCGCCCCGGTAGTCGGCATCGATGGTGCCGGGAGCGTTGAGCACCGTCACCCCGTGCTTGGCGGCCAGGCCCGAACGGGGTCGGACCTGCGCCTCCAATCCGGGCAGCAGGGCGATGGCGATGCCGGTCGGCACCACGGCCCGCTGGCCCGGGTCGAGAACCAGATCGTCCGCCACCGCCGCCAACAAATCGACGCCGGCGCTCTCGGCCGTCGCATGGCCGGGCAGCGCCAAGCCCTCGCCATGGGGCAGGCGTTGGACGGCCACGTTCGTCGTATTCATCGCCTCACGCCGTTTTCAGGGTTTCGGCGATGCGCTGGGCCAAGCGCTCGGCCACCGCCAGCTTGGAAACCTTAGGCCATTCCTCAACCCCGTCGGCGGTGATCAGGTGGACCTGATTGTCGTCACCGCCGAAGGTCCCGACGGCGGCCGACACGTCGTTGGCCACCAACCAGTCACAGCCCTTGGCGCGGCGCTTGGCAACGGCGTTCTCGACCACCGCGTCGGTCTCGGCGGCAAATCCGATGACAAGGTGCGGACGCCCTTCGTTGCGGCCGCTCACCGTCGCCAGGATATCGGGGTTTTCGACCAGCTTGAGGGACGGCGGCGCCGACTTGCCGCCTTTTGCCGGTTTCTTCAACTTGGCGCGGGCGGCATCGGCGGGGCGCCAATCGGCAACCGCAGCCGCCATCACCGCGACATCGACGGGTAGCGCGCCAAGACAAGCGTCCAGCATCTCGCGCGCCGTCTCGACGTGGACCACGTTTACGCCCGCGGGCTCGGGTTGATGGGTGGGGCCGGAGACCAAGGTGGTGGTGGCGCCGAGGCGGGCCAGGGCGGCCGCCACCGCATGGCCCTGCTTGCCAGACGAGCGATTGGCAAGGAAGCGCACCGGATCGATGGCTTCGTGGGTCGGACCGCTGGTGACCAAGGCCCGGCGGTCCTTGAGAAGGCCGGCCTGAGCCCCGCCGAGGAGGCCCTCCAACGCCGCGACGATGGCATCGGGCTCAGCCATGCGGCCCATGCCCCACTCGCCGCTTTCGGCCATGGCACCCTCGGCCGGGCCAATGCGGTGAACGCCGCGTTCTTCCAAGACCGCCATGTTGGCCTTTGTCGCCGGATGCTCCCACATGGCGGGGTTCATGGCCGGTGCCACGACGACCGGTTTGTCGGTGGCAAGGAGTGCGGTCGTCGCCAGGTCGTCGGCCTGGCCCGACGCCATCTTGGCCAAGACGTTGGCGCTTGCCGGCGCCACCAACACCACGTCGGCCTCGCGGCTGAGACGGATATGGCCGATCTCTTGCTCATCGGTCAGGGAAAAGAGGTCCTGAAAAACCCAGTCCTCGCTGAGGGCGCCAAGGGCCAGGGGGGTGACAAACTGGGCGCCGCCCCGGGTCAGGATGCAGCGCACATGGCCGCCTCGCTCGCGCACCCGGCGGATTACTTCGAGGCACTTGTAGGCCGCGATGCCGCCGGTGACGACCAGGAGTATGCGTTTCCCATCCAGCATGACGGACCCGGAAAAAATTCAACTCGAATAAGGTGTTGTTAAAAATAGGCCCGCCTCGTCCTCGGCGCAAGGCCCGCGTTGGGCGGGCGCGCACCGAACAGGCCAACCATCCATCAAGGCGAAACCGGTCTTGCCGTGCCGAGGAACCGCCGGTCTCGACATTTGGCGCACCCCGTCTATGGTCGTCAGGCGGTAACCCATGACACGCGGAAGGACCCCGGCCATGCAAATCGGCGCCCACTTCGATTCGGGAAACATCGAGGTTCTGGACGCGACGGATCCCGGGGCCGTGCGATTGGCCATCCGGACGGACTCCAACGCCGAATTTTACCAGTGGTTTCATTTTCGTGCATCGGGCGTCCGCGATGTCGACTGCCAACTGCATATCGTAAATGCACGAGACGCGAGCTATCCCATCGGCTGGGAAGACTACCGGGCGGTGGCGTCGTACGACCGCGAGACTTGGTTCCGGGTGCCGACAGACTACACCGACGGCATCCTCACAATCCGCCATCGGCCGGAATTTGATGCGGTCTATTACGCCTACTTTGCCCCCTATTCGCTTGAGCGCCACCGGGATTTCATAGCCCGTTGTCAGGTTTCTCCGCTGGTCCGTCACGAGGTTTTAGGCCACTCCGTGGACGGCGAAGACATGGATCTTTTGGTGGTCGGCGAGGCGGGTGCGGACAAGCGCTTATGCTGGGTCCTGGCCCGCCAACATCCGGGCGAGACCCAGGGCCAGTTTTGGATGGAGGGATTTTTAGGGCGGCTGTTGGACACCAGCGACGCGGTGGCGAAGCGTATTCTCAAGGGTGCGGCGGTCCATGCGGTTCCCAATATGAATCCGGACGGCGGACGGCGTGGCAACCTGCGCGCCAATGCGGCGGGCGTGAACCTGAACCGGGCTTGGACCGAACCTTCGATGGAGACCTGCCCCGAGGTCTATCTGGTGCGCCAAAGAATGCTCGCCACCGGTGTCGATTTTTGCCTCGACGTCCATGCCACCGAGGAACGGCCCTATGTCCACGTGATCAGCAGCGACCGGGTGCCTTCGTTGCCGGATCGCGTGTTGGAGGTACGCGAGACCTTCGACAACGCCCTGGCCGACGCCCATCCCGACTGGTCGACCGAATACGGCTTTCCCCGGAATGCGTCGAGAGACACGATCAATATGGACCTCTGCTCGGCCTGGGTGGCGGACACCTTTGGCTGCCTGGCGTTGACCGTGGAAATGCCGTTCAAGGACAATGCCAAGGCGCCGGACGCGACATTCGGCTGGTCGCCCGAACGGGCACGTAGACTGGGTGCGGCTTCCGTGCAGGCCCTGGGGGTCGTCTTCGACGATTTGCGCTAAAGCATTTTCTGTTCGCTCGCGCTCACGGAGATTGCTCTAACATATTGATTTTACGCAAATTCGTCGTCGCAAACGATTCCGTTTGCTCGGGATTTGCTCTAACCCGCCGTTTTCGAAGCCGCCGACACTCTTTCTCCGCCGAGAGGCCTACTCCTTGTGGTCGGTCGCCAAGTGGAACAGACAGTCGCCGCGCTCGACCCGCCCTCCCACGCGCTCACACAGCACCAAACCGGCGCGCTGAAAATGGGCGATGACAGGTGACTGCCAGGGCGTTTCCGGAAAGTGGACAGCGCCCGCCGCCTGACCCCCTTCGACCATCTGACCCAACTCGACGTAAGGCTCAAACAAGCCGTCATCAGGCGCGTAAACAAAATAATCCGCACCCCCGACGTAGACCAATCGAGTTGCGGGCGGGGGGTCGACGGCGTCGCCTTGGGGCAACGTGCCGATATGCTTTAGGCAGCGGCGCAGGCCCTGTTCGGCCATACTTAGGATCGGCGCCGATACCGTGCCGCCGCCGCCAAGCTCGGTCCCGATGAAGGTTATACCCAGTCGCTTCGCAGTGCCGGCAAGGGTGCGGTCGTCGAAGGTTTCACCCACATTACTGATTGGCAGGCCGAAGGCCTTGAGCAGGGCCGATTGGCGGGCGTTAACCTCGCCGTCATCGCCCAACTTCGCTTCGGCGCTGGGGATGTAGCGCAAGGAGTGGCCGCCCGAGTGCAGATCAAACACGAAGTCCGCGCGAGGCAGAAGCTCGCTCACGATATAATGGGCGATCATCTCAGTCGGCGAACCGTTGGCATCGCCCGGAAAGGCCCGATTAAGGTTGCCCTCGCCGGCGAAGTCGAGGGGCGAGGTCCGCCGTCCGACGCGGGCCGCCGGGGCATTGGCGGCCGAGACGATGATGACACGCCCGCTGATCCCGTCGAGTTCAAGCTCGCGGGCCAGCTTCATCAAGGTCACCTGGCCTTCGTACTCGTCGCCGTGATTGCCGGAAATCAAAAGGACCTTCGGCCCCGGGCCGTTGGCGATGCACACGACCGGTATCGCCAGCCATCCGTATGCCGAACGGTGGACCGAGTGGGGCAGGCGCAGAAATCCGGTCTGCTTGCCGTCCCTCTCGAAGTCGATTTCCGAGCTGATCCGCGATGTTTGCGCGTTCAAGGGAACCCTTCCTTTGTCCTAACCGAGGTCGAGGCCGCGCAGCATTTTCGCCCGCTCGCGCGCCGACGCCAAGAGGAACGCCATATCCGAATCCGTGGTCACAAAGCGAAAGCCCATTTCGACCAGTGTCGCTTGCTGTTTGGGCTCTCGGGCACCGCCGACACCGAAAAACTTACCGTGCTTCTTACACGCCTTGGCGACTTTTTCGCATAAATCGTAGTGACGTTTTGTCCCCATCTGGTCTGAGATACCCATCCCGGCCAGAAGGTCGCCCGACCCGACGAAGAGGAGGTCGATGCCCTCGACGGCCGCGATCTCTTCGGCGTTTTCGACGCCCTTTTCGGTCTCGATCATGGCAACCAGCATGGTGTTTTCGTCGAGCGCCCGCGACGCATCGACGATTGGCATGGCCGCATAGCCGAGCTGGGGATAGCCGATCGCGACCGATCGCTTGCCGAGCGGCGGAAAACGGCACACCGAAACCAGGTGGTGGGCCTCTTCGGCGCTATCGATGTCGGGCGCCACGATACCCATGGCGCCGTTGTCGAGAAGCCGGGATGCATCGGTGGCCTGCTTGGAGGAAACGCGGACCAACGGCGTAACCGAGGTGCTGAGCGCCGCATGACAGACCTTGATGGCGGTCTCTATGCCCATGCCGCCATGCTGCATGTCGAGGAGCACGAAGTCATGATCGCAAGCCTCGGCGACGCGGGCGATCTCAACCGTGCAATTGAGGCGGACCATGATGCCGATAATGAGCTGACCGCCCTTGAGCTTCTCGTGAGCGTGGTTCGCAACGATTGGCATTGTCGGTTTCCTTTGCGCCGTGGGGAACATATTCCGTGGTGGCGACGACCGCGGGCTGATCGGCGCTACACCGCCAACATCACGACCATGATGAAGACGATGGCGACGATCCATAGCCACGACGTGACCGGAGGGCGCGTCGGGGTGGGACCGGCGCGCAGGGCGTCGATGGTGTCGGGATGGAGCTTGACCCGGCCCGAGGCAAGCAGCGACGCGCTTTCTTGCACCCCGTCGAGGAGGTTCGGCAGGCGGCGCAGGGCCGATGCCATGCCATCGACGGTTTCGCGCATCTGGGTCTCGGGGGTCAGGGTCTCGCTCATCCATTCTTCGATCAAGGGACGCGCCAGCATCCACATGTTGGCCTCGGGCGCCAACTTGCGGCCCGTTCCCTCGGCGACCAGCATGGTTTTTTGCAGCAATAAAAGCTGGGGTTGGGCCTCCATTTGGAAGGTTTCGGTGACCTGAAACAGTTGGGCCAGCAGGCGCGCCATGGAGATCTCGTTCTGCGGCCGGTCAAGGATCGGTTCGGCGATCGAACGGCAAGCCTGGGTGAAGCTGTCGACCGACTTGTGGCGCGGCACCCAGCCGGCCTCGAAATGGACCTCGGCGGCACGCCGATAGTCGCGGCCGAGAAAGGCCAACAAAAGTTCGCCAAGATGGCGCCGCGTCGCCTTATCCAGGCGGCCCATGATGCCGAAATCGACGGCGCCGATGCTGCCGTCGGCCTGGACGAACAAGTTGCCCGGGTGCAAATCGCCATGGAAAAAGCCGTCCCGGAAGACCTGCTTGAAGAACGCCGCCGCCGCCTTGCTCAGTACCTCTTGGGGTTCATGTCCGGCGGCAATGATGTCGTCGCGGTCATCGAGCGGCAGGCCCGCGATGCGGGCCGTGGTCATCACCCGGCGCCCGGTCCGCGGCCAGTCCACCTCGGGCACGGCAAAGGTCTCGTCATCGGTGAAGTTCTCGGCCAGTTCGACGGCGGCGGCGGCTTCGAAACGGAGGTCCATTTCCATCTCCACCGTTTCGGCCAGGGTGCGCACCGAGGCCACCGGCCTGAGCCGGCGCAAATCGGGACGCGCCGCCTCAAGCAACTCGGCAACCCACAAAAACAGGTCAAGATCGCGGGCGAAAGCGTCTTCAATACCGGGGCGCAACACCTTTACCGCAACCTCGTCGCCGTCCGGGGTAACGGCGAAATGGACCTGGGCGATGGAGGCCGCGGCGACGGCTTCATCGTCGAAGCGCTCAAAAAGGTCCGCAACAGGTTGATCGAACTCAGCGGCAATGGCGGCACGCGCCTGGACGCCGGAGAACGGCGGCAGGCGGTCCTGCAAGTCCGAAAGATCGGCCGCCATCTCTTCGCCCAAGAGATCGGAACGTGTCGAGAGAGCCTGGCCCAACTTGATGAAGCTTGGTCCCGCTTCCTCCAGGGCCCTGGCCAGGCGCTGCCCCGGCCGGCCCTCGGCGCTGCGCTGCGAGAGAAACCTTGCCGCCACCACGACGGCCGGCGCGACGCCCAACGTCTCAAGCAGAAAGAGCGCATCGTGACGGGCCAGGGTGCGGGCAATTCCCAAAAGACGGGCGATGTTGCGTAGTGAGCGGATCATGAGATTAAACTCATATATGCGGCACCAGCCCGCACCCCCACCCGGCCACCCATGGCATTGTAACCTAGGGGTGGCCGGTTGGGGGTGCGGGCTGGTGCCGCATATCCTAAATAACCCATTACAGCCGCCACGCTGAGTGGATGGCGGCGATGCCGCCCGAAAGATCGCGCCAGCGCACCTGGCCCAGGCCGGCATCGGCGATCATGGCAGCGAAGTCGTCTTGGTTGGGGAAACGCCGGATACTTTCCGCCAGATAGCGATAGGACTCGCGGTCGCCGGCCACGACTTGGCCCAGGGCCGGCAGGACGCGGAAGGAATAGGCATCGTAGATGCGATCCAGGAACGGCCCGGTGACGTGGCTGAATTCCAGACACAAAAACTGCCCCCCCGGCTTAAGCACACGCCTGGCCTCGGCCAGCGCGGCCTCGGCGCGGGTTACGTTGCGGATGCAAAAAGCCGTTGTATAGGCATCGACCGAGGCATCGGCCAAGGGCAGCGCTTCGGCATCGCCGCACGTCCAGGCGATGTCCGCCAAACGGCCGCGGTCAATGGCGCGGTCGCGGCCCACCGCCACCATTTCGCGATTGATGTCGCAGACAACCGCATGGCCGCCACCGCGGGACAAAAAACTCATGGCGATATCGCCCGTGCCGCCACCGACATCCAAAAGTCGCATCCCCGGCCTGGGGTTCAGCCTGTCGATCAGGGCCGCCTTCCACAAACGATGGATACCCAGACTCATCAGGTCGTTCATCAGGTCGTATTTGGGCGCAACGCTGTCGAAGACGGCGCGCACCAGGGACACCTTCTCGTCCTCGGGCACGTTCTGAAAGCCGAAGTCGGTAAGGCGGCTGGTGGGTTCGGGTCGAGGCTGGCTAGGCATGGCCGGAACCATAGCCTAAGCCGTTCCTAGGCGCTACTTTAACGGCGCTGGTAAAGGATTGATGATGCCGGAACTGCCAGAAGTAGAAACCGTCCGCCGGGGCCTAACCCCGGTTCTCGTGGGAAACCGCCTGGTACGCGTCGTCACCTACCGTCCCGACCTGCGCGTGGCCCTGCCCGAAGGCCTTGCCCAACGCCTGACGGGGCGACAAGTGGTGGCACTGGGACGGCGATCCAAATACCTCTTGTGGCACTTCGATGACGGAACGGCCCTCATCGTCCACCTCGGCATGTCGGGCCGGGTGCGGGTGTTCACGGGCCCGCCACCGCCGCAAGGCCCCCACGACCACGTGGTTTTCGAGACCGATGCCGGCGCGACACTGCGTTTTTGCGATCCCAGGCGCTTCGGCCTGATGGCGTTGACCGAGACGGCATCCCTCGACCAACACCCCTTGCTCGCCAAGCTCGGCGGCGAACCCTTGGACGACACCTTCGACGGTGCGGCTCTGGCGGCACGCCTGAAGGGCCGCCGGGGACCGATCAAGAACGCCCTGATGGATCAATCGGTCGTCGCCGGGCTGGGCAACATCTATGTCTGCGAGAGCCTGTTCCGGGCCGGCCTTTCACCCAGGCGCCGCGCCGGCACCGTACAGGGACAGAGGGCCCGGCGTCTGGCCGACGCCATCCGCGAGGTCCTGGGTACCGCCATCGCGGCCGGCGGATCGTCGATCAACGATCACCGCGGGCCATCGGGCGAGTTGGGCTATTTTCAGTTAAGCTTTGCGGTCTATGGACGCGAGGGCGAGACCTGTCCCCAATGCGATTGCAAGCCCGGTCACACCGGCGGCATCCAACGCATCGTTCAGTCGGGGCGCTCGACTTTCTATTGTGCGACACGCCAACGGTGATGTAAGAGCCAGTGCTATGACATTCTTGTTCCCTCGCCGCTCGATCCTCGCGGCCGTCCTCGTGACCGTACTCGCAGGCACATTGACAGCCGGGTTCGGCGCCGGTGCGCAAACCGGGAACGCGGGCGTCGCCTTCGTCAGCGGCATCGAAGACCTGCCCCTCATGCCCGGCCTGGGCGAGATCGAGGGGACGGCCATGATCTTCGACACGCCGGGCGGACGCATCGTCGAGGTCTCCGCCTCGGGGCCGGTGGGACGCGATCAGGTAGTAAAATTTTATACCGCCACCTTACCCCATTTGGGCTGGTCGCCGGCCGGAGAGACCCGATTTAGCCGCGAAGGCGAAACCCTGGAGCTGCACTTTTCCGACACCCCGATTGTGGCCGGGCAATTGAGAGTTCGCTTTGCTCTTGCACCGGCCGGCGCCGGTGTAACCGCGCGCTAACACAATCCTTACACAATGGAGCAGTGACATGGCTTACGAGTGCATCCGGACCGAAAAGAAAGGCCGCGTTGGACTGATAACCCTCAATCGTCCCAAGGCGATGAACGCCCTCAACCCGGCGCTTATCGGGGAGTTGGCCCTGGCCCTCGACGCCTTCGAGGCCGACGAAGAGGTCGGCGCCATGGTCCTTACCGGCAGCGACAAGGCCTTCGCCGCCGGCGCCGATATCGAGGACATGAGCGAGAAGACCTTCGTCGAGGCCTATCTGGAAGACTTCATCACCCGCGATTGGGAGCGCCTGACCACATGCCGCAAGCCGGTCATCGCGGCGGTGGCCGGCTATGCCTTGGGCGGGGGCTGCGAGGTAGCGATGATGTGCGACTTCATCTTGGCCGCCGACAACGCCAAGTTCGGCCAGCCCGAGATTACGCTCGGCACCATCCCGGGGGCCGGCGGCAGTCAGCGGCTGACCCGTCTGGTGGGCAAGTCCAAGGCCATGGAAATGTGCTTGACCGGGCGCATGATGGACGCCGAGGAGGCCGAACACGCCGGTCTGGTCAGCCGGGTTGTGCCCCTGGCCGATCTTATCGACGAGGCGCTGAAAGCGGCCGAAATCATCGCCAAGCAGTCGCGGCTTGCGACCTTCATGGTCAAAGAGGCGGTCAACCGCGCCTATGAGACGACGCTGGCCGAAGGCATCCGCTTTGAGAGACGCCTGTTCCACGCCACCTTCGCCACCGAAGACCAAAAAGAGGGCATGGCCGCCTTCACTGAAAAACGGCAACCTTCGTTTAATAATCGCTGAAGTTTATGAATTTGTGCGGCACCGGCCCGCACCCCCTCCCGACCACCCAATGCCATTGTACGCTGTGGGTGGCCGGGAGGGGGTGCGGGCCGGTGCCGAAAACACTCTAAGAATCCCCCTGGGCGCTTGACGCGGCGGGGCGGCGGGACTATAAGCCTGCCTTCCCCGGACACCAGTCACGGAAATAGGGCTTTAAGAATGGCCAGCAATGCTACGGCGAAGAAACGCATTCGCCAGATCGAGCGCCGCACCGTCGTCAACCGCTCGCGGGTCGGCCGCATCCGGACTTACGTGCGCCAGGTCGAGCACGCCATCGCCGAGGGTGACAAGGCCAACGCCCAAGCGGCCCTCAAGGCGGCCCAGCCCGAAATGATGCGCGGCGTCACCAAGGGTATGGCCCACCGCAATACAGTCGCCCGCAGGATTTCCCGGCTGTCGGCTCGGATCAAGGCCATGGAAGGCTGAGACGACTGCAATAAACTGTGCATTTTGGTTGTATCGGGCCGCGCCTTTCGAGGGGCGGCCTTTTTCATATCCAACGCATGACCACGACGAGGCGATGGGAAGAATGTCAAGCGATTTATTTTGAACGTTCTCCATACGATCTTATTGCCAGGGCGGTTCTGGATCATGTAAATTCAATCCTTGCCGGAAGCGCGGCAGAAGCACAGATTAAAGAATTATCAGGAAAAATACTCCGTCTACAAAAGGAAAAATTTCCGTTTGAATAGAATTTATGAAGATAACAATAAAACAGAAGAATGTACTAATTGAGGCAAAGTTAAGTCCGGTAACTCAAAAATGGTGTCGGTAAACTATCCAGCCATTGTGGGGAACGAAAGAGGCTCTAGAACGTACGGCCCGCGGTAAAGGTCTATCGAGAGATGTACCGGGTCTTGCTAATTGCTTTGGGGACGTCGGGTTCAAGTTCCATATATGCCCGCCATCACGGCCGCGGACCTAGTACGTAATGTTGTAGTGCGTCATCGAGCGTCAAGAAGGGTCATCCTATGACCTGGTGCTCGTCAGGTTAAGAAGTGAGCTGTCCAAAGGGGAGGGGGCAACAAGCATGACCGACGGGACGACGGGCGGCCAACTCCACGCCGAATGGGATCGGGTCTGCGGCCGCATGCGGACCGAGATCGGCGAGGCGGCCTATCGCAGTTGGGTCGCGCCGATGACCGTCCGCGGCGTCCACGACGGCCTGGCACGCATTTCCGTGCCGACGCGTTTCATGCGCGATTGGATCGTCGCCCATTACGCCGACCGCCTGCAAAGCCTGTGGAACGACGAAGACAACGCAGTGCACTCGATCGAGATCTTCATCCAATCCGACAGGCCGGCGGCGGCAGCGGACCAGGAATCTCCGTCCCGGCGCCAGGCCACCAAGGTGCCGGCGAAGGCCGCTACCACCGCCAACGTTGTCGATCAGATCAGCGCGTCGCTCGATTCCCGCTTTACTTTCAAGAACTTCGTCGTCGACAAGCCCAACGAGTTCGCCTACGCCGCGTCGCGGCGCATCGCCGAGGCCCAATCGGTCACCTTCAATCCCTTGTTCCTTTATGGCGGGGTAGGCCTGGGTAAAACCCACCTTATGCATGCCCTGGCCTGGCACATTCGCGAGCGCGATCCGTCGCGCACCGTCATTTACATTTCAGCCGAAAAGTTCATGTATCGGTTCATCCGCGCACTGCGCGAACAGAACACGGTCAGTTTTAAGGAACAGTTCCGCTCCGTCGACGTCATGCTGATTGACGATGTCCAGTTCATCGCGGGCAAAAATTCGACGCAAGAAGAGTTCTTCCACACCTTCAACGCCCTGGTCGATCAAGGCCGCCAGATCGTCATTTCAGCGGACAAGTCGCCATCGGACCTAGAAGGCATCGAGGAGCGCCTCAAATCACGCCTCAATTGTGGTCTGGTCGCCGATATTCACGCCACCACCTATGAACTCAGGCTTGGCATCTTGCAGTCCAAAGCCGAGCAGATGAGCGTCAAGGTAGCGACCAAGATCATGGAGTTTCTGGCCCACAAGATCACCGCCAACGTCAGGGAACTGGAAGGCGCGCTCAACCGCGTCGTCGCCCATTCCGAACTGGTCGGCCGCGACATTACCTTGGAGACCACCAAGGAAGTCCTGCACGACCTGTTACGGGCCAACGACCGCCGCGTCACCATCGAGGAGATCCAGAAACGGGTGGCGGCACATTTCAACATCCGCATGTCCGACATGCATTCGGCACGCCGCGCCCGGTCCGTCGCCCGGCCGCGCCAGGTCGCCATGTACCTGGCCAAGCAGTTGACCTCGCGCTCGCTGCCCGAAATCGGGCGCAAGTTCGGCGGCCGCGATCACACCACCGTCATGCACGCGGTACGCAAGGTTGACGAGCTGCGCGATCACGACTCGGGCTTCGCAGAGGATGTGGAACTGCTGCGTCGCATGCTCGAAGGGTGACGTAGGCCCCGAAAATACCACGGAGCGGCGTCGCTCCCCCGGGCGTCGAAAGCGCTTGGGACTTCAAGGACTTTTGCTATAATGACGGCCATTCTCCTTGGTTGCGGGGCGGCGCGCAAGATTGTGCACCTTGGGGCCAGCAACCGAACGACGGAACTTGTAGAAGAGCCATGAAACTGACCATCGAACGGGCCGCATTGCTAAAGTCCTTGGGACACGTGCAAAGCGTGGTTGAGCGGCGCAATACCATACCCATCCTTTCCAACGCCAAGATCGAAGCGCGGGATGGCAGCCTCAGCTTGAACGCCACCGACATGGACTTGGACATCGTTGAGAAAGTGGCGACCGAGGTTACCCAGGCGGGCGCCACGACGACGCCGGCGCACACGCTTTATGACGTCGTGCGCAAGTTGCCCGAGGGCTCGCAGGTCGAATTGGAAAGCGCCGATGGCGACGGCCAGCTGGTGCTGCGTTCGGGGCGTTCGCGGTTCACGCTGTCGTGCCTTCCGATCGAAGACTTTCCGGTCATGTCCGAGGGCGAGCTGGCCCACCACTTCTCCCTCTCGGCCGGCGATTTGCGGGGCATCGTCGACCGCACCCGCTTCGCCATCTCGACCGAGGAAACACGCTATTATCTCAATGGCATCTATCTACATGCGGCGAAGCGCGATGGCGTCGATGTGCTGCGCGCGGTGGCCACCGACGGCCACCGCCTGGCCAGCGTCGAGGTCCCCCTGCCCGACGGCGCCGCCGGCATGCCGGGCGTGATCGTGCCGCGCAAGACAGTGGGCGAGGTCCGAAAGTTGATCGACGAGACCACCGACGACGTAGCCATCTCTCTCTCGGAGACCAAGATCCGCATTTCCTTCGACGACGGGGTGCTGACGTCGAAGTTGATCGACGGCACCTTCCCCGATTACGAGCGCGTCATCCCGGCCGACAACGACAAGGTCATGGAGGTCGACCTCCGATCCTTCGCCGATGCGGTGGACCGGGTGTCGGCCATCTCTGCTGAGAAGTCGCGTTCGGTGAAACTGGCTCTAAGCGGCACTAACCTTGTGTTGTCGGCGAGCAGCCCCGAGAGCGGCAGCGCGACCGAAGAGGCGGAGGTATCTTACGATTCGGACGCCATGGAGATCGGCTTCAACGCGCGTTACCTCTTAGACATCACTCAACAAATCGAAGGCGACAGGGCCCAATTCGTCATGTCGGACGCGGCATCGCCGACCATTGTGCGCGAGGTCGGCGATGCCTCCGCCCTGTACGTTCTCATGCCCATGCGCGTCTGAGGTGCCCCCCCTGACCGGTTGGCAAGGCTTGGCAAAACTCGACGATCCCCTGGACCGCCCACCCGGGAGTCCCGATCACGGAGGATCGGTCGCCATGCGCCGCTTGACGCTCAGCGATTTCCGCTGTTACCGCCACCAAAGGATCGAGACCGACCGCCGCCCGGTGGTGCTCACCGGACCCAACGGCGCCGGCAAGACCAACGTCTTGGAAGCCTTGTCCTTCCTGGTTCCGGGCCGCGGCCTCAGACAGGCGCGCCTCGGCGACGTGACGCGTTCCGTTCCCGGCGACGACGGCGACACCAATCGGTCGTGGGCGGTTGCCGCCACGGTGGAGACACCGAGGGGCGCCGTCGACATCGGTACCGGCCGCGACGCGCCGACCGAACCCCCGCGCCGCGAACGCAGGGTGGTGCGTATTGACGGCCAGGCGGCGCGCGGCCAGGCGGCGTTGGCCGAGGTCCTCAACGCGGTCTGGCTGACGCCACGGATGGACCGCCTGTTCGGCGACGCACCGGCGGCGCGCCGGCGTTTTATCGACCGCCTGGTATTTGGCTTCGATCCGGCCCACGCCAGACGCGTCGGCGCCTTCGAGAACGCCCAGCGTCAGCGCGCCCGCTTGTTGCGCCGCGAGCGTGCCGAGGGTGCCGCCGATCCCGAATGGCTGGCCGCACTGGAGAACACCATGGCGGCCCAAGGCATTGCCGTCGCCGCGGCACGCCGAGACATGGCGACACGTCTCAACGAAGTCGGTTGCCGTCCGCCAGGGCCGTTTCCCGGCGTCGCCATTGAAATGACGGGGCCGCTGGAAGACTGGCTCGGACTTGGACCGGCGCTGGCCGCCGAGGATCGGATGCGCGACAGCCTGGCGGCGGCAAGGCGCCACGACGCGGACAGCGGGACCACCACCGTCGGCCCGCACAAAAGCGACGTGCACGTGCGCCATCTGAACAAGGGATTGCCAGCCGAGCGATGCTCCACGGGCGAACAAAAGGCACTGCTCATTGCCCTTGTCCTGGCCGATGTCAGGCTGCAGGCCCGCGACCACGCATCCTTACCGCTGTTGTTGCTTGACGAGGTGGCGGCCCATCTAGATGACCGTCACCGCCAAGCCCTGTTCGACGAGATCGCCGATCTGGGAGCGCAGGCCTGGCTTACCGGAACCGATTCACACGTGTTTCAACCCTTGGGTGCGACGGGCCAGTTCTTCCGCGTCGAGGACGCCCGCGTGATGGCCGCATGAAACGTATTTGGACGAGAACGTGACGAGGAATAAAAATGACCGATGAAACCACCCCGGACGGCGACGACGACGCGGCCTATGATGCCGAATCAATCAAGGTGCTGCGCGGGCTCGAGGCCGTACGCAAACGTCCCGGCATGTATATCGGCGACACAGACGACGGCTCGGGCCTGCACCACATGGTCTACGAAGTCGTCGACAACGCTATCGACGAGACCCTGGCCGGCCATTGCGACCGCATTGTGGTGACGCTGATGGCCGACGGCTCGGTCACCGTGATCGACAACGGCCGCGGCATTCCTATCGACATCCACAAGGAAGAAGGCATCTCGGCGGCCGAAGTCATCATGACCCAGCTTCACGCCGGCGGCAAATTCGACCAGAACTCCTACAAGGTGTCGGGCGGCCTGCACGGCGTCGGTGTCTCGGTGGTCAACGCGCTTTCAGAGTGGTTGGACCTGCGCATCTGGCGCGACGGCAAGGAATACTTCATACGCTTCGAGGATGGCGCGGCGGTAGCGCTGCTTGAGGTGGTCGGCGATGCGCCCGTCGACGAGGGGGCGACGGGGGAAAAGGCGCCGCGCACCGGCACCGAGATCGCGTTCATGCCGTCGTCGGCGGTCTTCACCATGACCGAGTTCACCTTCGCCACCTTGGAACACCGGCTGCGCGAACTGGCCTTCCTCAATTCAGGCGTCGCCCTCGAACTGACCGATGCCAGGCCGGTCGAGCCGGTAACGGTGAATATGCACTACGACGGCGGCCTCATGGCCTTTGTCGAATACATCGACCGGGCCAAAAACCCGCTGCACGGATCACCGGTCACGATATCTGGCGAGCGCGACGACATCGTCGTCGAGTTGGCCCTGCAATGGAACGACAGTTACCACGAGACCATGCTGTGCTTCACAAACAACATCCCGCAACGCGACGGTGGCACCCATCTGGCCGGTTTCAGGGGCGCCCTGACCCGCACGATTAACGCCTACGCGGCAGCTGGCGGCGTCACCAAGAAGGAAAAAGTGGCTTTCACCGGGGACGATGCCCGCGAGGGCCTGAGTTGCATCCTTTCGGTCAAGGTTCCCGATCCCAAGTTCTCGGCCCAGACCAAGGACAAGCTGGTGTCTTCCGAGGTGCGCCCGGTGGTCGAGAGCATCGTCGGCGAACAGCTTAACCGCTGGTTCGAAGAACACCCCGCTGACGCCAAGAAGGTCATTGGCAAGATCATCGAAGCGGCGGTGGCGCGCGAGGCAGCCCGCAAGGCCCGTGACCTAACCAGGCGCAAGGGGGCGCTCGACATCACGTCCCTGCCCGGCAAGCTGGCCGATTGCCAAGAGCGTGACCCGGCCCTGAGCGAAATCTTCATCGTCGAGGGAGACTCGGCGGGCGGCTCGGCCAAGCAGGGCCGCGACCGCGCCTTTCAGGCCATCTTGCCGCTCAGGGGCAAGATCTTGAACGTAGAGAGGGCGCGCTTCGACAAGATGCTAAGCTCGGCCGAGATCGGAACCCTTATCGCCGCCCTTGGCACCGGCATCGGACCGGACGACTTCGACATCGAGAAATGCCGCTACCACAAGATCATCATCATGACCGACGCCGATGTCGACGGCAGCCACATCCGGACGCTCTTGTTGACCTTTTTCTTCCGCCAGATGCCGGACGTTATCGACCGCGGCTATCTTTACATCGCCCAACCGCCGCTCTACCGCGCCAAACGGGGATCGTCGGAGATCTACCTCAAGGACGACCGGTTGCTCGAAGATTATCTCTTCGGCGCCGCCGTCGACGAAGGCACGGTGTTCGTTGCCCACAATGGCGACCAGATCGCCGGCGCCGACCTTGGGGCCCTGGTCGAGGAGGCACGTCTGGTCAAGTCCCTTCTCGGCCGCCTTGGCCGGCACGCCCTCATGGCGGTGGTCGAGCAGGCCGCCATCTTGGGTGCGCTGACGCCGCGCATCCTGTCGGAACCCGACCAGGCGAAGGAGGCCGCCGCCTACATCGCCAAGCGGCTGGACGCCCTGGAACTCCCGCTTGAGCGGGGATGGGAAGGGTCTTCGCTGGATGACGGAGGCCTTGCCTTTGAACGCACGCTGCGCGGGGTAAGCGAACGCCACGTCATCGATGGCGCACTGATCCGCAGCACCGACGCCAGGCGCTTAGACGAAATGGCGGGACAGTTGCAGAAAGTCTATGCCCGCCACGGTATCCTTACGGCAAAGGACACCGAGCACCCCATCACCGGACCTGTGTCGCTGGTCGAAACGGTGATGGACTTGGGCCGCAAGGGGGTCAGCATCCAGCGCTATAAGGGGCTCGGTGAGATGAATCCTGAGCAACTGTGGGAAACGACCCTCGACAAGGACGCGCGGTCGCTTTTGCAAGTCAAGATCAGCCATGCCGACGACGCCGAGGATGTTTTCTCCACCCTTATGGGCGATATCGTCGAGCCCAGGCGCGATTTCATCCAGTCCAACGCCCTCAAGGTGGCCAACCTGGACGTATGATGATGTTCATACGGGCTGCACCATTGAGCCCCAGACGTTGCACACCCTGCTCGAATGCCAGACACCCTAAGCGGGGCTGCCCCGTGTTAACCCAATCCTAACCGTCGGTGGGCCAAAATTGGCCCATGGCGAAAAAAAAACGATCGCCGGCGCGCGGTACGCGAAAGACGCCCCGGCCTCCGCGCCGCTGGGGCATGGCGCTGATCAGGTGGAGCGCCACGGCGGCAGTGTGGGTCGTGCTTGCTGTCGCCGGACTGGTTGCCTGGTACGCTACCGACCTGCCCGACGTGGACAAGGCCCTGGCGGCGACGCGCCAGCCCTCGGTAAGGCTTACTGCCGCCTCGGGCGCGCCGCTTGCCGCGTTTGGCGATATCCACGGACCGGCGGTGCGCCTTGATGCCTTGCCCGGCGCCCTCGTTCAGGCGGTGCTTGCCACCGAGGACCGCCGCTTCTATCACCACTACGGCATCGATCCCATTGGTCTGGTCCGGGCCGTGGTGGCGAATGTGCGGGCCGGGCGCATCGTTCAGGGCGCCAGCACCATCACCCAGCAGGTCGCCAAAAACCTGTTTTTGACCCCTGAGCGCACCGTCAAGCGCAAGGTCCAGGAAGTCCTCCTGGCCCTGTGGCTTGAGAACAAGTTCTCCAAGAACCAGATCCTCACCGTTTATCTGAACAGGGTTTATCTGGGCGCCGGCGTCTTCGGTGTCGAGGCCGCGGCCAAGCGCTATTTCGGGCGCCCGGCGCGCCGTCTTTCGCTGTACCAGGCGGCCATGCTGGCCGGTCTGCTCAAGGCACCGTCACGCTACAACCCGGCGCGCCATCCCGACCGGGCGGCCGGGCGCACGGCCCAGGTCCTGGCCAACATGGTCGATGCCGGCGCCATCACGCCGGATGAAGCCCGACGGGCAAAGGGGAGCCGGCGCACCGCCAGCGCCCGGAAGGGACGAACCGGGCGCCACTTCGCCGACTGGATAATGGGCCAAGTCGGGAGTTACGTCTCGCCCGGCGACCGCGACCTCGGCGTCCGCACCACCCTCGATCTCGGCCTACAAGGCCGTGCCGAGGCCCTTGTCGCCGCACTCTTGGCGGGGCCCGGCGCCAAGGCCGGCGTCTCCCAGGCCGCCGTTGTCGTCCTGGCGCCCGACGGCGCGGTACGCGCCATGGTCGGCGGGCGGAATTACGGCGCCAGCCAGTTCAACCGCGCCACCCAGGCCCTGCGCCAGCCGGGGTCCGCCTTCAAACCCCTGGTCTATCTGGCCGGCCTGGAATCGGGGCTGTCGCCGACGTCGCGCCTGGTCGACGGCCCGGTGGCGGTAGGAGACTGGCGGCCGCGCAATTTCGACGGCCGCTTTCGGGGCACCGTCACCCTCAGCGATGGCCTCGCCCAATCGATCAACACGGTGGCCGTCACGGTGGCGGAACAGGCCGGTCGCAAACGCGTAATCGCGGCGGCCCGGCGCCTGGGACTGTCGACGCCGCTTCGCGTCTCGCCCAGCCTGGCGCTTGGCGCCGCCGAGGTGAGCCTGATCGAGCTTGCCGGGGCATACGGCGCCTTCGCCAACGGCGGCATCGGGGTGTGGCCCCACGGCATCGCCGAAATCCGCGACAGCGCCGGGCGCGTTGTTTACCGGCGCGCCGGCTCGGGCCCCGGACGGGTGATGGAACCGGGCCACGCGGCGGCCATGACCGACATGCTGGCATTGGTGGTCAGCGACGGTACCGGAAGGGGCGCGGCCCTTACCCGCCCGGCCGCCGGCAAGACCGGGACCAGCCAGGATTTCCGCGACGCCTGGTTTGTCGGCTACACGGCCCAGTTCACAGCCGGCGTGTGGCTGGGCAATGACGACGGGCGGCCGATGAAAAACGTTACCGGCGGCGGCCTGCCGGCAAGGCTGTGGCGCGACATCATGAAGGCGGCCCACAAGGGCTTGGCGGTGCAACCCCTGCCCGGCCAAGGCAGAACCCCGGCTGTCGAGCAGGGCTTTTGGGAAAGCCTCGTCGCCCGCTTCGGCGACGGCGGCTAGATATTCAGCGTCCCCGGATAAATCTTTTTGGGGCTGTCCCAGATAACCCATTTTGGGGGTTATCATGGGAGCTATGCGGAAGAGCCGTCTCAGCAGGTACACACAGGATCGTCTGATTGAGCATTTTGTTGCGGGCACGACG
>JASLZL010000026.1 GCA_030754885.1 Rhodospirillales bacterium | reverse complement strand
CCTGCGCAAGAACCCGAAGGTGGCGCTGACCGAATATCCTTCGAACCGGGTGATCTATTTTTGGCCCGACCAGAGCCGTCACATCTCGCCGTTCGTCACCACTAACGACGGCAAGCCCGCCTTCCCCAATCCGCTTCGCGACATCAAGGTGCGCGAGGCCATCTCGCTTGCCATCAACCGCAAGGCCATCGTCGACCGGGTGATGTCGGGCGCGGCGATCGAGGCGGAGCAGATGTCGCCCGAGTTCATCTTCGGCTCCAACCCGAAGCTGAAGAAGCTGAAGTATGACCCCGAGCGGGCGAAGAAGCTCCTCGCCGAGGCGGGGTGGCCGGACGGCTTCCGAATGACGATCCATGGCCCCAACGACCGTTACGTCAACGACGAAAAGGTATGCGAGACGGTGGCCCAGATGCTGACCAAGATTGGCATCAAGTCCAAAGTCGTCGTGCAACCGAAATCGGCCTACTTCACAAAGACCCGGAAGGGGGGCGAGCACGGCTTGCCCAAGTTCAGCTTCTTCATGATGGGGTCGGGCTCGAACCTGGGTGACGGTGGCTCGCAGCTTCAGTTCAGCCACCACTCCTACTATCCCCTCAAGAACATGGGGGTCGGCAACCGCGGACGCTACAACAACATGATCGTTGACGCGTTAATGTCCCAGTCGATGGAAGAGACCGATTTCCCCAAGCGCGAGAAGATGATTCAGGATGCGGTCGAAATCGTGATGATGGATTGGGGCTTCATCCCGACCCATTATCAGAAGAATGTCTGGGCCCATCGCCCGGACCTGGTCTACGCCGGTCACACCAACGAGAAGACCAAGGCCATGTTGGTGTCGAAGAAGTAGACGCAAGCTTCTAAGCAACACTGGACGGGCGGCCCTAGCGGGTCGCCCGATTTTTTTGCGTGGCGCTCGTTTAAACCTTACCGAAAATTAATCGTCCCGACAGGCTCCCGTAAGGCTCCCCCGACTATGTTTGCGGCTAGATTCCCGGTGTCAATTTGGCCCGGCGTCGTCACCCCGTAACCACGCAATCGAGAGGAGCATCGATCATGTTCACAAGCAAATTAGGCACTCGACGCACTTTCACAGCCTTTGTCCTGGCTGCTGTTCTCGTCGCCCCGGCGACGTGGGCCGTCGCGGAAGTCAATCCATCCCAGGCAGTTGCGCCGGCGCCGCCGGCCTCCTTTGCCGATCTGGCGGCCAGGGTTAAACCGGCGGTCGTCAACATCGCCACGGTGGGCAAGAGGGTGCGCCGCGAGGGCCATGAATTCCAGGGGCCGCGCTTTCCCCCCGGTTCGCCCTTCGAGGAATATTTTCGCCGCTTCTTCGAGCATCAATCGGAGGGCAACCGGCACGGCTCGGCACCCGATCAGGTGCGGGCGCTGGGCTCGGGCTTCATCATCGCCGCCGACGGCCTTGTGGTGACCAACAACCATGTGATCGAAGGCGCCGATGAGATTACCGTCATCCTCGACGATGGCACCCGTTTGCCAGCGACCTTGCGGGGACAGGATGCCAAGACCGACCTGGCGCTGCTCGAAATCAAGGCCGGGCGGCCTTTGCCTTATATTTCGTGGGGAGAGTCCGAGGCGGCACGAGTCGGTGACTGGGTGGTTGCAGTCGGGAATCCCTTTGGCCTCGGCGGCACAGTCACCGTCGGCATTATTTCGGCGCGCGGGCGCGATATCCAATCGGGCCCCTTCGATGACTTCATACAGATCGACGCACCGATCAACCGGGGCAACTCGGGTGGACCGCTGTTCGACACCCAAGGCCAGATAATCGGCGTCAACACAGCCATCTATTCGCCCAACGGCGGTAGCGTCGGCATCGGTTTCGCCGTTCCTGCCTCCTTGGCCCGGTCGATCATTGCCGAGATAAAGGAGCAAGGACGGGTCGAGCGTGGCTGGCTCGGCGTCAGTATCCAGCCGGTCACCCGGGACATTGCCGACGGCCTGGGTTTGGCCGATGACAAAGGCGCCCTCATCGCCGGCGTCTTGCCCGACGGCCCCGCCGCCCGTGCCGGCCTTAAGCAGGGCGACGTCATTCTCAACGTCAACGGCCGTCCCGTGGATCGCTTCAAGGATCTTCCGCGTCTCGTCGCCGCCGCTAAGTCGGGCGAGAGTGCCAAGGTCGCGATCTGGCGCCAGGGTGAACGCCAATCCGTTGCGGTTACCCTTGGGCGTATGCCCGAAGATGAGGCGCGAGTGGCCGGCCGAACGGACGAGTCGGGCGCGGCGGCGCGCAGCGTCGGCCTATCCTTGTCGCCGTTGTCGGAACAGGTGCGGCGCCGTTACGGCCTTTCTGACGACGTGCAAGGTGTCCTGGTGGTCGGCGTCGATGAGGGCGGTGCCGCCGCCCGCCGGGGGCTCAAGACTGGCGACGTTATCGTCGAGGCGAACCGGGCTGCCGTCGAGGTGCCCGGCGACGTGGTCCGCGAGGTCGAGCGTGCCGTCGCCGCCGAACGCAAGGCGATTCTTCTTCTGGTCAACCAGCGCGGCGACGAACGTTTCATCGCCATTCCCCTGAAGCGCACCTAACGGCGCGCCGCTATTTCGAATGCGACCCGAGCCTCGGAGCAAAACGCAACACCGCCCTAAGGCCCGGGCCGTTATCCTCCAAATGAAGAGTGGCGTCGTGAAGTTCGGCGACGGCGGCGACCAGGCTCAGGCCCAACCCGCTGCCCGGCGCCTGGCGGCTTGCCTCAAGGCGGGTAAAGCGCCGCAAGGCCTTTTGCCGGAAATCAGACGGAATGCCCGGGCCGTCGTCGGCGACGGCGATCTCGGGCCCGGCAATACCGGGCCGCACAATAATCGAGACCGTGCCACCGGCCGGCGTGTATTTGACCGCGTTGTCGAGCAGGTTGGCCACTGCTTGAGAGAGCAAACTGTGGTTTCCGAGAGTGACAAGTCCGGCCTCGATCTCGAGGCTTACTCTTTGGCCTTTTTCCTCGGCCAGGGGTTGATAGAGCTCGACGGCGTCGGTGGCAAGGGAGGCCAGGTCGATCTCTGCGAACTCGTCACGAAGCGCCCGGGACTCGGCGAGTGAGATGGCGAGGAGCGCGTTGAAGGTCTCAAGGATGGTATCGGTCTCGGCGATCGTTTCTTGTAGGGCGTGGCGGTATACTTCCGGGTCGGCCTTGCCGAGCAGGGTCACCTCGAGGCGCGCGCGCAGGCGCGAGATCGGGCTCCTCAGGTCATGGGCAATGCCGTTGGCGACCTCGCGCATGCCGCTCATCAGACCCGCTATGCGGTCCAGCATGGCGTTGAGGTTATGGGCTAACTGATCAAATTCGTCGCCGCTGCCTCCGATCGGTACGCGACGCTTGAGGTCGCCACCCAAGATGCCGCGGCTGGTTCGGTTGATGGCGTCGATGCGGCGCAATACATGACGGCCCATCAACAGGCCCCCGGCCGCACCGAGCGCGACCGAAAGCGCCAGGGCACCCAACAGGGCCTCGGTCATGCGCTTGCGGAACGCACTCCGTTCGGTTGTGTCGCGGCCGACCAGCAGGTGGAAGCCGTCGGCCAGGAAGAAGATGCGTGCCCGCGCCACCTGTGGCCGGGCGTCGGTTCCACCCTTGGTTTCGACCAGGAAGTCGATCCACCCCGGCCCGTCGCGGGCCTCGTTCGGCCAGCGGCTGAGGTTGCCCGCCACCGGCGCAAAGCGCGGGTCGGTGACCAGGTACATGTTGCGCCGCCCGGGGCTGCCGCGGCTGCGTCGTGTGACGATTTCGGTCAGGCCGATCAGGCCGTTCTGACGGTAGTGCTCGGCAAGGCCGGTAATTTCGGCCTCTATTGTGTGATCGGTCTGGCTGTCGATGACGCCGACCGAGGTCGTATAGACGAAACCCAACACCGCCGACGTCGAAAGGCCGAACAGCGCCAGATAGACCAGCGCGAAGCGGACGGTAGAGCCGCCGAGGCGCTTAATCGGGTTCACGGAGACAATATCCGGCGCCGCGCACGGTGTGCAGCAACGGCGCTTCGAATTCCTTGTCGACCTTGGCGCGCAGGCGGCTGATGTGCACGTCGATGACGTTGGTTTGGGGGTCGAAGTGATAGTTCCAAACCGCCTCCAGCATCATGGTCCGGGTGACCACGTGGCTGGCGTTCTGCATCAGGTATTCGAGCAGGCGGAACTCGCGCGGTTGCAAATCGATGATTTTTCCAGCGCGCTTGACGGTACGCGCCAGCAAGTCCATCTCCAGGTCCGCCACCCTAAGCCGGGTCTCGGCCGTCCCCACGTTGGCGCGCCGGAGAAGGGCTTCGATTCGCGCCAGCAACTCGGCGAAGGAATAGGGCTTGGCCAGATAGTCGTCGCCGCCGGCCTTGAGGCCGCGTACCCGCTCGTCTACCTGATCGAGGGCGCTGAGGATGAGAACCGGAGTCGCGATGCCCTGGCCGCGGATGGTCTCGACGATGGACAGGCCGTCGAGACCGGGCAGCATGCGGTCGACGATCATCACGTCGTAGCGTTCGTTGGCGGCAAGATGGAGGCCGTCCGTCCCGTCCCCGGCATGGTCGACGGCGTAGCCGCTCTCCTCAAGACCCTTGGACAGGAAAGCGGCGGCTTCGCGGTCGTCCTCTATCACCAACACGCGCATGCAACCAGTGTACCCCGGGGGGCGGCGGCCTTGAAGTTACGAATTGGTAATGCGGTATCTTTCCGCCACTCGTCGAACTATTCGGTCTTCGACCGCGCATAGTCGCAGATCGCCCGGGCCAGTTTCGACATATTAGCCTGGACCTCGGCGAAGCCGGCGTTGGGCTCCAAGGTTGCTTCGTCCATGTAGAGGTTCTTGCGGATCTCCAGCATCATCGAGTGGCGCCCCCGGGCTGGGTCCGATGTGGAACGCACCAGGTGGTTGCCCTTGAAGAAGCCGTCGACCTCCACCTTGTAGCCGAAACCGCTAAGGGTCTCGCGCACCAGCTCGGTGTATCCCGGCTCGCAAGCGGCGCCGTCCAGGGTGCCGATCTCCATTTCCGGGCGCTCGACCCCGGGCCCGTCGGGTGCGTGGGGCGTGCCGTAGGAGCGATTGGAGTGGCAGTTGAAGTGCCACACCTGGCCAAATCGTTCGTGGAGCCCGTCCAGGGTCTCTTTCAAGGTCGTCTGGTAGGGCCGCCAATAGGTCTCAATGCGTCCCTTGATCTCGGCCACCGTCAGCTTGCGGTCGTAGAATCTAAGCTCGGGCGGGCCGATCTTCCAGATCAGGGCGCTGCCCAGCTTGACGCGCGGGGTCTCGCGCATGGGCCCCGGCCAGGGGGCGTCTAGCATGGTGGGGTCGATCTCGTCCTCGTTGCGGTTGGGATCGATATAGCTGCGCAGGAACAAGGCCTCGAGGAACGGCGCCCCATGCACGGGCACTTCTTGGAACAGCTCGTGGACGTGGTTGTCGACGCCCGAGCCATGAAGCGCCCGCTTATCGGGCAGGCAGCCGAAATCGTCGGGAATGCCGAGGCCGCTGTGCGGCGAATCGAAGACCGCCGGGGCCGCCTCGCCGATGGCATCGTGGAGGCGTAACACGCCTGGAATGTCTTTCGCCATGTCTCTCCCCCTTGGGTTCGTTGTCCCGTTCGCCCGCCACCATACCGTCACCTGAAGCCAGCGGAAAGCGTTGAACCCCCGGGACCGAACCTTGACAGCGGAGAAAAGGGAGTAGTTAAATCCTTTCAGACTGCGAACCAGAACCTCGATCCACGGGGTAGAATCGTCGAACGTTTACGGTTTTTTGGAAAGATCCGGTAAGCGTCGTTTCGCAACCATTGGGAGGAAGGTTATGAAAAAACTTACTACAAGCCTGCTCGGCGCGGTGGCGTTGGCAGTGGCGGCTGGACCCGCATGGGCCGACACGCTGACCATTGGCGTGCGCGTTGAGACCAGCTCCGTCGATCCCCACTTCTTCAACAGCCCGCCCAACCGGCAGATCTCGGACCACATCTTCAATCGCCTGATCCGGCGAGACGCCAACGAGAGGCTGCAGCCGGATCTGGCTGAATCTTGGAAGCCGGCGGGCGACAAGACCTGGGAGTTCAAGCTGCGCAAGGACGCTAAGTGGCAGGACGGCTCGCCGATCACAGTCGACGACTTCCTGTTCACGGTCGAGCGTTCGCCCAACGTCCCGGGCAGCGCCTCGACGCCGGGCCGCTTTTATAAGAATAAGAAATTTAAGAAAATCGACGACCACACGGTCCACATCATGACGGACAAGCCCTATCCGCTGATGCCCAACGACATGTCGGTAGCGCATATCATCTCGCTTAAGCACGGCAAGGGCACCACCACCGAGGACTACAACAGTGGCAAGGGGACCGTCGGCTCAGGCCCCTACAAGTTCGTCGAATGGGTGCCCGGCGACCGTTTGGTGATGGTCAAGGACCACAACTACTGGGGCGACAAGGCGAGATGGGACAAGGTGATCTACAAGCCCATCAAGTCCGACCCGTCGCGGGTCGCGGCGCTGCTTTCGGGGGCGGTGGACCTGATTGATTTCGTGCCCACTCAGGATGCCCCGGGCCTCAAGTTGGACCCCAAGATAAAGGTGTGGAGCGGGCCGTCGAACCGCATAATCCACATGTGGCCCAACGTCGGCCGATCGGTCGTCGACGAGGTCACCGACAATGCCGGCAAGCCCCTGGTACCGAACCCAATCCGTGATTGGCGGGTGCGCAAGGCTATCTCCATGGCCATCGACCGCAACGCCATCGTCGATCGGGTCATGCAGGGCTCCGCCATCGCCGCTGGCCAGATGATCCCGCCGGGCAACCACGGCCACAATCCCGCTATCAAGGCCGAGGCTTTCGATCCCGAGGCAGCCAGGAAACTACTTGCCCAGGCCGGCTATCCGGACGGGTTCCAGGTGCTCATCAATGGCCCCAACGACCGCTACGTCAACGACGCCAAGATCTGCGAGACCATTGCTGGCTTCCTGACCCGCGTCGGCATCAAGGCCACGGTCAACACCATGCCGAAGAGCGTCTATTTCTCGCGCATGGGGAAGGGCCATTACGGCTTGGCGCTGATGGGCTACGGCTCCGACACCGGCGACGGATCGTCATCCCTCAACAACATGATGCACTCGCAAAGCAAGGGCCTGGGCCTGGGCGCCGTCAACCGGGGCTACTATTCCAACCGCACGGTCGATGAATTGACCCAAAAGGGCCTCTACGAGCTCGACCAGGGCAAGCGCGAGAAGCTTCTCTTCCAGGCCTACGGCGAGGCGATGAAGGACCTGGGGACGATCCCGCTTCATTGGCAGGTCAACGTTTGGGCGTCGCGTCCCGGACTCCGTTACGAGGCGCGCAAGGACGAGCAGACCATAGCCGAAGGCGTCTTCAAGGAATAGGCGCGCGGACTGAAATGCCGGGCGGCCTCCTCCGGGAGGCCGCCCTTTTTTTCGGACCGCTACTCTGCCGCCTGGGGGAGAATTTCGTCCATTGCCCGGAACAGCCGCGCCCGGATCGTGTCCGGGTCGGCCAGTACTTGGATGAGGAAGGGCTTGTCGCCGGCCAGTGGCATATCGGGCACGGCGCGGGTGAAGAGGCGGCGCCGCGTTTCCCAGCGCGTCGAGCGCGGCAGGACCATGAGCCGGCGGTTGATCTCGCCCATGGTGGCGTCGTCGAAGACCGCTTCCCAGGCCTCGCGCTCAGGGCCGAAATCGAAGCCGGCGCGGACGTTATCCTTGATTCGCGAAGCGCGTAGTTGCCGCGTTCCATCGGCATCGACAGCCCCCTCAACAGTAACGGCAACCCCATAGTCGCGCTTGGCGGAACGGCGGCCGACGAAGCCCCATTCGACGTCGCGGCGTACCAGTTCGGGATCGCGCAGATAGGGATCGCCGTAGCCGCCGGCGCCCGGCATCATCATGGTCACCGTGTCGCCCTTCTTGATCGCAAAACTGTCGAGCTTGGGCAGGGGCTTCTCGTCGGCACGGCCCTTGTTGAGGACGCACCGGTAAGGTTGGGCGGGCTTGCCGCCGACCGCGCCCCAGGCGGGAAAGCGCAGCCGTTCCATGCCGCGCGGGATGACGACGGAACCGTCGCGCAGGATCTTCACGGTCAGCATCTGACCGACGCCGCCGCGCCAGCGGCCGGGGCCGCCCGAATCAGGGCGGATGTCGTATTCCATGAAGAGGACGCCCGAGTCGGCCTCGACAAATTCGATGGAATGGTTGGACATGTTGGACATGGTGGCGTCGCGGCAATCGACGCCATCGTGCCCGTTGAACCCGCCCATGCCGCCGCGCATGGGCTCAAGCACGCCCACCGTCGGCTTGGCGCCCTGGGCGTCGTACTCGGCCAGCACGAAGGTCATGCCGGCGCCCGGTGTCGGCGCCGCCATCATCTTGGGCGCCGCCTTGAGGATGGCGCCGGTGATGGCGTCATTGAGGCGCCGCGCCGGTGCCGAGCGCAGGCCGACGGCGGCCGGGAACTCGGCGTTGAGCACCGTGCCCCGGGGGTTGGTCAGGGTGAAGGGGCGGTAGAGGCCGGCGTTGATGACGATGGTTTTGTCATTGGTGCACAGGAACGACGTAAAGCGCATGGTCAACCACTCGTGGAAGCGGTCGAAGGTCGCGATGTTGTAAGCTGCCTTGACCTCGGGGTCGGTACCCGAGAAGTCGAGATGTACGTTACCGTCGGCGACCGTCATCTTGACCCTGAGGCGGATCGGGATACGGCTCACCAGATCGTCGTCCATGAAGTCCCAAAATTCGTAGACGCCGTTGGGCACGCGCTTCAGTACGGCCCGTGCCTTGAGGGCGGAATAGGCCTGCAGGTCCTCTTGGCAGGTGACGAAGGTCTCGACGCCGTGGCGTTCGATGATGTCGCGGGTGCGTAACTCACCCGTGCGCAAGGACGCCAGCATGGCCCGGATATCGCCTATGTTCTCGTCCGGTATGCGGCAGTTGGCGCGAAGCAGGGTGACGAAGTCTTCGTTCATCTCTCCCTTCTTCATCAGCTTCATGGGTGGAAAGCGAATGCCCTCTTGATATATATCGTCGAGGGACGGCGCGATGGAGCTCGGTACCGAGCCGCCGACGTCAGTGGAATGGATGAAACACCAGCCGTAGGCAACAATGCGGCCCTTATGAAAATAAGGCTGAATCAGCGTGATGTCCGGCGTGTGGGTGACCATGGCGCCGGATTGGTAGGGGTCGTTGGTGACGATAACGTCGCCGGGCCCCAGGTCAGGCACGGCGCGGATGGCATGGTTGGCGTCTAGGTTGACAAACAGGTTCACGCCTGAGGCCCAGGGGTGGGCGAAGACGCGCCCGTCGACACCGACCAGGGCGCAGGCGAAATCCGCAGCCTCTTTGACGAATAGTGTGCGCGCCGTGCGCTGCAAGGTCGACGCCATTTCCTCGGACGCGGCGACGACCTTATTGGCAAGAATCTCGAGGAGAACCGAATCAAGCTGCATGACGTTTCCTGGGCGGTCCATGGGGAGGGGACTTGAACGTCCCATTATCTCCTGGCGCCGTCGGGGCAGACTAGAAAGGTCGCCGGGGGGTGTCAAACCGGTTGTTCGCCATCACGCTGACAGGGGTGGCAAAGGCGCCTCGGCGCCATCGGGCAGATCGACCTCAAAGGCGTTTATCGTCTGAGCGATGAGGGCGTAATAGCCGATCAAGGTGATAAGTTCGACAACGCTCTCTTCACCGAAGTATTCGACGCAACGCCCATAGATGGCGTCTCCGACCGCATGGTCTCGAACCAGGGCTTGGGTCAGGTCATGGACCGCCTCTTCCTCGCCGTCGTTGAATCGTGGCCTCTGGCCCAGGCGGATATCCTCAATCAGCGCCGGGTTTAGGCCGGCCTTACGGGCGTGGGGTTCATGGGCATACCATTCGTACTGGCAGCTCCATTGCCGCGCCACCATGAGAATCGCCAGCTCTTTAAGGTGTGGCGCAAGCGAGATGTGAAAGCGCAGGAACTCTCCCAGTTCCTGTACCCGGTCGGCCACCTCCGGGCTTTGCAGCAAGACGGTGAAAGGACCGGCCACGTACCCCCGTGGCCCCGCTATCATGCGGTTGTGGACGCGGCGCTGTTCGGCAGTCATCTGATCCGAAGGAATGGGGGGTATTCTGGCCATGGAGTCTCTCCTTTCGGGATCGCTGAGAGTAGACGAAGAGCTCGGTGCGGGGAACCGGAATAGCCTGCCACTCAAAGCGAAATATGATTACTATCCGCCCGACCAAATTTCGAACGACCTTATCCACGGGGAGGAACCGTCATGGCACAAAAGGTCATCATCACCTGCGCCGTCACTGGTGCCGATGACTCGGTGGGGAAGAACCCGGCAGTGCCGGTGACGCCGGAACAAATCGCCACCTCTTCGATCGATGCCGCCAAGGCCGGCGCCGCGGCCGTCCACATCCATGTGCGCGATCCCAAAACCGGCAAGCCGAGCATGGAGCCGGCCCTCTACCGTGAAACCGTCGAGCGCATCCGCTCCTCGGGCGTCGATGTGCTGATTAACCTGACCACCGGTGCCGGCGCACGCTGGATGCCGAGCCCCGACGACGCTTCCCAACCGGGGCCGGGAACGACCCTGGTCTCACCCCAAAAAAGGGTCGAGCACATCATCGAACTTAAGCCCGATATCTGCAGCCTCGACATGGGCAGCATCAACTTCGGCCACCATGTATTCGTCAATTCGCCGCAGAGCCTGACCGAGATGGCGCGCGCCATCAGAGACGCCGGTATCAAGCCCGAATTGGAGGTATTCGAGGCCGGCCATATCCGCTACACCCGCCACCTGCTGGTGGCGGGCGAGATCGCCGAGCCGACGCTGTTCCAAATTGTCTTAGGCGTCCCCTGGGGTGCCCCGGCAACCACCGAAGCCATGCTCTACATGCGCGATCTTCTACCGCCCGGCGCCCAGTGGGCGGCCTTCGGTATCTCGGCGTTGGAGTTTCCGATGGCGGCGCAGGCGGTGATCCTGGGCGGACACGTACGCGTCGGCCTGGAAGACAACCTCTATATGGCGCGCGGCGTCCTGGCACCCAGCAACACTGCCCTGGTCGAGCGCGCGGTCGACATCATCCGCGCCGTCGGCGCAGAGGTGGCGACCCCCGACGAAGCGCGCCAGATCCTCAGTCTGCCGGGGTGTTAGAGGGCTCTACTGTCCCCTTAGCGGACTAATCCCGTCATGGACAAACCCTGCCCGCCGCCCGATCCCGATCCTCGGACACCATTGCTGGCCGTACCGGCGGGGACCTGCGATTGCCATTTTCATATCTTCGGACCGGCCGCGCGCTTTTCCTATGCCGCCCGGCGCAGCTACACACCACCCGACGCCTCTGTCGAGGCCTACCGGCGGGTTATGGCGGCGCTTGGGCTCCAGCGCTGCGTCATCGTCCAGCCCAGCGTCTATGGCACCGACAATACTTGTACGTTGGACGCCATGGCGCGCCTTGGCGCCGGCTGCCGGGGCGTCGCCGTGATCGACGAGACGTTCGGCGAGGCGGCGCTCAACGACATGCACCAAGCCGGCATCCGGGGCGTTCGCTTCAATGTCCTCTATGCGGGCGGCGTCGAGATGGGCGCGATACGTGCCGTGGCCGAGCGCATTGCGCCACTGGGCTGGCACATACAGTTCCTGCTCGACGGGCGCGGCCTGGCCGAACTGGCGGATGACTTCGGCCGACTGGCGGTGCCGGTCGTTATTGACCATTTGGGCCACGCCCCGGCCGAGGTTGGCATCGGCCATCGGGGGAACCGTGCCCTCCTTGCCCTGCTCGGCGAAGGCCGTTGCTGGGTCAAGCTTTCGGCCGCCTACCGCCTTTCCCGACGGGCGCCCGGTTACGAAGACGTGGCTCCCTTGGCCCGGGCCTTGATCGCGGCGGCGCCGGAGCGCGTGGTGTGGGGATCCGACTGGCCCCATCCGGCGGTCTCGGGCGCCATGCCCAACGACGGCGATCTCCTTGATTTGATGGGTGCGTGGACGGATGATGCAACGGTGCGACACAAGATATTGGTCGACAACCCCGCCGTCCTCTATGGCTTTTCCTAGTGTCCCGGATTCATGAATGGTGGCGCGCCTTCGCGCGTCGGGTTTATCCGGGGCAGTTGTTATGACGTTTCCACTGTTCGGCGTCGTGCCCCTGGGGAACGGAAGCACACGGAGTGGTCGAATAACCGCGCAAACGGTTGTACGTCTGGATCTGGTCCGCCGTGACAATTTCCGGTATTTCCAGGTGTGCCGCTAGATGCGCAAAGCGCAGGTCGCTTTCGATACGAGCGATCCGATCCAACTGCGAACGCAGGATATCCGACGTTACCCCGGCGGACGCGAAGCCCTCGTTTAATTCCGTTTCCAAGGCAACGAGTTGGGCGCCCAACTCCTTCGCCTCTTTCTCCATGCGGGCATGAACAACGCGCACGCGCCGTTCTTGGTCTGCCGTCAAGGCGATGGCATTTTTCATTTCTTGGACATGAGCCGGACCTGGCACACCGTTCAGTTCCGCCGCCTTGGCGTAACCGGCCCCGCGTCCGGCCAGCAGGTCGGCCACCCGCTCGACCGACAACGACTTGATCTGGCGGGTTTCCTGGCCGGCATAAGGCGATACATGTTGGTCATGATCCTGACCAAAGCCGATACCGATAACCCCGCCACCATAAGGCTCGTCACCATAAGGATAGTCATTGTGAGACGGAGGAGCATTGCCAGACCTCTCGTCATAAATTATCGGTCGCTGCCACTCGAATAACACCAAAATATGTTATAGACTAACAGACCGCCTGGCACCAAATATCAAGCGGGCCAGCGCTGGATCACAAGTCGATTGCTGAATTCCCTAATAACAATGGCCGGGCGATCCGACCTGCGATCACGTTTGTAATTCCATGATTTGACTAAAAAATTAGAGGTAAGAGTGAGATGAAGAATTATGAGCCGAGCTTTTCCGATCGGTTGGGCGCGGCAGCGAAGTCAAGGCGGAACCAGCTTGAAAACGCGCGCACGAATGCCCCCGCCAACGACCCGGGATTCGCCGAACGCCAGGCCGCTCGGCGAGCGGTCGCCATTGCCAGGGAGGCTCGTGTTGCTGAACGCAAAGCGGCCAAGTTGGCCGAGAAGATCCGTAAGGACAAGGAGCGGGCCGCTGAAGAGGCAGCCCGTGAATTAGCCCTCATTGCCGAACAAGAAGCCCGCGAGGCCGAAGCCGCCGAAGAGGCGGCTCGCGAGGTTGCTCTCGAGGCTGAGCGCAAGGCGGCCCGAGATGCTCGATATGCCGCTCGCAAGGCACGTCGAAAGTAATCCGTTCACCTCGCCGCGCCATGCACTGTGCCAAGATGAAGGCGGAACCGACTATCGCAAGAGAGGAGTTGAATGCGGACATTTGACACGCTGGTTGTCGGTGGTGGGCTGGTCGGCTCGGCGATCGCTTACGGCGTGGCGCGCCGTGGCGGGTCGGTGGCCCTGATTGACGAAGGCGACGTGGCGGTGCGCGCCTCGCGCGGTAACTTTGCCCTGGTCTGGGTGCATGGCAAGGGCGACGGCATGCCGCGCTATGCCACCTGGACCCGACGCTCGGCGGATCTTTGGCCGGATTTCGCCGGCGCACTTTTGGATCGCACCGGCATCGACGTCGTCTATGAGAAGACGGGCGGCATTATCTTCTGTTTTGACGACGAAGAGATGGCGGAACGCCGGGCGCTGCTGGCGCGCCTCAAAGCCAACACCGAGCCGCCGGGTTACGACTACGAGATGCTGGACCAGGGCGCCTTGGCCGGGATGTTGCCCGGCCTTGGTCCTGACCTTCCCGGCGGATCGTACTGTCCCCATGACGGCCACTGCAGCTCGCTTCATTTGTTACGCGCGCTGCATGCCGCCTTGCTCGGACTGGGCGGTCGTTACCTGCCCGAACGGCGGGTCACCGATATCCGCGCCCGGGCCGATAGCTTCACGGTGATTACCGAGCAGGGCGAGGTACAAGGCGGGCGGCTGGTGCTCGCCGCCGGCCACGCCAACGCCTGGCTGGCGCCCAAGGTCGGGCTTAGCGTGCCGGTCAAGCCCGAGCGCGGGCAGGTTCTGGTCACCGAACGTTTCGAACCCATGATCCCGTTGCCGACGTCCCATGTGCGCCAGAGCCACGAGGGTACCATCATGATCGGCGTTTCCAACGAGGACGTTGAATTCGACGACCGCTCGACCGTCCAGACCATGGCTCAAATGGCGGACCAGGCGCGGCGCATCTTTCCCTTCCTAGCGCGGGCGCGCATTGTTCGTGCCTGGGGCTGCCTGCGTATCATGCCGCCCGATGGCTTCGCCATCTACGACCAATCGCCCGACCACCCCAATGCCTATACCGTGAGTTGCCACAGCGGCGTGACCCTGGCCGCCGTCCACGCCGAAAGTCTGGCCGGCTGGATCTGTGACGGCGCCTTGCCCGACGAAATAGCCTGCTTCTCGGCCGCGCGTTTTGCGCGTGCCGAAGCGGCATAATATTGGAGAACCGACGTCCATGTTCTATGAAATCAAAAACGGCCACGGCTTGCCCCACAACCCGTTTCAAAGCTGCATCGTTCCCCGGCCCATCGGCTGGATTTCGACCCTCAGCGCCGACGGCATTGCCAACCTGGCGCCGTTCAGCTTTTTCAACGGGGCGCTGTCGCATCCGCCCATGGTGGTCTTCACCAGCTCGGCGCCGGCGGAAGGCGGGCGCCCGGCCAAGGACACCCTGGTCAACATCGAGGAAACAGGCGAGTTCGTCACCAATATGTCGACCGAGGCCCTGGCTGAGGAAATGAACCTGACGTCGACCTATGTCGGACCGGAAGTCGATGAGTTCGATCTGGCAAAGCTCGACACTCTGCCGTCGACCCTCGTCAAGCCGCCCCGCGTCGCCGCTTCGCCGATCCACATGGAATGCCAGTACTTCAAAACGGTGGAACTGCCTGGCTCGCCGGACGGTGGCCGTGCGGCGCTGGTCGTCGGCACGGTTCTGGGCATCCACATCGCCGATGAGGTTCTGACGGACGGCATCATAGACATCAAGAAGATCCGCCCTATCGGGCGCCTTGGTTACATGGACTATACCGTGGTCGACACCATCTTTCCCATGCCCAGGCCAAAGCCTGTGGACGGCGATTGAGGCTTGCTTCCTAGACCGGCGTAAAGACCGGGACGACGGTGACCGTGTCGTCCAGCTGGTAGCCGCGCTGACGCCCGGTGGTGCGGGTCGCTTTCCTCAGCACGACGGTCCGGTGGTTGGGCATCGCGGTTTCGTCGAAGCCTGCGATCTCACCGATGCTGTCGCCGTTTATCTCGATCCGGTCGCCCTCGATCAGCATGCCGCCACTGGTGAACTCGACGAAGGCGACGAATGCTGCGCCCTCGACCGTTCCGCCCGGTACTGCGACCTCGTCGGAGACAGCCAGCTCGTTGATCTCAAATTCCCGGACGGCGCGCGACTTGTTGGGGATCAGATTCAGCCCCAGGCCGTCGCTTCTTTCGTCGAGAACGGCGACCAAGCGCGCCTTGGGGGCGCCGTGAGGGCGGTCCCAAGGAGCCGACGAGGCACCGGTAAGGAAAGGGTCGTTTTTGCTTCGGGCCATGGGGTGCTACTGAGTGGCGGCGTGGCCGGGGATCGGCCACACCGATTCGACGCGCCCGCCACGCAGGCCGACAAACCATTCGTAGAGCGCCACCGTAGTATCGCAATGGCTGGGAACGACCTGGATCTTTTCGCCCACCTTGAGCTCCGTGTTGGTGCCGTCAAGCTCCAGCCGGCCGTGCTCGTCGCCGGCCATCTTGTAGTTGATGCCGCTTAGTTCGCGCGGCGTCGGCATGCCGGCGTCGACCGACAACGCCTTGGTTCCCGCATCGGTGATCATGCGGTCGGTGGCTGGGTGGCTGATTACCGTCGCCAGGACGAAGAGGCTTTGGCGGAAATCCCCAAACGGGCTCCCGTCCTCGGCTTTGTTGAGGCCGTAATCGGAATCCATGAAGATATAGGACCCGGCCTGCAATTCGGTATAGAGACCGCTCGCCACCTCGAAGGGATAGGTGCCTGTGCCGCCGCCGCTCACCTCGGCGCAGTCCAGCCCCGCTTTCTTCAGCGCCCCGATGGTTTTTTCGACGGCTTCGCAGGCGCCCTTGATGGCGGCGCCGCGCTCCTTGTGGGTGCGGAAATGCTGTGACGTGCCGTGGTAGGCCTGGAGTCCACCAAACGACAACCCCTTGGCCTTGTCTATGGCCTGAGCCAGAGGTACCGCCGCGTCGCCCGGTTCGACACCGCAACGGTGTTGGCCGACATCGACGTCGACCAGGACCCTGATCTCGACTCCGGCCGCTTGAGCCGCCTCGCTCAGGGGGGCAATGGAAATCGGGTTATCGACGCATGTCGCGATTCGCGCCTGATGAGCCAGGGGCGCCAGGCGGGCCAGCTTGCGGGCGCCGATAATCTCGTTGGTGATGTAAATGTCGGGCAGGCCACCGAAGATCATGGCCTCGGCCTCGCTCACCTTCTGGCAGCACAGGCCGACGGCGCCGAGCGCCATTTGCTTGTGGCCGATGATCGGGCATTTGTGGGCCTTGCCGTGAGGGCGCAGCTTTACAGACGTGCCGGCCAGGGTGTCGGCCAGGGCCTTGAGGTTGCCCTCAAATGCATCGAGATCGATGAGCAGGGCCGGCGTATCGACCTCATCAGGGGTCATCCCCACTTCGGCGGGGGGTCGCGTGGCCATGGTCGTCTCTCCCAAATCTGTTGATTGCCGGCGCGGCCCATCATCGTTGAAGGTCCCGGGTAAGACAAGACCAGGACATCGTGTCTAACCCAAGGCCGGAAAGCGATCCGGGCTCAATGCGGAAACGTCGATGCCGGGCTTTCGTCCGGTGGCCATATCGGCGATCACGTCGCCGGTAACGACCGAGAGGGAAATGCCGTCGCCGTCGTGGCCGGTGGCGACCAACAGGTTGGTGATGCGCCCGCTCCGTCCAATGATCGGCTTGCCGTCGGGGACGTGGGGTCTGAGGCCGACAAAGGTGCGCAGGATGGGCACTCGGGCCAGTCCGGGCAGGCGCTTGAGGGCCGAGGCGACGATCGCGCGTACGCCTTCGGGGTCGGTGGTACGGTCGTAACCCCCGAAGGCGCGGGTGGTGCCTAGCAGGCACTGGCCAAGGGCGTTGACGTGGGTGCCGAAACCGCCGCCCCGGCACATCAGGGGATCGTCGGTGGTCTCGGCCAGTTCGGGCCTGTTCTTGACCACCATGGAAGATGCCGCCATCAGGTAGTGGTTGACGATGGGTGCCGAGCGCGCCGTAACCACCACATCGCCGCGCCTAGGCACCACGGGCAGATCAAGCCCGACCATGGCGCCTAAGTCCGGGCTCCACACCCCGGCGGCGAAAACGTACTGCTCGGCCTCGATGCGGCCGGCCGGCGTTTCGATGGCGGCAATGGAGTCGCCGACAATGTCGATGGCGCTCGGCTTGACCCCCCAATGGGTGGTGGCGCCATGGGCGACAGCGCCGGCAACCATGCCCAGGGTCATCCGATAGGGATTGACCGTCGCCTCATCGGGGCAGAGGAGGGCGCCTTCGAAGTCGGGGCTCAGGTTGGGTTCCAGGGCGAGAACGGCGGCGCGGTCCAGATGATCCAGGCGCCAGCCGTGGGATCGCACGGTATCTTGGTAGACCTCAAGCTCAGTGAGGATATCCGCGTCCTCGATCAACATGAGCAGCGGTGCCGGCCGGTATTCGACGTCGTCGTGCAGTTCGGCCACGACCTTGGGGTAGAGGCGCTTGGTCTCCGCCGCCAACTCGGCGGCCAGACCCGGTTTCTTGGTCGATATGGCGATCAGGCCCGAGCACGCCCCGGAAGTTCCCGCCGTCGGCATTCGGGCATCGAATAGCGCTACCTTCAGGCCTCGCTTCGCGGCGTGATAGGCACAAGACGCACCAACGGCTCCGGCGCCAATCACGGCAAGGTCGGCCTTGATGGTCGGCATGATGGGTGCTTCCTTTTCATCGTATTGCGTCGCGGGCTGATGGCGCACCAAGAACGCCTCTCTTGTCAAGATGGGGATGACGTGGCGCCCCGCTCCTGGTACATCTCATCCTATGAACGCATCTCAACCATACGACGCCGCGATTATTGGCGGTGGGGTCATCGGCTGCGCCACGGCGCTCAATCTGGCGCGTGGCGGCATGCGCGTGGTGCTGTTCGAGAGCGACGGCCTGTGCCGCGCGGCTTCGGGGCGCAATGCCGGTACGCTGACCATGCTCTATACCCGCGCTACGCTGATCCCTTATGCGATACGGGGGCGCGAGATGTGGCGCGACGCCAAGGAGTGGCTGGGCCGCGATGCCGGATTTCACCATCGCCACGGCTTGGAGCTGGCTTTTTCCGAAGAGGTGGCAGAGGAACTGGCCGTCCAGCACCGGCTGCGCTCCGAAGCCGGCGCCGCTATCGAGATGATCGGCGGCAACCGGGCGCGCGAGATCGAGCCGGCGCTTTCGGAGGACATTGTCGGGGCCGCCTATAGCGAGATCGACGGCTACGCCAAGTCCTACGGCATCGGCATTCTTTTCCACGCCGCGCTGAGAGACGCTGGGGTGACGGTGCATGACGGGACTCCGGTCCTCGGTGTCGAGCCGGGCCCGGGCGGCCATGTGGTGCGCTGGGCGGCGGGAGAGGCGGCGGCGCGTCTCGTCGTGATGACCTCAAACGTCTGGATCGGCAAGATGGCGGCCTGGTTCGGCGTCCACTTCCCTATCGCCATCCGGGTCAACCAAGGCACGATATCGGAACGCATTCGGCCCCTTTTTAAGTCTATCTTGCGGGTTCCCAACGAACTGTCGTTAAAGCAGTTTGAGGACGGCACGGTGCTCATGGGCGGCGGCCGGGGCGAGCACTGGGTCGAAGACGCGGACCAGGGCGATGTCCAGCAAGACATTAACATCATTAATTCAAAAATGGCGGGCGCCGCCGAGTGCGCCCAGCGGGTCGTCCCGGCCCTTAGGGAGGGACGGGTCGTGCGAACCTGGACCGGATATGAGGGATTTACACCCGACAACCAGCCTCTGATCGGCCCCATGCCAGGCGTCGAGGGTGTCTACGTCGCCGCCTGCCTCCGTTCGGGCTTTACCATCGGTCCCTTCGCCGGACAGTTGTTGGCCGATCAACTCCTCGGCCGCGAACCCGAAATGCCCGTCTTTGCGTCCGAATTCGATCCCGCCCGAGTAGTCGGCATGGAGCCCTACGACACGGAGGGGCCATCGCAAGTCGCCTGATCCCCAAAGGGGTCACGTATGTACCGCGACGGGGTATGAAACAGACCGAAATCTATGATTCCGCCGTCATCGGTGGCGGCGTGATGGGGTGTACGACGGCGCTGCACCTTGCCCGGGGCGGCATGCGGGTGGTTCTGGTTGAGCGCGGCGGTCTGTGTGGCGAGGCGACGGGACGCTGTGGTGGGACCCTAAGCCTGATGTACGTCCCCGCCATTCTCGTGCCTTATGCCATCCGTGGCCGGGAGCTCTGGAAGGATGCTCCTCGGTGGCTCGGCCGGGATGTGGGCTTCAACGACCGCCATGGCCTCGATATCGCCTTCACGGACGCCGACGGCGAGACCCTGCGAGCGGAGATGGAGTTGCGTGCCGCCGCCGGCGCGCCAATCGAAATCATCGACGGCAACCAAGCGCGGAAGATCGAACCGGCCTTGTCCAAAGATATCGTCGCCGCCGCCCATTGTGCGCAAGACGGCCATGCGCTTTCCTACCTGAGCGGGGTTTTCTTTCACCGCGCCCTCGCCCGGGCGGGGGTGGACATTCGCGTCGGCACCGACGTTTTCGGGGTCGAGGGCGGTGACCGGGGTTTTGTTTTGCGTACCGCGAAGCAGAGCATCAGGGCGCGCCGAATCGTCCTTGCCGGCGGCGTATGGATGCGCAAGATGATTGGCTGGTTCGGGCTCGATGTGCCCATCATCGGCAGGGTCACTCAGGAAACGATCAGCGAACGCATGCCGCCGATCCTCGCCTCCGGCGTCCGGGTATTTCGCGATATCTCGTTAAAGCAAGCCGCCAACGGCACCGTTCTCGTCGGCGGCGGCCGGGGTTCACGCTGGATCGAGGATGCGGACCGCGAGACCGTTGAGCTCGATCCAGCGGTCGTCAATCAGGTGATGATGAATGCACTGGGCAGCGCCCGAAGGGCGGTGCCCGCCCTTGCCGTGGCGCGTGCTGTCCGCATGTGGACGGGCATCGAAGGCATCGCCCCCGACAACATGCCGGTCATAGGGCCTCTGCCGGGCACCGCGGACGTGTTCACCATCGGATGCCAGCGCAGCGGCTTTACGGCCGGACCCTTCATGGGCCGGCTGTTGGCCGACGCCCTTCTCGGACGCCAACCCGAGATGCCGATCTTTGCGCCCGCCTTCGATCCGGCGCGGCTGTTGAGCATGGCTCCCGTCGACCGCGAGCGGGGCGTGCCCACCGTATAGCTGGCTTCGCCGGTCGACGCCTGATATCAAAGGGGCGCGCAACCGAGATGCACCCTTCGAAGAGGGTAGAGGATGACCCGCTTTCGCCGCACGACGCCCGTTCAGTCCCTGGTCTCCGTTACCGTCGACGGCCGCGCCATGGAGCTTCCCGAGGGCGAGGTCTTGGCGGCGGCTTTGTTGGTCGGCGGCATGGGGCGTTTCAGCGATTCGGTTCGGGTCGGCGAGCCGCGCGGACCCCTTTGCCTGATGGGAAGTTGCTTTCAGTGTGTCGCCGAGATCGACGGCACGCCCCAGGTGCGTACCTGCCGGACGGCGGTGCGTGCCGGTATGACGGTGGCGCTCAATGCCCCGTCGAGCGCATCGAAATGAACACCGCTGCCCCCGTCGTCATTGTCGGCGCCGGTCCGGCCGGTGCCACTGCCGCCCTTTCCCTCGCCGAGGCCGGCATTTCAAGCGTGCTGTTGGACGATAATGGCGCCGCCGGCGGCCAGGTGTGGCGGACCGGCGCGGCCGATTTGGGACCGCCTCTTGCCTATACGGACGCTCGCGGCGACGAACTGCGCCGGGACCTGAAGCGCCATGGCGACCTCATCGATCACCGGACCGGCCACGAGGTGGTAGGCCTCTTTCCCGACCTTCGTTTGTGGGTTCTGGAAGGCGGCGAGACAGTCACGTCACTGCACCCGAAAGCCATCGTCGTGGCGACCGGGGCCTTGGAGGTCTTTGCCCCCGTGCCCGGTTGGACCCGACCTGGGGTCTATGGCCTGGGCGGCCTGCAAGCCCTGATGAAGACCTCTCGGGTGGTGCCGGACGGGCCGGTGGTTTTAGGAGGTGCCGGGCCGCTACTGCGTTTGGTGGCAGCCCAATTGGCGTCCTTTGGCGCCGAGATTGCAGCCGTTGTCGACGCCGCCCCGTGGCCCAGTTCTGGACAGGTTTTGCGCCTGGCGTCTCAACCCGGGCTCCTAGCCAAGGGGCTCGCCTTCGAGTGGGGCCTCCTCCGGCGCGGCATTCCCGTCCATCGGGGCTCCGCCATCGTCGAGGTTGCGGGCGATGAAGAGGCGGATTCGGTTTTGGTGGCGCCCGTTGACGAAAACTGGCGGCCCGTGGACGGACCGCGAAGGCGCCTGGAGGCGCGGGTGGTCGGCCTGGGTTACGGTGTCCGTTCCAACGTCGAACTGACCCGCCTTGCCGGATGCGAGCATACTTTCTCGGCATCGCGCGGTGGCTGGCACGCGACACGCAACCGCGATATGGAGACGACGGTCGAGAACCTGTTCCTGGCCGGCGACGGAGGCGGCATTGGCGGCGTAGAGGTGGCCTTGGCCGAGGGTGTCATCGCCGCTGCGTCGGTGTCGGAACGCCTGGGTCAGGGGGATCGTTTAAAAACCAAGGCGGCCAAAGCGCGCGGCCGGATGGTCGATTTGGTGCGATTCCAGGATGCCCTGGCCGATTGGTCGGGCGTGCGGCCCGGCATCCTTGCCGGAAGTACCGAAGACACCATCATTTGCCGCTGCGAGGATGTGACCCGAGGCGAGATTGCCGCCGCCGTGGCCGCCGGTTATACCGATATTGGTCCTGTGAAAATGAACACCCGTGCCGGCATGGGCCTGTGCCAGGGCCGCACGTGCACGCCGGCGCTGCAAGCCATCATGGCGAGCGAGACCGGAAGGCCGCTGGCCGAAGCGGGCCTGCCGACATCCCGCGCACCGCTGCGCCCGGTGCCTCTCAAGGCCCTTGCCCAACTCCCCCTGGACGAAGCGGTGGAGTAGGGCGGACGGCTACTCGGCCGCCGCCTTGTTCAAAAAGCCGTGATCGCGCAAGCCTTGTTCCAGGCGACGCAGGTCCTCGCCCTCGGACAGGCGCAGGGGCGGGCGGGGATAGCCACAGGGCCGGCCCATGAGGCGCATGGCGTCCTTGAGACTCGCCGGCGACGTGCTCGCCGATTCGAAGATGATCGTGCGCAGGGGATGAAGGCGGTGCTGCAACGGCACGCCACGCTCGTAGTCGCGCGCCTTGGCAAAGTCATAAAGCTCGGTCCCTTCGCGGCCGCAGATCTGCTGTAGCCCATCGACGTACCCCATGGCGCCCAGAAGGACGCCGGGAAAGCCCCAGATGCCCTGCGGTCCAATGAAGACGTTGATGCGATCGCCGAAGCGCTGGATCATCTCCATCATGCGCTCGAAGATGTGGCAGCTGTCCTTGACGGCGCAGATGTTGGAGACCTCGGCGGCCTGTTCAATGACGTCGGTGGTGAGGTCGACGCCGGCGCGGCCCGGAACGTTGTAGACCATGATCGGGATATCGACCGCATCGGTGATGCGCGCATAGTGGGCGATGGAATCGGCGGGCTTGGTCTTCATGAAGTAGGGCGGCTCTATCATTGCCCCGTCGGCGCCGACGTCCTGGGCGTCTTTGGTCTGGCGGATGACGATGTCGGTATTGATGGCGCCGGTGCCGGCGATGACCGGGATGCGTCCGTTGACCTCTTCCATCGAGATGGCGATGATCCGCTTGCGTTCTTCCGACGTCATCAGATGCGCTTCGGCGTTGTGGCCGCAAACAACGATGCCGTGCGACCCTTCGTCGACGGTCATGCGGATGTTCTCGCGCAGAAGCGCCTCGTCAATGTCGCCGTCTTTGGTGAACGGGGTGACGTTGGCCGGGAACGCGCCTTCCCAGGAAACCTTGCGCTTGGACATCCGCTTTCCTCCTTTTCGGGTCATTTCCCCAACGATAATGACGCACCCGATGAAAGACAAGCCGAGGCCGCTTCGTTGACGCTCTCCCACGCTGTGCCTACCATCGCCCCGCATCGGTCAGTGGCAGGGGAACATGGCGCAAGGGTTCGGCGTTACCTACGACGCGGCGGTCATCGGCGGCGGTGTGCTCGGTTGCGCGACGGCGCTTCACCTGGCCAGGGGCGGCATGCGCGTGGCGCTTCTTGAGCGCGGCGGCCTTTGCACCCAGGCCTCGGGGGTCAACGCGGGCACGCTTTCGATGCACCACTTTCGGCGCCTCGAACTGGTTCCCTACGCGCTCCGTGCCTGGGAGATGTGGAAGACGGCGTCCGAATGGCTGGGCGGTGGATTGGAGTTTGGCGCCCAGGGCGGCCTAGTGCTTGCCTTCAATGCGCGCGAGGCTGAATTGGTCAAGGACAAGGCGGTAGAGCTCAAGGCCGCCGGCTCGCCGGTCGAGGTGGTTGATACGGCACAGGCACGCCGGATCGAGCCGGGCCTGGGCCCGGGCGTCGTCCTGGCCTCTCATTGCCCCATGGACGGGCACGCCAACGCAAGCTTGATCGGGCGTGTTTTTCGCGCCGCCCTGATGGCGGCGAGTGTCGATGTTAGGCAGGGCCGCGAGGTGACGGCTCTCGAACACGGATCGGGCGGCTTCGAGGTTCGCACCACCGAAGGCGTCGTCGTGGCGCGCCGCGTAGTGCTGGCCGGGGGCGTCTGGCTGGGGCGCATGGCGGACTGGTTCGGCCTTCATGCTCCGGTCTCGTACCGGGTCCAGCAAATGGCGGTCAGCGAGCGCATGGCGCCGGTGATGCGCACCATCTTGGGCAACGTCAACGGCCGGTTGTCCCTTAAGCAGGTCGATAATGGAACCGTGCTTATCGGCGGCGGCTGGATCGGCAAGGGCGATCCCGATCACGGCGGAAACGAGGTCATCTCCACCAGCTTGGTCGGCAATATACGCCTTGCCCGCTACTCCATTCCCGCTCTTGCCCGGGCTCGGGTGGTGCGCGTCTGGCTCGGCTTGCGCGACGTCTATCCCGACGACCGGCCGATCATCGGTCCCTTACCGGGTATCGACGATGCCTACATCATCGGCTGCGGCATTTCGGGCTTCACCATCGGTCCCTACCTTGGCAAGCTCTTGGCCCAGCGTATTCTGGGCCAAGAGCCCGAGATGGCACTGTTTGACCCCACCCGGGTAGTGACCGCTCGTTGACACCCCCACATGGCCCGACGTTTACTGAACAGATCATGAAACACCACCGCAAAAAGCCCGAGGAACTGCGCAGCCATCGCTGGTACGGGATTCATGGCCTGCGCGCCTTCGGCCATCGTTCGCGAACCGCTCAGATGGGTTTCGATCGCCGCGACTATGTCGGCAAGCCGGTAATCGCCATCCTCAATACCTGGAGCGATATCAACCCCTGTCACACCCATTTCCGCCAGCGCGCCGAAGAGGTCAAGCGCGGCGTCTGGCAGGCCGGCGGTTTTCCCGTCGAGCTGCCCGCACAATCGCTGTCCGAGCCGATCCAAAAGCCAACCACCATGATGTACCGCAACTTCCTTGCCATGGAGGCGGAGGAACTGTTGCGATCCCACCCCATCGACGGGGCGGTATTGATGGGGGGATGCGACAAGACGACGCCGGCGTTGGTCATGGGGGCGCTCAGCATGGGCTTGCCGGCCATCTTCGTTCCCGCCGGGCCGATGCTGCGCGGCAACTGGCGGGGCGAAACCCTGGGCAGCGGCAGCGACACCTGGAAATACTGGGACCAACTGCGTGCCGGCGCCATCGACCGCGAGGCCTGGAACGAGATCGAGGACGGCATCGCGCGCTCGCCGGGCCATTGCATGACCATGGGTACGGCGTCGACCATGACATCGGTCGCCGAGACCCTGGGCCTGACCTTGGCCGGCGCTGCCTCCATTCCGGCTGCCGATTCGAATCACGCGCGCATGGCGACGAACAGCGGCCGGCGCATCGTGGATATGGTGTGGGAGGACCTGAAACCGGCCGACATCCTGAACCAAGCATCGTTTGAGAACGCCATCGCGGTGACGGCGGCCCTCAGCGGTTCGACCAATGCCGTCGTTCACATCGTCGCCATGGCCGGCCGTGCCGGCGTCGACATCACCTTGGAGCGCTTCGACGAGATCGCCGCCGAAGTGCCGACACTGGCCAACATCAGGCCGTCGGGCGCCTATTTGATGGAGGATTTCTATTACGCCGGCGGCCTCAGGGGGCTGCTTTCCCGGCTTGCGGGGTCACTCCACCTGGGCTGTATGACGGTTGCCGGCACGACCCTTGCCGAGGCGGTGAACGGCGCCGAGGTTTATGACGACGACGTGATCCGGCCGTTGGAGAACCCGGTCTATCCGGCCGGTGGCCTGGCTGTGCTGCGCGGCAACCTGTGTCCAGACGGAGCCGTCATCAAGCCGACCGCCGCCGACCCCAAATTCCTGGACCACACCGGCCCGGCGGTGGTCTTCGAGGACTATAACGACATGGCGGCGCGCATCGACGACGACGGCCTGGACGTCGACGCCTCTTCGGTTCTGGTGCTGCGCAACGCCGGGCCCGAGGGCGGTCCCGGCATGCCGGAATGGGGAATGCTGCCGATCCCCAAGAAGCTCTTGAAAGAGGGTGTTAAGGACATGGTGCGCATTTCGGATGGGCGTATGAGCGGCACCAGCTACGGTACCTGCGTCCTGCACGTGGCACCCGAATCGTTCGTCGGGGGTCCGCTGGCTCTGGTTCGCGATGGTGATATGATCCACCTCGACGTTGCCGCCCGCCGCCTGGAACTTTTAGTCGAGGACGCCGAATTGGCTGAGAGAAAGACGCAATGGAAGGCGCCCAAACCGCGGTTCGAGCGCGGCTATGGACGACTCTTCACCCATCACGTGACCCAGGCCGACCGGGGCTGTGACTTCGATTTTCTGGAAGCCGGGCCGCCGACGCCGGACCCCGAGATCCATTGACGGTAGATGACGTGAATACGGATGTCCTGTTTATCTCGGCCGTCGATCCGACCATGTTGCCTAAACTCGAAGCCGAGTTCACCGTGCACAAGTTACCGGCGTCGGGCCGCGAGGAATTCCTGGCAAGCGTCGCTGGGCGCATTCGATTCATCGTGACCACCGGTGGCGGCGGCGCCGACGCGTCCCTCATCGGCGCCCTGCCGAACTTGGAACTGATCGCTGTTGGCACCGCCGGCTATGAGGCTGTCGACTTGGAGGCGGCGTCCAAGCGTGGCATTGCCGTTACCCACACACCCGACGTAACCGCCAACGACGTCGCCGACCTTGCCTTCGGACTATTGATCGCGGTGGCGCGGCGCATCGCCGAGGGCGAGCGCTTCATCCGCGACGGACATTGGCGGGCCGGCGGCATGGATTTCGGCACGCGGGTGTCGGGCAAGCGCCTCGGCATCGTCGGTCTGGGCTCTATCGGCCGAACGGTCGCCAAACGCGCGCAAGGGTTCAATATCGATGTCGCCTACAATGGCCCGAGCCGCAAATCAGACGTGTCCTACGCCTACCACGCCGATGTCGTGGATTTGGCGCGGGCGGTGGATTTCTTGATCGTCAGTTGTCCGGGTGGCCCCGAGACGGAGGGCCTGATCGACCGCCCGGTTTTGGAAACCCTGGGCGTCAAGGGCATCTTGGTCAACGTCTCGCGCGGGTCCGTGGTTGACGAGGCGGCGCTCGTCGAGGCGTTGTCCAATGGCGTGCTGGGCGGTGCGGGTCTCGACGTGTTTGCCCATGAGCCGGGTGTACCGGCTGAGTTCATGGCCATGGAAAATGTCGTCCTGGCGCCCCACGTGGGCAGCGCCACGCCGGAGACACGGGCCGCCATGACGGACCTCGCTATTGCCAATATGCGTGCCCATTTGGCGGGTCAGCCGCTGTTGACGCCGGTGCCGTGACGCGATGACGCACAGCGACGCTGAATGTCCCCATATCCTTGTCGTTTCGGCGGCAACACCGGAGCTGGTTCCGCGCCTCGCCCAGCGCTTCATCGTGCATGAAGCGGCGCCTGAGAACGAC
>JASLZL010000025.1 GCA_030754885.1 Rhodospirillales bacterium | reverse complement strand
AGAACCAGTAGGAATCTTTTCTTCGGATGAATACTGCTTGCGCTTTGCTCGGCGAATGTCCTTGATCGCCCGCGCTCCACCCGTCTGTCTCTTCTCCGATTTCTGGCCCATCTTCGTTCCCTTCGGTCACTACGATGAGCCAGAAATCCTCCCTTACGCAAACCCCCAATATATCCCAAAGGCGCTGACGTCAGACAATTTTGACACCAGTGTTGTGGGGACGCGGCTGTATTCCCGCCCTGCGTCAAGTGTGCCGTGATCAGTTAGGCAGTCGAGCAGCGTGACTTCCTTGAGCCGAGAATTGCGTCCATGGCCTTGCGCAAGCGGGCCCGTGCGGCGCTATCGTCCGAGAGAATGTTGGTCAGGCTTGGTGCCCCGCCCGACCGGGGCAGGTTGGGGACCGCGAATTCAAAAACGCATCGCCGCGTTTCGTAACGCACGGAGCGCGGCAACTCGAACAATCTTCGGTTGAGATCGCACATAGTAACATCGTCGAATACCCGCTCCCAGGCTTCGCGTTCGGGCCCGAAGTCGAAATCGAGGTTGGGCTTTGCGCGCTTGGCGCGTCTCTTGGTGGTCGCCGCCGCATCGACGGCCCCATTGTCGCCGATCACCACGCCATAGTCGCTATCCGCCGCCCCACGGCTGACGAAGCCCGCTTCCACGTCGCGGAGAACGTCTTGGGGATGGCGCCCGTAAGGATCGCCGTACCCCGAGGCACCCGGCATCAGAACCGTGACCACACCATTCTTGTTTACGGGAAACTGATCCACTTTCGCCAGAAGGCTTGGCGGCGACCGACCATCGTCGACAATCATGCGAAAGGGGGCCGACGCCCGCCCGCCCGCCACGCCCCAGGCCGGGAAGCGCATCCGTTCCATGCCCCGTGGCACGACGGATCCACCGTCACGTAAGATTTCGACGGTCATCTTCTGTCCGACGCCACCGCGCCAGCGGCCGGCCCCCCCCGAATCGGGACGGATGTCGTACTCACGGATAACGACGCCGCAATCGGCCTCCACGAACTCGATGCAGTGGTTGGACATATTCGACATGGTCGAATCCCGGCAGTCAACACCGTCGTGCCCCTTGAAGGCGCCCATGCCGCCGCTGAGAGGCTGCAGAATGGTGACGTTCCGCTCGACCCCCGAAGTGTCGAACTCCGCCAGCACGAAGACCAACTGGGTGCCCGGGGTCGGTGCCGCCATGAGGTCCGGGGCTGCCTTCAGAAGCAGGCCGGTCACGGCGTCGTTGAAGCGCCGCGCCGGGTTCGAGCGCAAGCCAACGGCGGCGGGAAACTCGGCATTAAGAACCGTGCCGACGGGATTGGCGGCGCTGATCGGCCGGTACATGCCGGCGTTGAGAACGATGGTCGGGTCATGGGTACACAGGAAAGAGGTGAAACGCATAGTGAACCACTCGTGCAGCCGCCCGAAGGTCGCGATATTGTAAGCGGCCTTCACCTCAGGGTCGGTGCCGGTAAAATCCAGGTGCACAGCGCCGTCCTTTACCGTCATCCGTATCCTGATACGAACCGGAATGCGGCTGACCAAGTCGTCGTCGAGATAGTCCCAAAAGTCGTAGACGCCATCGGGGAGACGTTTAAGAACCTCCCGAGCCTTGATCTCGGAATAATCCAGGAGGTCGTCTTGACACGCGAGGAAGGGCTCGACCCCGTGCCGTTGGATGATGTCCTCGACCCGCTTGCGCCCGGTGTAGAGCGCCGCCAGCATGGCCCGGACGTCACCCATGTTTTCTTCGGGGATGCGCGAGTTGGCTTTGAGGATGCTGACAAAGTTATCATTCATCACCCCCTTACGCATGAGCTTCATGGGCGGGATGCGCAACCCTTCCTGGAATATCTCGTGGAGTGAGGGAGCGATGGAGGACGGCACGGCCCCGCCCACGTCGGTGGAATGAATGAAGCACCACCCGTAGGCGACAATGCGCCCGTCGTGGAAATAGGGCTCGATCACCGTGATATCGGGGCTGTGCGTGGCCATGCCTCCCGATAGATAGGCGTCGTTGGTGACGATGACGTCGCCCGGGTCTAGCTCGGGAATCGCCGCTAGCGTGGTCGTGGCGTCCAGGTTGACGAAGAGGGTGACGCCCGAGGCCCGGGGGTGAGCGAAGATGCGCCCGTGCAGTCCGACCAGGGCACAGGCGTAGTCGGCGGCCTCCTTGACGAAGAGCGTCCGCGCCGTGCGTTGCAACGCGCTCGCCATCATTTCGGAGGCGGCAACGACCTTGTTGGCGAGAATCTCGAGCAAGACTGGGCCGAGTTTCATGGTCGGATACCCCAAGGTCCGTGAGCCGCCGCGGAGCCACGAAGAGGCCCGGCCTCTACGCCGCGAGAGACTAGGAGCACCGCGATATCGAGTCAAACCACCGCCCAAGGCTCTGCTATGGTGATTCTCGACAGCGGAGAGGTGGAATGGGGAAAGTTCTTCAGGAGAAGGTCGCCGTTGTGACCGGTGGCGGCTCGGGGATAGGAGAGGCCATCGCCAGGCGCTTTGCCGCCGAGGGATACCGCGTTGTTGTCGCTGGTCGCCACCGCGTACCCATCGAAACCCTGGCCAAGGAGATCGGGGGCGTGTCGGTCGTAGCCAACGTAACTGCCGAGGCCGAGGTGGCAGCCCTCTTCCGCGCCTGCGACGAGGCTTACGGGCGCCTCGACGTGCTGGTCAACAACGCCGGCAGCGTAGGCGCCATGTCTGACCTCGCGGCGATGGACATGGCCGCCTGGGACCACACCATCGCGGTCAATCTGCGGGGTGTCGTGCTGTGCGTCAAAGAAGCCATCCCTCTCCTCCGTCGTCAGGGTGGCGCCATCGTCAATATCAGCTCGCGTGGCGGCCTCCACGGTAGCAGGGCGGGCGCCAGCGACTACGTCGCCAGCAAGTTCGCGGTGACAGGGGTGACGGAATCCCTGGCCCAGGAGTTGGGGCCCTGGGGCATTCGCATAAACGATGTTTGCCCCGGGGTCGTCGATACCGAGATGTCACGCCGAAGTCTCGAAGCCATGGGGCGGGAATTGGAAATGGCGGCGGCGGAGGTGCTCAGCATGATGTTCGCCGAAACCGCGGCCCTCGGCCGCCTAGTCGAAGCGGAGGAAGTAGCGGCGGTGGCGCTCTTCTTGGCAGGCGACGGCGCCAGCGCAATAACCGGCGCTCACTTGAAGGTAGATTGTGGGCGTCGATGAGGCTGATGGCGTGCCATGTTGCTGTTAACGCTGAAGCCTCGGGTTGAGCACGTCGCGCAGCCGATCCCCCATCAGGTTAATGCTAACGATGGTGATCATCAGCGCAACCCCAGGGAAGATGCTGATCCAATACTTACCGCTCAACAGATACTCGAAGCCATTAGCGATCAGCAACCCCAGGGAGGGCTCGGTGGTGGGTAGACCGAGCCCTAGGAACGACAGCGTCGCTTCCAGGGCGATGGCATAAGCCACCTGCACGGTGCCGACGACGATCAGCGGCGGCATGCAATTGGGTAGGATGTGGCGAAATACCACCGATAAATCGCTAAGCGCCAGGCAACGCGAGGCCTCCACGTACTCCTTGTTGCGCTCGACTAGGGCCGTGGCGCGGACCACCCGAGCGTAGTTGGCCCATTGCACGATGACCAAGGCAAGAATGATCTTATCTACGCCCTTGCCCAAGACGGCAAGCAAGAGCATGGCGATGAGGATGGCGGGGAAGCCCAGCTTAAGATCGACCAGACGCATGATCAGCGTGTCGATCACGCCGCCATAAAAAGCGGCCAGCAGTCCCATGGCCATGCCGACGAGAAGGGCGATCACGCCGCTCACGACGCCGACGAAGATGCTGATGCGAACGCCGTGCAGGATGGCGCTCAGCATATCGCGCCCCATGCCGTCGGTGCCCAACACGTAAACCACGCCGGTCATGCTTTGCGAGCCAGGAGGCATTCGGTTGTCGAGAATGTCTACCGTTTGCAGGTCATAGGGATCGGTCGGCGAGATCCAAGGCGCGGACACGGCGGCGCCAAGTATGGTCACGAAGATGATGAAGCCAGCGACAGCGGTCCGACTTTCGCAGAACTCCGAAACGATGCGGCGGAACGGAGTCTCCAGCCCACGGACGAGGGGAAGCGCGGTGTCCTTCGTGGACGGTTTGGTTTCCATGGCAACAGTCATTTGGAGGCTCCGGACAAACGGACTCTGGGATCAAGCAGCGAATAGAGGATATCGACCACAAGGTTTATGGTGATGAAGATAACAACGATGAGCATGACGTAGGCGACAATCACCGGACGATCCAAGACGTTGATGGATTCCAGCAACAGTTTGCCCATTCCCGGCCAGGCGAACACCGTCTCCGTGACGACGGCGTAAGCTAGCAAGCCGCCGAACTCGAGGCCCAATACCGTAACCACGGGAATCAGGATGTTCTTCAGCAGATGGATGAACAGCACCCGTTGGCGGCTCAGGCCCTTGGCATAGGCGAACTTGATGAAGTCGAGAAATATTGTCTCCCGCACGCCGGCACGCACAAGGCGCGTGATCAGCGCCATATGGTAAAGCGACAGCGTGGCCGCTGGAAGGATGAGGTGATAGAGACCGTTGGGGGTAAGGAAGCTGAATTTAAAACCCAGGGCCTCGACCGTCTCGCCCCGTCCGCTGCTCGGCAGCCAACCTAGTTCGACGGCGAATATGATGATCATGATGAGGGCAATCCAGAACCCGGGGACACTGAAACCCAAGGTCGAGAACCCCATGATCAACTTGGCGCTTGTGGCATCGGGCTTCAACCCGGCCCACATGCCGGACGGAATGCCGATGACCAGGGCCAGGAGGAGCGCGCAAATCGTGAGTTCCAGCGATGCCGGAAGGCGTTCTAAGATGAGATTCACGGCGGGAACCTTGCTGATGAAGGAGTCTCCCAGGTCTCCGTGGAGTGCGTTCCAAACGAACACCACGTACTGTTCATGGAGCGGCCGATCGAGACCGAAGTTGCGCATTGCCAGTGCACGGCAGGCCTGATCGCACTCCGGGTCGATCAGGATGTCCACCGGATTGCCGATGACGTTGACCGACAAAAAGACGAGGAGCGTGATGACGAAAAGAACCACCACGCTCTGCAACAACCGGCGGACGACGTAGATCGTCAAACCTGGTCTCCCATACTGACCTTGTCTCCCATACTGGAAGTTCGTCCGAGGAGGCGGTTCCAACGCCTCGAAAGCACACACTAGGCCCGGGGTTGGGGCCCAATCAGCCATGGTCTTTCGGCAGACGCATTATGGTGTCGGTCCCGGTCCAGGGCAACGCTGGCGATGTTCCCGCCCCGCGCCGTTCCTTGACAGTGGAAGTGCCACCCGATCTAATTCCCCTTGGAGTTGGAGCGTCGCCCTCGACAAAAGCTGAAGAGAACGGCGAGCGGTGGCGCGGCCAACGCCGTCGACAACAACCAACCCCGCCCGGCCGCCAAATCGCACGGGGTGAAACCCGGGAGGGCAATGAGGAGGAAGATCAATGAATATCGTTCGAACAGGCGTTGCAGGCATTGCAATGGCCGCGGTGCTAGCTGGATCCGCATGGTCAGAGACGCTGACCATCGGCGTGTCCCTGGAGACGCCGTCCGTCGATCCCTATTTCTACGCCTTCAAGAACAGCTATCAAGTGGCTAATCAGATATTCGATCCGCTGGTGAGCCAGGATGCCAAGCAGAAATTTATCCCCGGCCTCGCTGAATCGTGGAAAAACATCGATGACAAGACTTGGCAGTTTAACCTTCGCAAGGGGGCGAAGTGGCACGACGGCTCGCCGTTCACGGCCGATGACGTCATGTATTCGGTTGAGCGGGCCAAGGGTGGAATCCCTGGATCGCCGACCACGCCTTCGCGAATGTTCCTGTCGGGCGGCAAGACCTACAAGAAGATCGATGACTATACGATCCAAGTCATCACGGCGGCACCATACGCCACTTTGGTCACCGACTTGGTGCAGCCGATGATCCTGTCGCGGAAAAACGGCACGGGTGCGGCAACCAAGGATTATGACTCGGGCAAGGTCACCATCGGCACGGGTCCGTACAAATTCGTGGAGTTCGTGCGCGGCGACCGTATCGTGTTGGAAGCAAACCCCGACTATTGGGGCGGCAAGCCTGAATGGGATCGGGTCATCATGCGGGCCATCCCCTCGGCTCCGACCCGACTCGCGGCCCTGTTGTCGGGCGAGGTCGACGTGATCAACGACGTGCCGGCCGAAGACATCGAGGGATTGAGGAAAAATCCCAAGGTCAAGCTTCACATCGAGGCATCGAACGGTATCGTTCGCTTCCTCTTTGGCCACGGGCGGATGACGTTTCCGCACGTGCGCGACAACAACGGCAAGGTCCTATATCCGAACCCGCTCAAGGACTGGCGCGTACGCAAGGCGTTCTCGCTCGCCATCGATCGCCAGCGCATCGTCGACCGCGTCATGGCTGGTAACGCCATTGCCGCGGGGCAGGGTCAGCCGCCCGGTGGACACGGCTATGACCCAAACCTAAAGCCCGATCCCTATGATCCCGAGCAGGCCAAGAAGTTGCTTGCCACGGCCGGTTACGGCGATGGCTTTCAGTTGACGGTCCACAGCCCCGCGGATCGCTATCCAAATGACAAGAAAATCGCCGAAGCGGTCGTCCAAATGCTGAACCGTATCGGCATCAAGGCCGACCTGTCGCTCGTTCCCAACGCCGTTTTTTCCAGTCGCGCCAGCAAAGGGGAGTTCGCGTATTACCTCGGCTACTGGCAGACACCCACCGGCGACGCGGGCAGCGTGCCCATCTATGGCCTGCATTCCTATCAACCCGGCAAGAAACTGGGCGCGGCCAATTGGGGCCGTTACAACAACCGCGACTTTGACGAGTTGGTGGAAAAATCGAACGCAGAAATGGATGCCACCAAGCGCGAGGATCTGTTGCGCCGGGCTTGGGGCTTGGTCACCAAAGACGTGGGCAACGTTTGGGTGTTGTGGGTTGCCAACAGCTGGGCGACGCGTCCCGGCCTGACGGTGGACATGCGCATCGATTCCCACACCATGGGGACCAGTATCCACAAGGCTAAATAACGCCTTTTCCTTGAAACGATGAGAAAAGAGAGGCGGTCTCCCGGCTGAGACCGCTTCTCGTTTTTTTTAAGTCCCTTTGCGCCCGGTCCGCCGCGCTGGTGGCCAGAAGGTACTATCCATAGCCTGGGCCAGACGTCGGCGCAGGCCCGCCACGTCGGCCAGCGTGTGGGAGAAAGACGCCTCGCCGGGGCGGGGGTTCGGCACCACGGGATCGAAGATCGCCCGCCGCGCGGGCTGACGCGCGGACCGTGCGAGCCCAGCAAGGTTTTGGTTTAGAGCACACATGGTATCGTCGTCGAATACTGTCTCCCAAGCGTCTCGTTCGGGGCCGAATTCGAAGACGAGGCGCCGGGCCTTGCGCCGCTGGCGGAGCCGCTGGATGGCAGAACCGGTGCCACGACCGATCAACGGGCATACATTCACCGAGGCAGAGCGCCTGTAACTCCGGAAGTGGATCGAGTATGGTCGCCGCGGGAGCTAGCGGCCTTTCTTGTTCCCTGGGGTATAGAGCGATGCACATCGATCATTGCGGGCCCTTCTGAGCCCCTAGAAACACTTGCGGGGCCGCGGCGCTGTGCATGAATGTCTTGGGGCCAAACAGAGAGGCTTTGTGTTGTTATTTAGTATTATGATCCTTCGGTGGGGGTAGGTTGGCTGCAATCAACGATCTCAGAGTTTTCGAGCGTCCACAGAGTCGCTTCCAAGGTATGGATCACGCACCCCGATGA